>CAIKMZ010000001.1 GCA_903828665.1 uncultured beta proteobacterium
TGGCCAGCGACAGCGGCTTGTCGGCCGCGCTCGAAATCACCAGTGCCGAGTTGTGGCCGGGCTGGCGCGCGCTTGGCTTCATTGATACCGGGTGGTTGCGCAACCACAATAGCGAGGCCAATTCCAACAAGCCCGCGGCCGACCATTTGCTCAGCGCCGGACTGGGGCTGCGCTATGCCTCGGCCTCCTATGCGCTGGCGGCGGACTGGGGGCGCATCGTGACGGGCAGCGTGCTGCCGCTGCAGAGTGGTTCGACCATTCCGCAGTCCGGGGACCGAAAGTTTCATGTCAATTTCACGGCCCGATTTTGAAAAAGCCCGCATTTTCCAGACTTCACACGATCCGCATCCTGCTCAGCCTGCTGCTGACGCTGCCGCTGCTGCTCAATGCGCTCGACATGCTCCAGCTCGGTTTTGTCGCGCGCCTGGAAAACTACGCCTACGACCGGCGCCTGCAGTTGACCACGCCCGATAGGCTGTACGCGAACCGGGACAGGCCCATCGTCATTGTCGATATCGACGAGAAGAGCCTGCAGGAGCAAGGACACTGGCCCTGGCCGCGCAACAAGCTGGCGCATCTGGTTGATCTGCTGTTTGATCGCTACAAGATCGACGCGCTCGGCTTCGACATCGTGTTTGCCGAGCCCGATGAGAGTTCCGGAATCAAAATTTTGGAACAACTCGCGCAGGGTCCGCTGCGTGAGAATGCGGCCTACAACAACGCGCTGGCAAAAGTTCGACCCGGTCTGGATTACGACCAAGTATTGGCCGACAGCCTGAAGGACAGGCGCGTTGCCCTGGGTTTCTCTTTTCATCATGAAGAAGAGCAGGTCGCCAAGGTTGGCAGTTTGCCGCCGCCTCCACCGCTGCAGACGAAAGGTGCTTTTGAGCCACGCCACATCGGCGCGCCGGTCGCCACCGGCTTCACAGCGAATCTGCCGCAATTGCAGACGAACAGCATGGCCGCCGGCTTCTTCGATCTCTCCAGTTTGCAGGATCCGGATGGCCTGATCCGGCGTGTTCCGCTGTTGCAACTGTACGACGGAGAACTGTATGAGACCTTGGGGCTTGCGCTGGCCAGACTGGCTTTGCGCGAACCGACCATCAAGCCGGACTATCAGGGGGATGAGAAGAGTGCGCTGACCATGGAGTACATCAAGCTGGGCAAGCACATCATCCCGGTCGATGGTGATGTCGGCGCACTGGTTCCGTACCGTGGGCGGCAGGGGCGTTTCGCCTATGTTTCCGCCAGCGATGTGCTGCAGGGGAAGGCATCACCTGAGATCCTGCGTGGTGCGATCGTTCTGGTTGGCACGACGGCGGCGGGTCTGAATGACTTGCGCAATACACCGACGCAGGAGAACTACCCCGGTGTCGAGGTCCATGCCAATCTGGTTGCGGGCATTGTGGACGGCGGCATCAAGGCGCCGTTGCCGACGGCCTACATCTTTGAATTCTGTTCATTGCTGGTGGTTGGCTTGCTGTTGACGTTTGCACTGCCGGCCTTGACGCCCGTGTGGGCCACGTTGCTCTCGTTGGTCGTGGTGGCGTGCGTCTTGGGATTTAATCTGTCATGGTGGCTATTCGCCGATCAGGCCTTGCCTGTGGCGTCGGTTCTGTGGCTGGCAGCCATTCTGTACACCTTTCATATGCCCTACGGTTACTTGATCGAGTCGCGCGGAAAGCGACTGTTAAGCGGCCTGTTTGGACAGTATGTGCCGCCTGAACTGGTCGATGAAATGGCGAAGGACCCGGGCGCTTATTCGTTGGCGGGGGAGAGCCGGGAACTGACGGTTCTGTTCTCCGATGTGCGTGGGTTCACGACGATTTCAGAAGGGCTCGATCCGACACAGCTGACCGAGCTGATGAACGAATTCCTGACGCCGATGACACAAGTGATTCACCAGCATCGCGGCACCATCGACAAATACATGGGCGACGCCATCATGGCGTTCTGGGGTGCACCCCTGCACGACGCGCAGCACGCGCGCCATGCGCTGCTTGCGGCGCTGGACATGGTCGCCCGGCTGGAGTCTCTGCAGGACCGGTTCAAGTCGAAGGGCTGGCCGCCGATCCGGATCGGTGTCGGTCTTAACAGCGGCGAAATGACCGTGGGCAACATGGGCTCGAAATTCCGCCTGGCCTACACCGTAATGGGCGATGCCGTGAACTTGGGTTCGCGCCTGGAGGGCCTGACCAAGGAATACGGCGTGCAGATCATCGTCAGCGAGTTCACGCGCGCAGCGGTGCCGGACTTTGCGTTTCGCGAGCTTGATTGCGTGCGCGTCAAGGGCAAGGCCAGACCGGTCGGCATTTACGAGCCCATCGGCCCGGCTGAGCAATGCGCTGCCGGACTCTTGGCAGAAATTGCGCTCCACGACGCGGCCCTGCTTGTCTATCGGGCTCAGGACTGGCCATTGGCGGCGGAAAAGTTCAGGCAGTTGCAGGGTCTCGACCCGCAGCGTTATCTCTACGAAATGTATGGCAAACGCATCGCGTATTTTCAGGACCATCCGCCCGACGCTGATTGGGACGGGGCTTTCACTTTCACGACCAAGTGATTGCGCATCGGCATGCTGCGCGTGGGATGGTCTTTGGCAACGTCAGATCATGGGCGGCGGCAAACCGTGCTACTGTTGTCGATAATCATGGGGTTGATCCTTCGTTTTCCCCGCTTATTTCCAATAGACAGGTACAGGTAAATCAAAATGGCAGGTTTGCAAGCAGGCGCACCGACGCCACAGGCGTTGACAGTGCACAGCCAGTCGCGGGTGCTTGAAGTTGGCTTTTCTGACGGCAAGACATTTCGGATTCCGTTCGAGCTGATGCGCGTCTATTCGCCCTCGGCAGATGTGCAAGGCCACGGGCCGGGGCAGGAGGTGTTGCAGACCGGCAAGCGCGAGGTGACACTGACCGCACTCGAACCGGTCGGCAACTACGCCGTGCAGCCGACCTTTTCCGACGGGCACGACAGCGGTCTTTATTCCTGGGATTACCTGTACTTCCTGGGCTCCCAGGAGGACAAGCTGTGGGCAGACTACGAGGCGCGGCTGCTGGCTGCCGGCGTCGCGCGGGACACACCCATGCCTGACAAGGCCGCGCCGAGCTGCGCCAGCCGTTGAATTAAGATTGGCAATATGACAACAACACATTTTGGCTACAAATCGGTCGATGAGACCGAAAAAGCGAAGCACGTGCGTGGCGTGTTCGATTCGGTTGCGTCCAAGTACGACGTGATGAACGACTTGATGTCGATGGGCCTGCATCGGGCCTGGAAGGCTTACACCGTGCTGGTGGCCGACATCCGCGAGGGCTACCAGGTTCTCGATATCGCCGGGGGCACCGGCGATCTGGCGCTGGCGTTCTCGAAGAAAGTGGGCAGGAGCAGCGGGCGCGTCGTGCACACGGATATCAACGAGGCGATG
Organism: uncultured beta proteobacterium; assembly: GCA_903828665.1. Taxonomy (GTDB): domain Bacteria; phylum Pseudomonadota; class Gammaproteobacteria; order Burkholderiales; family Burkholderiaceae_C; genus Rhodoferax. The sequence goes on from CAIKMZ010000001.1 coordinate 3,425, forward strand.
TTGCGCACCGGGCGCGATCGCCTGCTCGACGCCGGTGTCGCGCTGCCGACGCTGGTTTGCGACGCTGAAAAACTGCCGTTTCCGGACAATCATTTTGATGTCGTGAGCGTCGCCTTCGGCTTGCGCAACATGACGCACAAGGATATTGCACTGGCCGAGATGAACCGCGTGCTCAAGCCCGGTGGCAAGTTGCTGGTTCTGGAATTTTCCAAAGTCGCGCCGCCCCTGGAGAAGGTCTATGACTGGTACTCCTTCAAGATACTGCCGCAATTGGGCAGATGGGTGGCGGGTGACGACGCCAGCTACCGTTACCTCGCGGAGTCGATCCGTATGCATCCGGGGCAGGAGGAACTGAAGTCCATGATGAAACAAGGCGGATTCGGCCATGTGGACTATCACAACCTGACCGGTGGCCTGGTCGCCCTGCATGTTGGAATCAAGTGCTGAGGCTTGTCATTTCGGGACTGGCCCTCAGCTGCAGGTATTACTTGGAGATTTGATGAAATTCTGGACCTTGGTATTGACGGTGTTGATGATGTTGGCAGGGTTCAACGCCGAGGCGGCGCGCTTGGGCGGTGGCCGGTCTGTGGGCAGGCAGTCGAGCAACGTGACGCAGCGGCAGGCTGCGCCGGCGCAGGGCGCTACTGCCACGCCGACGCCGGCGCCTGCACCGGCGGCACCGGCGCCAGCAGCACCAAGAAGGCCTTGGGGTTCGATGCTGGGCGGGCTTGCGGCTGGTCTGGGCCTGGCCTGGCTGGCCAATTCCCTCGGAATTGGCGGCGGCGCGATTGCGCAATTCCTCCTGTTCGCCCTGTTGGCGCTCATGATCATGGCATTGGTCAGCCGTTTCATGCGCTCGCGCCAGGCGACGCAAGTGCGTCACGGCGGCTCACCGTTTGCCTTTCAATCGGCTTCGCCGACTAATCTGGTTGCTGCGCCTGTGAGTTACCGGCCTGAGAACGTTGGCAATGATGCCTCGGCCCGTCCGTGGGAACGCAGCAGTTCGACCTTCGACATGCTGCGGCCGACCCCGGATGCGCCGGTGTCGCTGATCGGCTCCGGTCTGACCGGCTCGCAGAGCTGGGGCATTCCGGCCGGCTTTGATGTTTCGGGTTTTCTTTCGTCGGCCAAGACCAACTTTGTGTCCTTGCAGGCGGCTTGGGACAAATCCGATATCAACGCCCTGCGCGCCATGATGACCGACAGCATGCTGCAGGAAATCCAGACCCAGTTGGCGGAACGCGAAAGGCACACCGGCGCTCCGGCCAATCTGACCGAGGTCGTGATGATCGAAGCACAACTCCTGGGTATCGAGGATACGGGTGGCGATTACATGGCCAGTGTCGAGTTTTCCGGCCTGATTCGGGAAGAGCCCTCGGCCGGACCGAGCCCGTTCCGCGAGGTCTGGAACATGATCAAGCCCAAGAGCGGCCAAAGCGGCTGGCTGGTCGCTGGCGTGCAGGCGCTGCAATAGGGCGTTTCTGCCGTCGGCGCCAGCGCTGGCGAAGATTCAGGGAATAATAGGGGGCTATGGCAACACAGTCCCCTTTCTCATTTCTGGAAGAATTCCTCAAGGCGCTTCCCGTCCCCGACATGCAACCGCCGGTATGGGCCATCGAGGAAGCCCAGCGGCGCATCGTCCTGCTGCTCAACCACATCCTGAGCCAGGAGACCGAAGCCATGAGCCGGCTTGCGAGGCAGAAGGATCGCGTCGTGCAATTGCAGTGGCGCGCATTCTCCCTGCGCCTGGTGGCCACCGCCGCCGGCTTGCTGGACCAGGCTGCGAGCGACGCGAAGGCCGACTTGGTGCTGGCTGTGACGGAGGAATCTCCTCTGGCGCTGGCACAGGGGTTGCTGCGCGGGAACCGTCCGGAAGTGCGCATCGCCGGCGATGTGCAACTGGCGGCCGAGGTCAACTGGCTGGTCGACCATGTTCGCTGGGACCTAGAAGAAGACCTGGCTCGCGTGATCGGTGATGCACCCGCGCACACGCTGGGCGAGGGCGCGCGGGCCATGGTTAGAACCTTGCGCCAGTTCGTTGGTGCGGCGGCCCGCGGCAGTTCGGACAAGGCCGGGACATGAGGCGCCTGTTTCGGGGCGCCTTTATTTTTTGGGTGCTTTTCCGTTATGGGCTGGACCAGCTTTTTCTGACCAGTTTCGAAAGACCGGGTCTCAACGCGCTGGCCAGAATGCTGGCCTTCGGCCGCAATCTGGAGGCATCACCGGGGCAGCGCATCCGCAATGCGCTGGAGCGGCTCGGCCCCATCTTCGTCAAGTTCGGTCAGGTGCTCTCGACCCGGCGCGACCTGCTGCCAAAGGATCTTGCCGACGAGCTGGCCAAGTTGCAGGATCGGGTCCCGCCGTTTGACAGCGACGTGGCGATCGCCACGATCGAGCGCTCGTTCCAGAAGAAACTGTCGGACATCTTCATTTCATTTGACCGGGAACCGATTGCCAGCGCATCGATTGCGCAGGTGCATTTTGGCGTGCTCAAGGATCGCGACGGGCGGGTCCGGGAGGTCGCGGTCAAGGTGCTGCGCCCCGGCATGCTGTCAGCGATCGAGAAGGATCTGCGGCTGCTGCATTTGATGGCCGACTGGATCGAACGTATTTCGAGCGTCGCCCGGCGCCTCAAGCCGCGCGAGGTGGTGGCCGAGTTCGACAAATACCTTCATGACGAGCTGGACCTGGTGCGCGAGGCGGCCAGTGCGGCGCAACTGCGGCGCAACATGGCCGGACTCAATCTGGTGCTGGTGCCCGAGATGTTCTGGGACTATTGCATGCCCGACGTGATCGTGATGGAGCGCATGCACGGGGTTCCCGTCAGCCAGGTGGAGCGCCTGCGCGCAGCCGGCGTTGATATTCCGAAGCTGGCCCGCGACGGCGTCACGATCTTTTTCACCCAGGTGTTTCGGGATGGTTTCTTCCATGCCGACATGCACCCCGGCAATATTCAGGTCAGCATCGAGCCGGCCACGTTCGGCCGCTATATCTCCCTGGATTTCGGCATCATCGGCACGCTGACCCGCTCCGACAAGGAATACCTGGCGCAGAATTTCACGGCTTTCTTCCGGCGCGATTACAAGCGGGTGGCCGAACTGCATATCGAGTCCGGCTGGGTGCCGGCGGCGACCCGGGTCGATGAGCTCGAGTCGGCGATCCGCTCAGTTTGCGAGCCCTACTTCGATCGGCCGCTCAAGGACTTCTCGCTTGGACTGGTGCTGATGCGGCTGTTTCAGACTTCCAGGCGCTTTTCCGTCGAGATCCAGCCGCAACTGGTCTTGCTGCAGAAGACGCTGCTCAACATCGAGGGTCTGGGGCGTCAGCTCGACCCCAATCTGGACCTGTGGAATACGGCAAAGCCGTTTCTGGAGCAATGGATGATCGATGAACTGGGCCCGAAAAAGCTCATCGACCAGTTGCGCAACGAGGCGCCGTTGTATGCCAAGATGCTGCCGGAGTTGCCACGCCTGCTGTTTGATTTTTTGCAAAGCCACCGGACTGCGCCGGAACGCTCGATTGACCAGCTGCTGGTGGAGCAGAAGCGGACCAACCGGCTGCTCCAGATGCTGGTCTACGGCTGCATCGGCTTTGTGCTGGGGCTGGTGGTCATGCAGTTGATCATCCGGGTCCGGCTTTTCTAGGACGGGTTCCCGCCGCGAGGCGGCGCCGGGGGCCGACGCCTTATAATTCGAAGCTTTGCAGCTTGAGAACAAAGCCCCACTGCCATGCCAATTTACGCTTACAAATGTGAGTCCTGCGGGTTTGCCAAGGACGTGTTGCAGAAAATGTCAGATGCTCCGCTGACGGACTGCCCGGCCTGCGCCGCGGCGACGTTCAAGAAGCAACTGACGGCGGCCGGCTTTCAGCTCAAGGGTTCTGGCTGGTATGCCACGGATTTCAAGGCTGGAAGCGGATCTTCGGCTTCGGCTGTGAGCGCGGGTTCAGGCGCATCTCCAGCGCCAGGCGAAGCTTCCAAGTCGGGCGAGACTCCAGCGGCCAAGACTGAATCGGCCGCGACGGCTGGCGGCTGTGGCGGCTCCTGCAGCTGCCACTGAGCCCGGCCGCGCGATTATCTGGACAGCCCGTGCCAATCAAGAAGTACCTCCTGACCGGCCTGCTCGTCTGGCTGCCCCTTGCCATCACCCTGTGGGTCCTGGCGTGGCTGGTGGGGGTGCTTGACGCCATTCTGGGCGGCTTCCTGACCGGTGTAGGGGCATTGACGCCGGAGTCGACCCGCAGTTTCCTGGCCGTGCTGCGCGGCATTCCCGGCCTGGGTGTTGTCCTCGTCTTTTCGGCCCTGCTGATCACAGGCGCTCTGGTCAGCAATGTGGCGGGCCGCTGGTGGCTCGCGCAGTGGGACCGCCTGTTCACCCATATTCCGGTCTTCAGGTCGATCTACAACAGCGTCAAGAAGGTGTCGGATACGCTTTTTTCGAGCAATGGCAATGCGTTTCGCAAGGCACTGCTGGTTCAATATCCGCGCGCCGGTTCATGGACCATCGCGTTTCAGACCGGCATGCCGGGCGGCGAGGTGGCGGGCTACCTCGGCCCGGACTTCGTCAGCGTGTACGTGCCGACCACGCCCAATCCGACCAGCGGTTTCTTCCTGATGTTGCCGCGTTCCGAGGTTATCGAGCTGCATATGAGTGTTGACGAGGCGCTGACTTATGTGATTTCCATGGGATCGGTGCCCCCGCAGCCTGTTGTCGCCAATTTCCCCAAATAGCTTTTTTCACCAACCTGTGCCGTCCTTCCGGGTCGGCGTTGAAAGTTTTCTATGGCCATGCGTTCCCACTACTGCGGTCTCGTGACCGAAGCCCTCTTGGGTCAAACTGTCAGCCTGTGCGGCTGGGTCAACCGTCGGCGTGATCATGGCGGTGTCATCTTTGTCGATATCCGCGATCGTGAAGGCTATGTGCAGGTGGTGTGCGACCCGGACCGCGCGGCGATGTTCGCGACGGCGGAGGGGCTTCGCAACGAGTTCTGCATCCAGGTCAAGGGCCTGGTTCGCGCCCGCCCGCCCGGGACCACCAACGACAACCTCAAGAGCGGCAAGGTCGAGGTGCTGTGCCACGAGCTGACCGTGCTCAATCCTTCCGTCACACCGCCGTTCCAGCTCGATGACGAAGGCCTGAGCGAGACCACGCGCCTGACGCACCGGGTGCTCGACCTGCGCCGCCCCTACATGCAGAACAACCTGATGCTGCGCTACCGCGTGACCATGGAGGTGCGCAAGTTCCTCGACGCCCATGGCTTCATCGATATCGAAACGCCGATGCTCGGCAAGTCGACGCCGGAAGGCGCACGCGACTACCTGGTGCCCAGCCGCGTTCACGCAGGGCATTTCTTTGCATTGCCGCAGAGTCCCCAACTGTTCAAGCAACTGCTGATGGTCGCCGGTTACGACCGCTACTACCAGATCACCAAGTGCTTCCGCGATGAAGACTTGCGCGCCGACCGCCAGCCCGAGTTCACGCAGATCGATATCGAGACCTCGTTCCTGAGCGAACAGGAAATCCGTGACATGTTCCAGAACCTGATCACGACCGTGTTCAAGAGCACGATGAACGTCGATCTTGGCGAGTTTCCGGTGATGGCCTACAGCGAAGCCATGCATCGCTACGGCTCCGACAAGCCCGACTTGCGCGTCAAGCTTGAATTCACCGAACTGACCGACGTCATGGCGGACGTGGATTTCAAGGTGTTTGCGGCGGCCGCGACCATGGCGGGCGGGCGCGTGGTCGGCCTGCGCGTACCGGGCGGTGCGCGCGAGAGTGGCGGTCTGAGCCGAGGTGAGATCGATGCCTACGGCGAGTTCGTGAAGATTTACGGCGCCAAAGGTCTGGCCTATATCAAGGTCAACGATCTGGCCAAGGGCCGCGAGGGTCTGCAAAGCCCGATCGTCAAGAACCTGCACGACAAGGCGCTGGCCGAGGTCCTCAAGCGCACGGGCGCGCAGGACGGTGATCTAATCTTTTTCGGTGCCGACAAGGTCAAGATCGTCAACGACGCCATCGGCGCCTTGCGCATCAAGATCGGCCATAGCGAGTTCGGCAAAAAGAATGGCCTGTTTGAAGCGGGTTGGCGGCCGATGTGGGTGGTCGACTTTCCGATGTTCGAGTACGACGACGAGGCGCAGCGCTACACCGCCACGCACCACCCGTTCACGGCGCCCAAGGAGGGTCACGAGGACTGGATGGTCACGGCTCCGGAAAAATGCATTTCCCAGGGCTACGACATGGTTCTCAACGGTTGGGAAATGGGTGGCGGCTCGGTGCGTATCCATCGTGCCGATGTGCAGCAAAAGGTGTTCGATGCCTTGAAGATCACACCGGACGAGGCCCAGGAGAAATTCGGCTTCCTGCTTGACGCCCTGCAGTACGGTGCCCCGCCCCATGGCGGCCTGGCCTTTGGCCTCGATCGCATCATCACCCTGATGACCGGCGCCGAGTCGATCCGCGATGTGATTGCCTTCCCGAAGACCCAGCGTGCGCAATGTCTGCTGACCCAGGCGCCTTCCACGGTTGACGAGAAGCAATTGCGTGAACTGCACATCCGCCTGCGCAGCGGCGACGTGGTCAAGACGGCTTGATCAACTGCCGGCCTGACGCTTCAGGCAGAATGAAAGGACGCTCCAACAGCGTCCTTTTTTTTATGACCCCAATTTTCAAGATTCCGCAATCGGTCCTGGTCGTGATCTTCACGCCCGACCTGGACGTGCTGCTGATCAAACGAGCCGATGCCGCGGATTTCTGGCAATCCGTCACAGGCGCCAAGGACACCCTGGCAGAGTCGTTTGCGCAAACGGCTGCGCGCGAGGTACAGGAGGAAACCGGGATCGACTGCGGCCCCGGCACCGCATTGGCTGCGGGCCTGCTCGACTGGCAACTGGAAAACGTCTACGAGATCTATCCAGCCTGGCGGCATCGCTACGCGCCGGAGGTGCGGCACAACACCGAGCACCTGTTCGGGCTGCAGGTGCCGGCCGGGACCGCCGTGCGGCTGAGTCCGCGCGAGCATACGGCCTACCAGTGGCTGTCATACCAGCAGGCGGCGCAGGCGTGCTATTCACCCTCCAACGCCGAGGCCTGTCTGCTGTTGCCCCGAATGCTTGCATCAAGGGGGTTGCCATGAACACCGTTCGTGTCGCGACGTACAACATCCACAAGGGCGTGCAGGGCGTCGGGCCGCAGCGCCGGCTTGAAATCCACAACCTCGGCCATGCCGTGGAGCAGATGGACGCCGACATCGTGTGTCTGCAGGAAGTGCGCAAGGTGCACCGGCGCGAGGAGCGGCATTTCCCGCATTGGCCCGATTTGCCGCAGGCGGAATTCCTTGCGCCCGAGGGCTACGAAGTGGTCTACCGAACCAACGCCTTCACCCGCCACGGCGAGCATGGCAACGCGCTGTTGTCACGCTGGCCGGTACTGTCGCACCAGCATGAGGATATTTCCGATCACCGTCTTGAGCAACGCGGCCTGCTGCACGTCGAACTGCTGGTGCACGACCGGGTCGTGCACGTGCTGGTAGTGCACCTGGGCCTGATTCGTGGCAGCCGCGCGCGCCAGGTGGCGCAGTTGCAGCGCTTCATCGAGCGCGAAATACCGGCCGACGCACCGCTGCTGATGGCAGGCGACTTCAATGATTGGGGTGCGAAAACCGAACGGACCCTGAGCGCTACGCAATTGAAAACCTTCAAGGGTCCTCGCCAGGCCACCTTTCCGGCGCGCTTGCCGATGGTGCAGTTGGACTACGTTTTTGCCAGAGGGCTGACTCCGACGGCGGTTCATGTGCCGCACGGGCGCATCTGGTGGCGCATGTCGGACCATCTGCCGATGATTGCCGAGTTTGAAATGCCGGCTGCCAAAGCCGCGCCGAGACGACGCTAGCGCGGCGCCGCCAGGACCCACACCTTGAAATCCGTGCTGCCACTCGCAACCGGCCATCAGGTCCAGTTGCTGCAGGGCGGGCAGGCGTTCTTCCCGGCGCTGATCGAGGCGATCGACTGCGCCACCCATGAAATCCGCCTGGAGACCTACATCTTCAATGTCGTTGCCGCGGGGGCCCAGGTCGCAGCGGCGCTGGAGCGCGCGGCCCGGCGCGGGGTCTCGGTGTACCTCGTGATGGACGGTGTCGGCACGCCGTCGTTGCCGCCGGAGTGGGTCGGACGCTTCGACCGTGCTCGCGTCGAGTGGCGCATCTTCCGGCCTCTGGGGCGGCTCGGGGTCCTGATTCCCAGTCGCTGGCGGCGGCTGCACCGCAAGCTGTGCGTGGTGGATGGCAGGGTGGCATTCTGTGGCGGCCTCAACGTGCTCGACGATTTGTATGACCCGAACCACGGCGAACTGGAAGCGCCCCGGTTTGATTTTGCGGTGCGCGTGACCGGACCGATGGTGCAGGCCATGCATGAGGCGACCGCGCAATTCTGGTGGCGCTTTCAGGCGGCCAGCACCGCGCGCCAAAGCGACTTTCCGGCAGCCTGGCGCGCGCTGCAGGAGGCGGTGACGCTGGCGCTGCAAGCCCGCATCGACGTCGATGCCACCGTGACGGCGACGGTGGCTCACGGCATTGATCACGCGGTGAAGGCCGCACTGGTGCTGCGCGACAACGTGCACAACCGCACGCGGATCGAGCGCAGTTACCGCCAGGCGATCGGCTCGGCGAGCGACGAGATCATCATCGCCAATGCCTACTTTTTCCCCGGACGCAAGTTGCGCAAGGGGTTGATTCACGCGGCGCAGCGCGGCGTGCGGGTGCGCCTGCTGCTGCAGGGGCGCTATGAATACTTCCTGCAATACCACGCGACGCGGCCGGTTTATGGCGCTTTGCTGGAGGCAGGAGTCGAGATTTATGAATACACGCTGAGCTTTCACCATGCCAAGGTGGCGGTGATCGACGCGCACTGGGCCACCGTCGGCTCGTCCAACCTTGATCCCCTGAGCCTCTTGCTGGCGCGCGAGGCCAATGTGGTGGTGGACGATGCGGTCTTTGCCCGCGACCTGCGCGCGCGGCTGGAGCAGGCCATGACCGAGGGCAGCGTGCGGGTCGATGCCGCGGTCTATGCCCATCGCGGTTGGCGCCAGCGTTTTCTCGATCGCCTGGCCCTTGCCCTGACGCGAATCCTGCTCTTCCTGAATGGAACGCGCTACTGATTTGGTAGCTGCCGGCCCATGTTTTGCCGATGCTATTGGGAAAAAACCCTACAATAGGAAGGCTGCTAACATCGTTCCATGTTAATGAAAAGTCAAAGCACCATGAAACCAGTCGACACCGATGAAGGCACCCCGGTGTCCGTCAAGATCCGGGAACGCCTGGTGGCAGCACGCAAGCGTTTCAATGCCAACGACAATATCGCCGACTTCATTGAACCGGGTGAGCTCGAGCGCCTGCTCGACGAAGTGGAAGAGAAGATGCATGGCGTGCTCAGCAGCATGGTCATCGACATCGACCACGATCACAATTCCGACAAGACCGCGCGCCGGGTCGCCAAGATGTACCTCAACGAGGTGTTCCGCGGCCGCTATGTCAGCGCGCCGACGATCACGGAGTTTCCCAATGCCGAGCACCTCAATGAGCTGATGATTGTTGGACCGATCACGGTGCGCAGTGCCTGCAGCCATCACCTGTGTCCGGTCATCGGCCAGGTCTGGATCGGCGTCTTGCCCAACGAGCATACGAACGTGATCGGCTTGTCCAAGTATGCCCGCCTGGCCGAATGGGTCATGGGGCGGCCGCAGATCCAGGAGGAGGCCGTGGTGCAACTGGCCGATCTGATCCAGCAGAAAACCCAGCCCGACGGCCTGGCGATCGTCATGGAGGCGACCCACTTCTGCATGGGCTGGCGCGGCGTCAAGGACATGGACAGCAAAATGATCAATTCGGTGATGCGCGGCAGTTTCCTCAAGGACTCCAATCTGCGCCGTGAATTTCTTTCGCTGATTCCGAAGAAAGGTTGATCATGCTGGTACGTCTCCTTTATGCCAGCCGCGCCGTCGACACTAGCAGCGATGCTATCGAGGCGATCCTGACGCAGTCACGCCGGCACAACCCGGAGTGCGGCATCACCGGCATTCTCTGTTACGGTGGCGGCATCTTTCTGCAGGCCATCGAGGGCGGGCGCATGGCGGTGAGCGAACTCTATGGTCACATTCAACGCGACCCCCGGCACAAGGATCTGGTGCTGCTGCACTATGAGGAAATCGCCGAACGCCGTTTCGGCGGCTGGACCATGGGGCAGGTCAACATGTCCAAGGTCAACGCGTCCATCCTGCTCAAGTACGCGGAAAAGCCGGAACTCGATCCGTACGCGGTGTCAGGCCGCGTTTCGCTCGCGCTGCTCGAGGAGTTGATGGCAACGGCCTGCATCATGGGCCGCGCCTGAGCGCGTCCTGAAGCCAGCTGCAGCCGCAGCGACGGCTCACTTTGCGGCGGCGCTGGCGCCGGCCTCGACCCCGGTCGGCGGTCTTGCCCTCTTGCCTGACGGTGCGCCAGCGCCACCAAGGCAGGCTGCGTCGCCCACCGTCAGTCCCTGCGCCGAAAACCGTGCTGCGCTGCGCGGGCCGATCCCTTTGACGCGGGCCATGAAGTCAGCCCAGTCCGTGAAGTCGCCCTTTTGGCGCTCCTCGAGAATCTGGTCTGAAAGGGCCGGGCCGATGCCCTTGATGCTGTCGAGTTCTGCGGCGCCGGCACGGTTGACGTCGGTCGCGCCACAGGCCAGCGCATGCAGCATGGCGACAAGCGCCAGGATTTTCTTTGACATGGAACACCTCCCCAAGCGTTGTTCTCACATCACAGGAAGACCGGCGACGGGCATCGATTGCGATGCCGCACTACAACGCCACGCCAGTGGCGCGCGTTGACCGGGAATGTGCTTTCAGGCCTGGTCGGCCAGCCACTGCGCGTAGGCCGAGACGCCGGTCTGCACGTCGCTGAAGACGTGGTCGCAACCGGTCGCGCGCAGGGCGCTCAGGTCGGCTTGCGTGTAGCACTGGTACTTGCCGCGCAGGGCGTCGGGAAACGGCACGTATTCGATCAGCCCTGTTGACACCATGGCATCGAGCGGCAGTGCAGGCTGGCCCTGCTGGCCGCGCATCGCATTGACCAGTGAACTGGCGACGTCATTGAAGGGCTGGGAGCGGCCCGTTCCCAGGTTGAAGATGCCGGAGACTTCCGGGTGGTCGAAGAACCAGAGGTTGACGGCGACCACGTCGTCGATGAAGACGAAATCGCGCATCTGCGCGCCCGGACCGTAGCCGCCGTAGTCGCCGAACAGCTTGACCTTGCCCTCGGCGGCGAACTGGTTGAACTGGTGGAAGGCAACGCTGGCCATGCGGCCCTTGTGCTGTTCGCGCGGCCCGTATACGTTGAAGTAGCGAAAGCCCACAATCTGGCCCGCTTTGCCCGGCAGCACGCGCCCGAAATCGGTTCCGCATTCCCGGCGCATGCGCTGGTCGAACAGCAGCTTGGAATAGCCGTAGACGTTGAGCGGTCGCTCGAAGGCCGGCTCCTCGCGGAAGGTGTCGGAGCCGCCGTAGGTGGCGGCGCTCGATGCATACAGCAGGCGCGTGCCGTGCTGACGGCAAGCCTGGAACAACTTGACAGACGTGCTGTAGTTGTTGTCCATCATGTACTTGCCGTCGCTCTCCATGGTGTCGCTGCACGCGCCTTCATGAAACACGGCCTCGATCCGGCCGAAGGCGCCGCGTGTGAACAGGTCGTAGAAGCCATCGGCATCGACGTAGTCCGCGATGCGCAGGTCGGCGAGATTGCGGAACTTGTCACCCTGGGTCAAATCGTCAACAGCGATGATGTCATCGATGCCGCGCGTATTGAGCCCTTTGACGAGGTTGCTGCCGATAAAGCCGGCGGCGCCGGTGACGACGATGCGGGTCATGCGAACAACTCCTCATAGGAAACGGTGGCCGTGCCGAACTTGCCGACGACCAGGCCGCCGGCCCGGTTCGCCAGCGGCAGCGCTTCGCGCAGCTTCATGCCGGCGGCCACCAATGCGGCCATGGTGGCAATCACGGTGTCGCCGGCGCCGGTGACGTCGAACACCTCACGCGCCTGGGCGCTGACGTGCAGTTGGCCCTGGTCGTCAAACAGCGTCATGCCTTCCTCGCTGCGGGTCAGCAGCACGGCGTCGAGGCCGAGTTGCAGGCGCAGGTTGTGGCATTTGGTTTGCAGGTCGGACTCGTCCTGCCAAGCGCCGATGACCTGCTGCAGTTCCACGCGATTGGGCGTGATGACTGTCGCATTGCGGTAGCGCGAGTAGTCGGCGCCCTTGGGGTCGATCAGGATCGGCTTGCCGGCGCTGCGCGCGCGCGCGATCATGTCGCTGACATGGGCCAGGCCGCCCTTGCCGTAGTCCGAAAACAAAACGGAGTCGTGCTGCGGCAGCAGTTCGGCGAACACAGCGCTCTGCGAGGCGAGGATCTCGGTCTTCGGTGTGTTCTCGAAGTCGAGCCGCAGCAACTGCTGCTGGCGTCCGATCACGCGCAGCTTGACGGTGGTCTTCAAGTCCGGGTCGCGCCCGAAGTGCGTGCGGATGCCCGTGCCCAGCACCAGTGCTTCGAGCTTGTGACTGGCTTCGTCCTGGCCTACAACGGTCAGCAAGGACGATTGCGCGCCGAGCGTCACCACGTTGTAGGCCACGTTGGCGGCACCGCCGTTGCGCTCTTCCTCGCGCGTGATGCGCACGATGGGCACCGGCGCCTCGGGCGAGATGCGGTCGACCGCGCCATACCAGTAGCGGTCCAGCATGACGTCGCCGACAACGAGGACGCGGGCTTTGGCCAGGGTTTCTTTGGAGATGCTCATGGTGTGCTTGCGGCGCTCACAATTCTTCAACGCGACGGGTTGGGTAGCTGTCCCAGGCCTGGCAGCCCGGACACTGCCAGAAGTGCTGCTTGGCCTCGAATCCGCAGGCGGCGCAGCGGTAACGCAGCAAAGGCTTGACGGCATGGTCGAGCGCCCGCTGCACCTGGGGATGAAACTGCTCGTGTTCGAGTTTTTCCCCGGCGATCCATTTGGCGGCGGCCACCAGGGACGGCTCCTGCTCCAGGTGCCGCACGTACCAGTCGCGCGCCGAGGGCGTCGGACTGGGCTGGGTTGCTTCGAGCGAGACGATGGCGTCGAGCACGTCGAGCGAGGGGACGCTCTTGTAATGGGTCTTGAGCAATTCAAGCGCTTGCAGCGAGCGTCCGCAGGCCAGCGCATATTCGGCGAGCAATCCTGCGACCAGCGGCGTCGCCAGCGGCGCGGTCTGCAGCACCTTCTCGATCGCGGTGCAGGCATCGCCGGACTTGCCCTGGCTCGCCAACAGTCTGGCCAGTTCAATGCGCGGCCGTGCTGCCGCGGGCGCGGTGGCGATCGCTTCCTGCAGCAGGCCCTGCGCCTGATCGGCTTGCTGCTTGACCACGCAAGCGGCAGCCTGCTCGCACAGGTAATGGGCCAACCGGCCATGGAAGTCGCCTTGGTTGGCGTCGGTCAGCTTGTGCGCAATCTGTGCCGCGTGCGGCCAGTCCCGAGAGCGTTCATAGTTGGCCAGCAGGGCCAGCCTTGCCTGGGCTTCAAACGGCGTGCCTTCGAGCTTGAGCAGGGCCGCTTCGGAGCGGTCGATCAGTCCGGCTTTGAGAAAGTCCAGCGCCAGCGCATGCTGGGCGCGCTGGCGGTCCGCCAGGCTCAGGTCGCCGCGCGAGAGCAGATGCTCATGCACCCGCACCGCACGCTCGTACTCGCCGCGCCGGCGGAACAGGTTGCCCAGCGCAAAGTGCAATTCAGAGGTGTCGGGGTCGTTCTGCACAGCCTCGATGAAAGCGTCGATGGCCTGGTCCTGCTGTTCGTTGAGCAGGAAATTCAGGCCCTTGAAATAGGCCTTTGGCGCTTGATGGTTCTCGATCCGCAACTGGCGCAGGTCGAAGCGCGAGGCCAGCCAGCCCAGCACAAAGGCCAGGGGCAGACCCAGCAGGATCCAGCTCAGGTCAAAGTTCATGCGGGATCGTCGGCGGCGTCACGGGCGTCGGCTGCTTCACGGTGGCGGCGCGGCGCTGTTTCCACCAGCGCGGCACCATGCCCAACACACCGACCGCAACGCCGGCGGTGAAGGTGCTCAGCACGACAAGAACCTGCGGCGCACGCCACTGGGTGCCGAAGAAGAAGTGCACCGTGGTGTCCTGCTGGTTGTTCAGCGCGAAGGCAAACAGGGTAAAAAATATGGCCGCTTTCAGTCCCCACTTCAGCAGCCACAGGAGGTTGTTCATTGATCTTCCCGGTGACGGGTCGATTCTAACGGGCGGATGGCCTTTTGCCGCTAGAGGTCAGGGGTGCGCTGGTCGACGGCTTCGCGCAGGGCCTTGCCCGGCTTGAAGTGCGGCACGCGCTTTTCGGGCACGGCAACGCTGGCGCCGCTGCGCGGGTTGCGTCCGATGCGGGGCGGTCGGTGATTGATGGAGAAACTGCCGAAACCGCGAATCTCGATCCGATGGCCGCGCACCATGGCGTCGTTCATCGCATCCAGAATGGCTTTCACCGCGAATTCGGCATCGCGGTGCGTGAGCTGGCCAAAGCGGGCGGCCAGTTCTTCGACCAGGTCAGAGCGCGTCATGTTTGCCAATCATTTGGGGACAGAGCAAGCGTTCGGCATGGCCGCGTCGCTTGGCCTGTCCCGCAAGGTGATTACTTCTCGTTGCTGTCCAGTTTGGCGCGCAGCAATGCGCCCAGACTGGTGGTGCCGGCATTTTCACGGGCCGACTGCTGGCTCAGGGTGGCCATGGCTTCGCTTTGATCGGCAGCGTCCTTCGCCTTGATCGACAACTGGATGTTGCGCGTCTTGCGGTCGACGTTGACGACGACAGCGGTGACTTCATCGCCTTCCTTGAGCACGTTGCGCGCGTCTTCCACGCGGTCACGCGAGATTTCCGAAGCGCGCAGGTAGCCGATGACATCGTCGCCGAGGTCGATTTCAGCGCCCTTGGCGTCAACGGTCTTGACCTTGCCGGTCACGACCTGGCCCTTGTCATTGATGGTGGCAAAGGTGGTGAACGGATCGGAGTCGAGCTGTTTGATGCCCAGCGAGATGCGTTCGCGGTCCACGTCCACGGCCAGCACCAGGGCTTCGACTTCCTGGCCCTTCTTGTATTCGCGCACGGCGGTTTCGCCCGGCTCGTTCCAGGACAGGTCGGACAAGTGCACCAGCCCGTCGATGCCGGCAGCCAGGCCGACAAACACGCCGAAGTCGGTGATCGACTTGATCGGGCCCTTGACGCGGTCGCCGCGCTTGGTGTTCTGCGCGAACTCCTGCCACGGGTTGGCCTTGCACTGCTTCATGCCCAGGCTGATGCGGCGCTTGTCTTCGTCGATCTCGAGGACCATGACTTCGACTTCGTCGCCGAGCGCCACGATCTTGGACGGTGCCACGTTCTTGTTAGTCCAGTCCATTTCGCTGACGTGCACCAGGCCTTCGATGCCGGGTTCGAGTTCCACAAACGCGCCGTAATCGGCGATGTTGGTGATCTTGCCGAACATGCGCGTGCCTTGCGGGTAGCGGCGGTTGACGCCCATCCAGGGATCGTCGCCCATCTGCTTGAGACCGAGCGAAACACGGTTCTTCTCGGTGTCGAACTTCAGGATCTTGGCCGTGATTTCCTGACCGGCCGTCACCACTTCGCTCGGGTGGCGCACGCGGCGCCATGCCATGTCGGTGATGTGCAGCAGGCCGTCGATGCCGCCGAGGTCGACGAAAGCGCCGTATTCGGTGATGTTCTTGACAACGCCTTGCACCACGGAACCTTCCTTGAGGGTCTGCATCAGCTTGGCGCGTTCTTCGCCCATGCTGGCTTCAACCACAGCGCGGCGCGACAGCACCACGTTGTTGCGCTTGCGGTCGAGCTTGATGACCTTGAATTCCATGGTCTTGTTTTCGTACGGAGACAGGTCCTTGGTCGGACGCGTGTCGACCAGCGAACCCGGCAGGAACGCGCGGATGCCGTTGACCAGAACGGTCAGGCCGCCCTTGACCTTGCCGCTGGTGGTGCCGGTGACGAATTCGCCGGTTTCCAGGGCCTTTTCCAGGCTCATCCAGGATGCCAGACGCTTGGCGGTGTCGCGCGACAGGATGGTGTCGCCGTAGCCGTTTTCGATGGAGCCGATGGCCACCGACACGAAGTCGCCGACCTGGACTTCGATTTCGCCCTTGTCACTCTTGAACTCTTCGAGCGGCACGTAGGCTTCGGACTTGAGGCCGGCGTTGACGACGACAAAGCTGTGTTCGATGCGGATCACTTCAGCAGTGATGACTTCGCCCGGGCGCATTTCGGTGCGTTTCAGGGACTCTTCAAATAGGGCGGCAAAAGATTCAGACATTTTGGTTGCGGAAGATCCGCGGGTTAGTTTTGTGAACCACACCAGCAGTGCGCTAGCTGCGCGAGAAGGCTGATGTGGGCCGGGGTGCTCTCAGCGATCGCCGAAAGCCTGCTTGTCCTGCCACCAGCGCAACACCAGATTGACCGATTTTTCAATCGACAAATCCGAGTTGTCCAGCAACCGGGCGTCCTGCGCGGGCTTCAGAGGTGCAACGCTGCGGGATGCGTCCCGTGCGTCGCGTGCTTCCAGGTCTGCGCGAAGAGCGACGAGTGTAGCCGAAATTCCCTTTGAAATCAATTGTTTATGCCGCCGCTCGGCGCGTTGTTCGGCGCTCGCGGTCAAAAACACCTTAAGCGCGGCGTTCGGGAAGATCACGGTGCCCATGTCGCGACCGTCTGCTACCAGCCCGGGCAACTTGCGAAAACTGTGTTGCAGCTCGACCAGCGCCAGCCGCACCTGCGGCAGCGCCGAGACTTTCGATGCGTTCATGCCGGCTTCTTCGGTTCGGATGGCATCGCTGACATCCTGGCCGTTGAGGTACACACGGTCCTGTGCGAAGGTGATGGCCATTCCGGCGATCAGGTGCACGATCGCCGGCTCATGCGCGCCGTCCAGGCTCAGGCCGGCCTGCACGGCCGCCAGAGCCGTGATGCGGTAGAGCGAGCCCGAATCCAGCAGGTGATAGCCCAGTGCCCTGGCCAGTTCCGCTGCCAGCGTGCCCTTGCCGGATGCGGTCGGGCCATCGATGCAAATCACGGGGATGGCTTCAGTGGCCGTGCGCGCCAGCGAGAACAGCGTCTCGAAGTAGTCGGGAAAGGTCTTGGCGACGCACTTCGGATCGTCAATGCGCACAGCGAGGCGCGCCGGATTGAAGGCCGCGAGGGAAAAGCACATCGCCATCCGGTGGTCGTCGTAGGTGTGGATGCGCCCCGCCTTCCAGCCGTCGGCGCTCGCGGGCGGCGTGATGCGGATGAAGTCGGCGCCTTCTTCCACCTCGGCGCCGAGCTTGCGCAGTTCGCAGGCCATCGCGCTGAGGCGGTCCGTTTCCTTGACGCGCCAACTCGCGATGTTGCGCAGCGTCGTCGTGCCCTGCGCATACAGCGCCATCACGGCCAGCGTCATGGCGGCATCGGGGATGTGGTTGCAATCGAGGTCAATGGCCTTGAGGGGCCAGCTGCCGCGTGACACTTCAAGCCATTTCGCTCCGCTGCGCACTTTGGCGCCCATCATCTGCGCGGCATCGATGAAGCGGATGTCGCCCTGGATCGAGTCGGCTCCGACGCCTTCGATGCGGATGCCGCTCTGGCCGTCGCTGCCTTGCGCGATGGCACCGAGCGCGATGAAGTAGCTGGCCGAAGAGGCGTCGGCTTCGACGTGCAGCGTGCCCGGTGACTGCAACCGGCTGCCGGCGGGAATGGTGAAGCGCTGCCAGCCATCGCGCTGGATATCAATGCCGAAGCGCGCGAGCAGGTTCAGCGTGATTTCGATGTAGGGCCGCGAAATCAGTTCGCCGATGACTTCGATGACGATGTCCTGCGCGGCCACCAGCGGCAGCGCCATCAGCAACGCAGTCAGGAACTGGCTCGAGACATCCCCACGGACGCGGATCGGCGCGGCCAGCGACAAAGCCGGTTGGCCGATGCGCAGCGGCGGATAGCCGTCCTGCCCCAGGTAGTCGATCCGGCAACCGAGCTGGCGCAAGGCATCGACCAGATCGCCGATCGGGCGCTCGTGCATGCGGGGCACACCGCTGAGTTCGTAATCTCCGCCCATCACCGCCAGGGCGGCCGTGAGCGGGCGGATGGCGGTGCCGGCATTGCCCATGAAGAGCTTGGCTGCCCGATTGCCCGGCTGGCCGCCCAGACCGTCGATTTCGATCCGGGTCCCGCTCTGGCGCAGCTTGCAGCCGAGCACGCGCAAGGCATCGAGCATGACGCGCGTGTCGTCGGAGTCCAGCAAGTCGTGCAGCGTGGTCGTGCCCTGGCTGAGCGCGGCCAGCAGCAGCAGGCGGTTGGAGATGCTCTTGGAACCCGGCAGGACGATCGTGCCACCGGCCGCCGTCAGCGGAGGAATGTCAAGAAATTCGGTCGAAAACATTACTTGTGCTGCTGCGCCATGCGCCAGTGGGAACGGGCCAGACTGGCCTGGTCGATCAGGCCTTCAAGGGCTTCGCTGTTGCCGCTGGCGATCATGAGTTCGAGCGCCTGCAGATTGCGCTGGAAGATCTTGGTTTGTGCCAGCAGTTCTTCGCGGTTCGACATCATGATGTCGCGCCACACCTTGGCATCGCTCGCCGCAATGCGCGAAAAATCGCGAAAGCCCGGGCCGGCCAGCGACAGGAAGTCCTTGCCCTGCGGCTGGCCCGCGATGGCGTTCATGAAGGCAAACGAAATCAGGTGCGGCAGGTGGCTGACTGCGGCAAAGGCCGCGTCGTGCGACTCCGGCGACATGGTGATGACGCGGCTGCCGAGCGCGGTCCAGACATCGGCCGCGAGCTGCAACTGGCGCGGCAGGGTCCGTTCGATCGGCGTCAGGATCAGTTGCCGGCCCTGGTACAGGTCGGCATCGGCGTGCTCGACGCCGGAGACTTCCTTGCCGGCGATCGGATGCGCCGGCACGAAGGATCCAACCTGTTCGCGCAGGGCGCGCCGGGCGGCATCGATCACATCGCGCTTGGTCGAGCCGACGTCCATGACCAGCATCTCGGGCGTCACCAAGTGCTGGATGGTCTTGAACGTCGCTTCGGTCGCGGCCACCGGAACGGCGATAAGGACCAGGTCCGACCCGGCGACCGCTTCCAGGGCCGAAGCCGCTTCGACATCGATGACACCCATCTGGAACGCGCGCGCAGTCGTGGTGGGCGATTTGCTGTAGCCGATGACCCGCTTGACCAGGCCGGCGCGCTTGAGCGCCAGCGCGAACGAGCCGCCCATCAGGCCGCAGCCGATGATGCCAAGTTGTTCAAACATCAGAACTCCCGAGGCTCTGCAAATGAATGGGTTTGTGCCTGCGCATGGCTATTCCGGCACCGGGTAGGTTCCGAGCACCTTGTAGAAGGCGCAAAGCGCCTGCAATTCCTTGAGCGCCAGCGCCACGTGCGGCTGGGAGGGGTGACCCTGGATGTCGATGTAGAAGTAATACTCCCACTGGCCGGTGCGTGCCGGGCGCGATTCGAAGCGCGTCATGGAGACGCCGTGGTTCTTCAGCGGTATCAGCAGGTCGTGCACGGCGCCGGGACGGTTCGGCACCGACACCACCAGGCTGGTGCAGTCCTTGCCGGAGGGCGGCGGTGTGTCCACGGTCTGCGGCAGGCAGATGATGGCAAAACGCGTGCGGTTGTAGGCGTCGTCCTGGATCGCATGGGCGGCGATGTGCAGGCCGAACTGGGTCGCCGCGCGTTCACTGGCCAGGCCGGCCCAGGCCGGATTGGTGGTGGCCAGTCGCGCGCCTTCGGCGTTGCTGGAGACCGGACGGCGCTCGGCGTGCGGCAGGTGCTTGGACAACCAGGCCTGGCACTGCGCCAGGGCCAGCGGATGGGCCAGCACCACTTCGATGCCGTCGAGCGAATTCTCCAGCCGCAGCAGGTTGTGCCGCACCAGCAGCGTGACTTCGCCGATCACGTGCGTGGGCGAATTCAGGAACAGGTCGAGGGTTCGCGCCACCATGCCTTCGGTCGAGTTTTCCACGCCGACGACACCGTACTGGGCGCTGCCTGCTGCCGTTGCGTGAAAGACTTCGTCGAAGTTGGTGCAGTAGACCAGGTCGGCAGCACCGCCAAAAAATTCGATGGCGGCCTGCTCGCAAAAGGTGCCCGCGGGCCCCAGTACGGCCACGCGCTGCGGCGCTTCAAGCGCCAGGCAGGCCGACATGATCTCGCGCCAGATCGCTGCGACGTGCGGGTTCTTCAGCGGCCCCGGATTGGCCAGCTGGATCTTATCGATCACCTGCGCCACGCGATCGGGTCGGAAGAACGCCGTGCCTTCGCGCTTCTTGACTTCGCCGACCTTCTCCGCCACCAGGGCGCGGCGGTTGAGCAGCAGCAGCAATTGCTGGTCGATGGCGTCGATCTGGACGCGCAGTTCGGACAGACTCGGAAGGGCGGTGTCGGGTTTGCTCATCGTTCAAGCCTGGGTTCGTTCGAATTCGCGCATGTAGTCCACCAGCGCCTGCACGCCTTTGATGGGCAGGGCGTTGTAAATGCTGGCGCGCATGCCGCCCACCGACTTGTGGCCCTTGAGCTGCAGCAGGCCGTGCTCAATTGCGCCGGCCAGAAACGCCTCATTGCGGCTTTCATCGCGCAGGAAGAAAGGTACGTTCATGCGCGAGCGGCAGTCCTTGGCGACCCGGTTCCGGTAGAGCTGCGAGCCGTCGATCGCGTCGTACAGCAGCGCCGCCTTGGCCTTGTTGCGCGCTTCCATGGCTGCGATGCCGCCCTGGCGCTTGAGCCACTGGAAGACCAGACCGGCGACGTAGATGGCGTAGGTCGGTGGCGTATTGAACATCGACTGGTTGTCGGCCACGGTCTTGTAGTTGAACGCACTGGGGCAGACCGGCAATGCCTGTCCGAGCAGGTCGTCGCGCACCACGACCAGTGTCAGACCGGCCGGCCCCAGGTTCTTCTGCGCGCCGCCAAAAGCCAGGCCGATGCGCGACCAGTCGACCGGGCGCGACGCCACGTGCGAGGAAAAGTCAACGACCAGCGGCGCCTCGTGTCCAAGCGCCTTGAGGTCCGGCAGTTCGTGGTATTCGACGCCGTGAATGGTCTCGTTGCTGCAGATGTGAACGTAGCTCGCAGCCTGGCTCAGTTGCCAGGTCGCCGGGGCGGGCAGGGTGGTGAAACCATCCTCTTCACTGCTGGCGGCGATATGGACCGCCGCGTACTTGCGCGCCTCGTTGTGCGACTTCTGGCCCCAACTGCCGGTCAGCACGAAGTCGACGGTTCCGCCGCGCGAGAGGTTCAGCGGCACGATGGCGTTTTCGGCCAGGCCCCCGCCCTGCATGAAGAGAATCCTGAAGTTTTCAGGTACCGCCAGCAGTTCGCGCAGGTCGGCTTGCGCCTGTTCATAGATCGAGATGAATTCCTTGCCGCGATGGCTCATCTCCATCACGCTCATGCCGCTGCCGTGCCAGTCGAGCATTTCCGCCGCCGCCTCGGCCAGGACTTCCTGCGGCATGGCGGCCGGTCCGGCCGAGAAATTGAAAGGTCGAATCATCAGTACATCAATCTGCTTGCTGGGGCCACGGCGCACGGGCAACAGGCGCGGCCGGCTGAATAAAACGGATCTTCAGGCAGCGCCGTCGCCGCCACTCTCAATGTCGCCGTCGCCCGAAGCCTCGTCCACGATCGGGTTGGCGTCATTTTCCACGATGCGCTGCAGGCCGCTGAGCTTGGCGCCTTCGTCCAGACCAATCAGCGTGACGCCCTGCGTGGCGCGTCCGAGCTCGCGGATCTCGCTGACCCGGGTGCGCACCAGAACGCCGCGGTCGGTGATCAGCATGATCTCGTCGTCGGCGTGCACCAGCGTGGCAGCCACAACCTTGCCGTTGCGCTCCGACTGCGTGATCGCGATCATGCCCTTGGTGCCGCGCCCGTGGCGCGTGTATTCGGTGATGCCGGTGCGTTTGCCGTAGCCGTTCTCGGTGGCGGTGAGCACGCTTTGCTGCTCGTCCTCGGCCACCAGCATGGCGATCACGCTCTGGCCTTCTTCGAGCGTCATGCCGCGCACGCCACGCGCTTGGCGGCCCATCGGTCGCACATCGTTCTCGTCGAAGCGCACAGCCTTGCCGCCGTCGCTGAACAGCATGACATCGTGCTGGCCATCGGTCAGCGAAGCGCCGATCAGGAAGTCGCCGTCGTCCAGGTCCACGGCAATGATGCCGGCCTTGCGCGGGTTGCTGAATTCGTCGAGCGTGGTCTTCTTGACCGTGCCCATGCTGGTCGCCATGAACACGTACTGGTCGGCCGGGAAACTGCGCTTTTCGCCGGTCAGCGGCAGCACCACGGTGATTTTTTCACCCTCGGTCAACGGGAACATGTTGACGATCGGGCGGCCGCGCGCGCCGCGCGCGCCCTGCGGCACTTCCCAGACCTTGAGCCAGTACAGGCGGCCCCGGTTGCTGAAGCACAGGATGTAGTCGTGCGTGTTGGCGATGAAGAGCTGGTCGACCCAGTCGTCTTCCTTGGTGGCGGTGGCCTGCTTGCCGCGGCCGCCGCGCTTCTGGGCGCGGTATTCGCTCAGCGGCTGGCTCTTGATGTAGCCGCTGTGCGAGAGCGTGACCACCATGTCGGTCGGCGTGATCAGATCCTCGGTGCTCAGATCGAAGGAGCTGTGCTCCACCTGACTGCGGCGGGCGCCGAGCTTGGTCTGGCCGAATTCGGTCTTGATCGACGTGAGCTCTTCGCTGATGATGGTGGAGACGCGCTCGGGGCGCGCCAGGATGTCGAGCAGGTCGTCGATCTCGGACATCACCTCCTTGTATTCGGCAACGATCTTGTCCTGCTCGAGACCGGTCAGGCGTTGCAGGCGCATTTGCAGGATTTCCTGCGCCTGTGTGTCCGACAGGCGGTAGAGGCCATCGCCACCCATGCCGTATTGCTTATCGAGGCCGTCGGGACGGTAGTCATCCGCGTTGACCACGCCGCCGTCGAGACGCGTGCGGGTGAGCATCTCGCGTACCAGCTTGCTGTCCCAGGGGCGGGCCATCAACTCGACCTTGGCCACTGGCGGCGTCGGGGCATTGCGGATGATGGCGATGAACTCGTCGATATTGGCCAGCGCCACCGCGAGGCCTTCGAGCACGTGGCCGCGTTCGCGCGCCTTGCGCAGGTTAAAGATGGTGCGCCGTGTGACCACTTCACGGCGGTGTTCGAGGAACACCTCGATCAGGTCCTTGAGGTTGCACAGCTTGGGCTGGCCGTTGATCAACGCGACCATGTTCATGCCAAACGTGTCTTGCAATTGCGTCTGCTTGTATAGGTTGTTGAGCACCACCTCGGGTACTTCGCCGCGCTTGAGTTCAATCACCAGGCGCATGCCGGACTTGTCCGACTCGTCCTGGATATGGCTGATGCCGTCGATCTTCTTCTCGTGCACCAGTTCCGCCATGCGCTCCTGCAAGGTCTTCTTGTTGCACTGGTAGGGCAGCTCATCGACGATGATGGCCTGGCGCTGGCCGCGGTCGATGTCCTCGAAATGGCATTTGGCACGCATGACAACGCGTCCGCGTCCGGTGCGGTAGCCGTCCTTGACGCCGTTGATGCCGTAAATGATGCCGGCGGTCGGGAAGTCCGGCGCCGGAATGATTTCCATCAGCTCGTCGATGGATGCGTCCGGGTTGCGCAGCAAATGCAGGCAGCCGTCCACTACTTCGTTCAGGTTGTGCGGCGGGATGTTGGTGGCCATGCCCACGGCAATGCCGGACGATCCATTGACCAGCAGATTGGGAAAGCGCGCCGGCATCACCAGCGGCTCCTGCTCGCTGCCGTCGTAGTTGGGGCCGAAATCCACCGTCTCCTTGTCGAGATCGGCCAGCAACTCGTGCGCGATCTTGGCCATGCGGATTTCGGTGTAACGCATGGCTGCTGCGTTGTCGCCGTCGACGGACCCGAAATTGCCCTGGCCGTCCACCAGCATGTGGCGCAGCGAGAAATCCTGCGCCATGCGGACAATGGTCTCGTACACCGCGCTGTCGCCGTGCGGATGGTACTTGCCGATCACGTCGCCAACGATGCGCGCCGACTTCTTGTAGGGCCGGTTCCAGTCGTTGTTCAACTCGTGCATGGCAAACAGCACGCGCCGATGCACCGGATTGAGGCCATCGCGCGCATCGGGCAGGGCACGTCCCACTATCACGCTCATCGCGTAATCGAGGTAGCTCCGACGCATTTCCTCTTCAAGACTGATGGGCAGGGTTTCTTTGGCGAACTGGGTCATGGGGCGATCGTGGCTAGGCGGTGTCGAGGGCAATGGGCGATTCTAAGGCTTTGCCTCATGCTTGTGGCGCCTGGGCAACGGTGCGTATGCCATTGCTTGCAAATTATCAAATGGTTTTGCTCGGGAATGCCCGCTGACCGGTCTGGGGTTTCAGTCTGAATGCAGGTGTGGCACAATGAGTTGCACGCTTTAGGTGATGGGCATTTAGGGCGGTGAATAATTATTCGCAGCGCTGCTGCGGCTTTTTCCTCTAGGAGAACCATGAAAAAATTAAACAAAGTGGCAATGTTGATTGCTGCCGCAGCACTCGCAACTGCCGCCGGTGCGCAAACAGTTGACAACTGGGTCAGCGCAAACGGCATTACCTGGAAGAACGGCACCAACGAACTGTGCTGGCGCGATGCCAGCTGGACGCCGGCAACTGCGGCCGTCGGTTGCGACGGTGCCATTGTTGCGCCGCCGCCCGCACCCGCTCCGGTGGTTGCCCCGGCTCCGGCTCCGGCACCTGCCCCGGTGGTTGTTGCACCCCCTGCTCCGACACCTGCTCCCCCGCCTCCCGCCGCCACCAAGGTGACTTACGCTGCGGATGCGTTCTTTGACTTCGACAAGGCAGTGCTCAAGCCCGAAGGCAAGGCCAAGCTTGACGATCTGATCGGCAAGGTCAAGGGCATCAACCTTGAAGTCATCATCGCTGTCGGTCACACCGACTCTGTTGGTTCCGATGCCTACAACCAAAAGCTGTCGGTCAAGCGTTCTGAAGCCGTCAAGGCCTATCTGGTGTCCAAGGGCGTCGAAAAGAACCGCGTCTACACCGAAGGCAAGGGCGAGAAGCAACCCGTTGCTGACAACAAGACCAAGGAAGGCCGCGCCAAGAACCGTCGCGTTGAAATCGAAGTCGTCGGTACCCGCGCCAACTGATAGCTGGTTTCCAGCCGAATTGCGGCTCGCAAGAGCTGCTTCAAAAAACCCCGCCTGGCGGGGTTTTTTGCTTTCCGACGCAGGGTTTTTCGCTTGGTGTGCGGCACAATGCCCGGCAACGAAGCTGTTCCTTTGGCTTGCCCGATAATCTCCCCATGACTTCTACCTCATTGAACGCTGATCCGGCTGAACTGGCCAAGTTTTCCGACCTTGCTCACCGCTGGTGGGACACCGCGGGTGAATTTCGCCCCCTGCATCAGATGAATCCACTTCGGCTGGAGTGGATCAACAGCCTTTCGCCCTTGGCGGGGCAAAAGGTTCTTGACGTCGGTTGCGGCGGCGGCATTCTGGCCGATGCCATGGCGCGCTCAGGTGCACTGGTGACGGGGATTGACCTGGCCAGCAAAGCCCTGCGGGTGGCGCAACTGCATGCGCTCGAGGTGCAGACGCCCAATCTGCAGTACCGCGAAATCAGTGCCGAGGCGCTGGCGCTGGAGCAACCGGGTGGCTATGACGTGGTGACCTGCATGGAAATGCTCGAACACGTGCCCGATCCGGCCTCGATCGTGCGCGCTTGCGCCGCGCTGGTCAAACCCGGTGGCTGGGTCTTCTTTTCGACCTTGAACCGCAACCCCAAATCGTTCCTGTTTGCCATCGTCGGTGCCGAGTACGTGCTCAATCTGCTGCCGCGCGGCACGCATGAATACGCAAAGATGGTTCGCCCCAGTGAATTGGCCGCTTACTGCCGCGCTGCCGATCTGGACCTGCGGCATGCCCGTGGCATGGGGCACAACCCGTTGACCCAGCGCTTCTGGCTGAGCTCGGGCACCAGCGTCAACTACCTGTTTGCCACGCAGAAGTCGGAACTGGCGAGCCGCTGATGGGGAGTCCCGGCCTGTTCGCGCAGGTGCGCGCGGTGCTGTTTGATCTGGACGGTACCCTGATTGACAGCGCGCCTGATCTGGGTGCTGCGGTCGACAAGATGCGACTGGACCGCGGCCTGCCCTCATTGCCAAGCGAGCGTTATCGATCGGTAGCCGGCGCGGGTGCCCGCGGCCTGCTCGGCGTGGCGTTTGGCATGACGCCTGAACATGCGCAGTATGACGCCATGCGCGAAGAGTTCTGCGTCAATTACGAGCGCTGCATGACACAAAACACGTTTGCCTTTGCCGGCGTGCCGGAATTGATCGCCGATCTGCTCGCGCTTGATCTGCCCTGGGGCGTCGTGACCAACAAAGCCTCGCGCTTTGCCGATCCCTTGACCCGCGCCATGCCCCTTTTCGCGTCGGCCCGCACCGTGATCAGCGGCGACAGCACGCCGTACTCTAAACCCCATCCGGAGCCCCTGCTGGAGGCCGCCAGGCGGCTTGGCATCGACCCCGCGCATTGCCTCTATGTCGGTGACGATGAGAGGGACATTGTTGCCGGTCTGGCAGCGGGCATGGGGACGGTCGTCGCCACCTACGGCTACCTCGGTCTCGAAGCCGATCCGACGCGCTGGGGCGCGCACGCTGTCATTAAATCTCCAGGTGCGCTCTTGCAATTGCTCGTCAGGCCCTAAAATAGAAACCTTGGGGCTGCACTGGTTTCGACGTGGGTACGGAATCGCTGTGGTGCATGTCGAGCTGAATGCGCTCGTAAAACAGATTCAAAAAAACTAACTGCAAACGACGAACGTTTCGCACTCGCTGCTTAATAACCAGTGAGCCTTACAACAGCAGGCCGGTGGGCTGGGCAAGGGGTTCCTAGCGCAAGCTGAGAGCTCCCGGCTGTAAGGTCATACACATCGGCTGGCTCTGGATCGGGTACCTTGGTTCGGAGCAAGACAATAGGGTGCTGGCGTCCTGTGTAGCGTGTGGCTGCGCGACACAGGTGGCGAGACTCAAATCAGACCACTAAACATGTAGATCTGCTCGAAGATGGCTTGCGGACGCGGGTTCAAATCCCGCCAGCTCCACCATTCACAAGGGCTCGGAAAATCTCCGGGCCCTTTTTCTTACCTGAAATCCCCGCGCCACGCGGGGTTCCGGCCACCTGTGCTGCGGGTGGGATGCGGCCAGTTCACTCGAAATTCACCACTTTCTAGGCCAGCGCCGTCTCTTTTCTCTGTTTGGCCTGCGGGTAGGCGCAGCCTCTGCTCCATAAAAATCAACAACTTACCTTTGCAGGTTTGTTGTCAACCACGGCCACCGTTCAGGCATCAAACGCCACGACACTAGATTGGGCGGGCCATAAAACGCTGGAAAAACACATATAGATAGGTGGTCAAGGCTCTTTCCACTGTGTCAGCTTGTCACTGATAAAGACGAGTTCACCGCCATTTTGGTAATACCACCGTGCCACGCCGCCACCGTTAATACGAACTGGCTCACCAAGTAGGGCTCTTACATCGCTCGGGCTCATATCATTCTTCAACTGCCGCCAGCTCGCTAAGGACCTGTACCCTGAGCCTGTCGCTGCTGCCACTGGCTGTGGACCAGCAGTCGATATGCCCTGTACAGATTCCAGTTTGTTGAGCCGCTGCTTGATGGCCTCAATCTCTTTTTCAAGTTGAGCCGTGCGATCCGTGGTTTGGGCACCCGCATTCATGGTGAGGACCATCGCAATAAATGCGATCACCAGGACTTGCAGAAACGTATGGATCAATGCTTGCGATTTGAACATCTGGGACCTTCAAAGATAAGGCGGCTCGTTGGCCGAATTTGTTCGACCGCCAATATTCTAAGACATTCACGATTTCAGGCATCAAACCTCGCCACCACCTCCCGCTGCGCCATCCAATCGGTCGGCAGCGGGTTTCGCTGGAACCACAACAGGCTCATGCAACGCGGCTGCTGCCCCGCGAGGATGGTTTGAATGATCTCCGGGTCCAGCAGGCATAGCCGCAGCAGCTCGTTGACCGTGGAGTGGTGCAAACCTTCCCGCTTGGCGATGTCACTGCCGCTGGCGACCACGACATCGTCGAGCAGTTGCTGCCAATAGAACGCGCGAGTCAATGCCACTTGCAGGGGCTGATCGTGGTGGGGCGCGACTTGGACCTGAGTCCCAACGTCCCCATTCGGACGCACAACCACTGCGCTCCCGCCACGCTTCTTGATCTTCAGCGGAATGAAGGTGGAAAGTTTGATCTGAGCGCCATCCTTGCGCTCCCGGGCGACTGCGGCGCCCGTCACATGGATCGTCGCCCTCATACGGCTTCCTCCAGTTCCTGCAATTCCGCACCGATGGTTCCGGGCATCAGTTCACCCGCCAGGTTCTGCCAGCCCTGGTCGCGCCAGATGACCTCCAGTCCGTCATTGGCAATTACGACGCGCTCGATCAGTAATTGCGCCAATCGGCATTGCTCGATTGGAAACAGTTGCTGCCACACCGTGGCCAGCCTGCGCAAGGGCAGGACGACTTCCGGCTCGGCGATAGCTGGTTGGATTTCCCGTACGCGATCCCACACGGACTGCACAACATGCGGCGCTGATAATGCCGACACGATCTGCTGCACGACCAAATCTTCGATTGGCGCTGCGGGCAGCGGGACATGTTTGCTGGCCCAAGCGCCAAAGCGCCTGCGCGTGACTGGCGTGTAGTACCGGTAGGTTCTGCCATCTTTGATGGTGTAGCTTGGCACCAGTCGTTCGCCATCGGACATGAACAACAGACCGCGAAGCAGCACGGGTTCTTTAACCCGATCGTAGGTCGTTCGCCGACGCTCCACCGCATCCGTGGCAATCAGCGCGTGCACGGCATCCCACTGTGCCTGGGTAATGATGGCCTGATGCTGACCGGGATAGCTTTGCCCCTTGTGAACAATCTCGCCCAAGTACATCCGGTTGTAAACCAACTTGTAGATCATCTGCTTGGTAAAGGGTTTGCCGCCCTTGTTCGTGAGTCCTTCCGCACAATAGGCTCGCGCCATCATCGTGGATGAGCCAACGGTGACGAAGTCGTTGAAGATCCGGCGCACCAAGGCAGCTTCGACCTCATTGACTACCAACAAGCGATTGCGCACGTCGTAGCCCAATGACAAAGGGCCTCCCATCCATATACCCTTGGCCTTGCTGGCGGCAATCTTGTCGCGGATCCGTTCGCCTGTGACCTCACGTTCGAACTGCGCGAAAGACAGCAGGATGTTCAGCATCAACCGCCCCATCGATGTGGCTGAATTGATCTGCTGGGTGACCGCGCTGAAACTAACGCGACAGCGGTCAAACACATCCACCATCCGCGCGAAATCCGCCAGCGAACGTGAAAGACGGTCAATTTTGTAAACCACCACGATGTCGATCCGTCCTGCCTCAATGTCAGCCATTAACCGGCGCAAGGCTGGTCGCTCCATGTTGCCGCCTGAGAATCCTCCGTCCTCATAGTCGTCAGCCACTGGGATCCAGCCTTCGTGGGTCTGGCTTTTGATGAATGCGTGGCCAGCTTCTTTTTGAGCGTCAATGGAATTGAAGGACTGGTCCAGGCGCTCGTCGCTGGACACGCGGCAGTAGACCGCGCAGCGTTTGGGCGGCACCGCTGGGGTTGTCGAGGCTCTGCTCATTGGGCTGCCCCCTTGTCATCTCGCAGCCCAAAGAACTTCGGGCCGTTCCATTGCGTGCCTGTGATGTGCCGCGCCGCTGCCGAGAGACTCTTGAACATCTGACCGTCGATTTCGTACAGACCATCCCGGGTGACCGTCACGCGATGCTGGCGCTCGTCCCACTCGCGGATCAACGTGGTTCCTGGCATCAGATGCATTTGGATGCCGCGCCCACTTTGCCCGATCTGGGTCTTGATCTTGGAGTGCTTGGCTCCGGCTTCTACCAACATGCGGCGCATGGCAGTAGGCAGTGCGCCGTAGGCCCGTTCCTGAATCCTGTAGGCAAGCCTGGATTCCACGTAACTGCGGTTGCGATGGCTGGGTCGACGCGGGAAATGCGCATCCCACAGCGCCCACAGATCGACCATCGGGAGCGTCGGCATGGCTGCAATTTGGGTGGTCACACTTTGGTTTTCATCTTTCATTGGCTCAACTTTCTGAGAAGGGTTTGCGGACCTCCATGAACGCTCTTTGGCGACCAGAAGCCAAGTCCAAACTGGCTCATTTCACAACTTCGTTGCGTTCCGTTTGTGCCACCGTGGACTGGAAAGTCGCCACGGCGCCGGTGTGGCGGTCGGTGATCTGCATGAATGTGATTTCAGTGCGCCACCGACCACACACGACATTCGTGTCATCCGCGTTCAGGGGAAGTAGCCAACCCTTCAAGCCCTCTGGCAAGGTGAGCAGGTCTGCGGGGCGGTGAATCAGCCAGCCGCCATCGAGTTCAGCCGCCAATTCACGTCCTGCCGCCACGCTGTCTGGAGTGCCATCGACATCAATGATTGGCACCCACAGCAGTGCGGTGCCTGCTGCCCACCAGTCCTTCAA
>CAIKMZ010000002.1 GCA_903828665.1 uncultured beta proteobacterium
CGCGACCGACGTCCTTGCCCAGCGCCTCGGCGACTTTCAGGCGCGCGCTCAGGTCTGCGGATTTCTTCATGGCCGTGCCTTCTTTGCTTTGTCTTTCTTGAGCACGATCTCCAGCACGCCGTTGCGACACTGAAAGCTCAAGTCCTTTTGCGCAAAACTGCGCGGCAGCAAAAGCTCCTTGCGGTAATTCGGCTCGCCCTTGATGGTTGCGATCAGCAGGATGTCGTCTTGCAGTTCGATCTGCAGATTGGCTTCTTCGACGCCGGGCACCTCGGCCACGATCAACAGGCGGCTGGGTTCATCAAACAGGTCGACCATCGGTTCGCGGATCTCGTGCACTGCGACCAGCTTGCCGTCGTCGTCCTTGCGCAGGTTGCCAAAGGGTTCCACCTTGACGCCGCCCTTGTCGCCAATGCCGGTCTTGATGGAGAAGCCGTAGACGCCTTTGGACTTGGCATCGGATCCGAACTTGAATTCGCCGCTTTTGTTCAGGGTGCCGCCGGCCTGCTCTGCCTGCTCCACCAGTTTGCCGAGTTGCTCGACCAGATTGCCCAGGCCGGCGAACAGTCCGCCGCCGGCTGCTTCGGATGCGGGCTTGCCAAAAGCGGCGCCGAGACGGCGACCGATTTCACCCAGTCGTTCCTTGCCCTGTGCGAAATCGTCGGATAGATTTTTATTGTCAACCATGGCCCTGGCTCCTGTGTGAATGTGATTCAAAGATGACGCGTCAGGGGCGCTCAGGCCTCGGGCTTGTAGGCATCCTTCATGAATTGCGTTGCTGAAATTTCGTACACCTTGAGTTTGGTGTGAATGGTTTTGTAATCAATGCGTAGCGTGCGCGCTGCCAGCGCCTTGTTGCCCCGACTTTTCTCCAGCACGCGCAACAGGATGGCGCGCTCCACCTGCGCCGTCGCCTGCGCCACCAATTCCTTCAATGAACGTTCCGTGCCATCGGCCAGGTTGCTTTGCGGCGCGCACAGCGGGCAGTTGTCCTTGTGGCTGCTTTTGGGTGCCGCTCGTTCGGTCAGGCTCAATGGGGGCAAGAGCGAAGCCTGGGCACGCTGGTCGAGCATGCCCAGCAGTTCGGGCAGGATCAAGCCTTCCGGGTGATCACACAGCAAAACGGCGCGGCGCAAATGGTTGCGCAACTCGCGGGCGTTGCCGTGCCAGTCATAGCGCTGCAGGATGCCCCAGGCATTGGTCGACAGGCCTTTGACCTGTTTGCCCAGTTCGGCGTTGGTCTGCGCCAGGAAGCGCTGCGTCAGGAACACCAGGTCTTCCTTGCGCTCGCGCAGCGGCGGGATGCGGATGGAATACTCGGCCAGACGGTGGTACAGGTCTTCGCGAAACTCACGCCGCTCCACCATGGCCAGCAGGTTGGCGTTGGTCGCCGCGACGACGCGAAAGTCAACCTTCTTCTCGCGCGTGCTGCCAATGCGGTGAATGCGCCGCGTCTCCAAAGCCCGCAGCAATTTGCCTTGCAGCGCCAGCGGCAGGTTGCCGATTTCGTCGAGGAAGATGGTGCCGCCGTCGGCCTGCTCGAAGGCGCCGGCCTTGGCCTGGTGTGCGCCCGTGAAGGCGCCTTTTTCATGGCCAAACAACTCGCTTTCGATCAGCGACTCGGCGATGGCACCGCAATCGACCGCGACCAGCGGCTGTTCGGCGCGCAGACTCAGGGCGTGGATCGCCTGCGACACCAGTTCCTTGCCGGAGCCGGATTCACCCGTGACCAGAATCGAGAAGTTGGTTCGCGCCACCAGTTCGACTTCGCGCTGGATGCCCTGGATGCTGGCGCTGTTGCCCATCGAGTGCAACAGGAAGTCGGCCTGGCGTGGCGTGTCGATGATGCGACGGACCTGCGACTTGGTGGCTTTTTCTGCCAGCGCGCCATGCACGGTGTGCAGAACGTCCTTGTTCTTGAAAGGCTTGGTGATGTAGTCCCAGGCGCCGGCGCGAACCGCGCGCGCGGCGTCGTAGGGTTTGCCGTTGCCCGTGACCATGATGACCGGAATCGCCTTGTCGAGCAGTTTGATGCGCGTGAGCACCTCAAAGCCGTCCATGTCGGGCAGGCCGATGTCGAGCAGAACCACATCGGGTGCATGGCGTGTGATGCTGGTAAGTGCGTCCTCGCCGTTGGCGGCCGGCAGCGCTGTGAAGCCGGCCTGGCGCATGACGTTGGTCAGGACCCAGCGTGCGTCTTCCTGGTCGTCCACGATCAATACCTTGATCGCTGCGCCGCTGGCGCTGTCCGTGACAATTTCTGGCAGGCTTGCTTCGGTCATGGGGATGTCTTTGTTCATGCCGGCATTTCCGGTTGTCCGCTCAGACTGGGCAGGAGATTCCTGACCAGAATGTCGGGGTTGAGCAAGGGTTCGATGCCGTGGGCCAGTCCCAAAAACAGCAAACCGATCTCGTTGGTCAACAAGGTTTGATTGATGCGCTCGGCGATGAAGCGGTCACGTTGCAGCAGCAACTCGCGTCCTTGCTCGCGCAGCGTTTGCGCGTTGCTGGCATCTCTTGCTGCCGGCCTGGGTTGATGCAATTGATACTCCTGCAGCAGCAGATTGGCATCTTCGGTGCCCATCAGGTGGGCGCCCTGTGCCATCAGGTCGAGCAGCAGGCGGTGATTCTTGCTTCCCTGGCGCGCAACGTCACGCACGATCTCGGCTTCCTTGGCGCAGACCGGCAGGCCGTCCTGGTACAGGCGCACCGCAGCGCAAGGCAATTCGAGCGCGATGATGGTCTGGCTGATGCCGTCCCAGATTGCGTCAATCGATTTCAGATGGGCCAGCCATTTTTCATGGCCAAAGCGGTCCAGGTATTCCTGTTCGGTTTTGTCACGCAGCGTGCCCATGTCCTGTGCCGTATGGATGATGGGAATCTTGAGGAGGGTTCGCATGGGTTAGATCGGGCTGTGCCGGGCCAAGGTGTTTGCGAACCTGAGCTTGTCAACCGCTAGACAGGACAAAGCAATAGCTATGCCACCGGCAACAATTTGAAACACAGCCTGTCTGCGCCGCCAACCAGAGGGCAGGCGATGCTTGGCAAAGCGCGCTGCGGGCCCGAAATAGGGAAAAAGAACCATGGTGCAATTTCCATGAATAGGGAATTTGAACCAGCGTAAGAATTTCATATGGGTGCCATTCGCCCCATGAAAATTTCATGGGTGCCGGATTGCTCCCTGTTTTGGACTGGCTTTTCTTCTGCCGTCAATTATCGGGACTCCAACTCCGGTCTGGTGAGATTCTTTTTGGCCGTGTCGCCAGGCATCACGACGCCAGGTACCCGGGCGGCCAGCGTGCAGGCGCAGCTTGGCGCCGGGCGAGGCAGGGCTATCATGCGGCTTTTGCTTTCGAAGGCCCCACCGATGTCCATGGTCCAGTTGGCACTGCGTCGCCCCTACACCTTCATCGTGATGGCGCTGCTGATCGTGTTGGCGACGCCAGTGGCGCTGTTGGGCATGGCGACGGATATCTTTCCGGAAATCAATATTCCAGTGGTGAGCATCATCTGGAACTATGGCGGCCTGTCGGCACAGGAAATGGGGCAGCGCATCGCCGGGCAGAGCGAGCGCGGCCTGACCACCACCGTCAGCGACATCGAGCACATCGAGTCGCAGTCGCTCGCCAGCGTTTCGATCATCAAGGTTTTCTTCCAGCCAACGGCCAACATTCAGACCGCCATCGCGCAGGTCGTGGCCGCGATGCAGACCCAGGTGCGCCAGTTGCCGCCGGGCATCACGCCGCCGCTGGTGATCAAGTATTCGGCCTCCAGCATCCCGGTGGTGCAACTCGCGCTCTCCAGCCCGACGCTGCCCGAGCAGGCGGTGTTCGACGCGGCGATCAACGTGCTGCGCCCGCAGCTCATCACGATTCCGGGCGCGGCCGTGCCTTTTCCGTTTGGCGGCAAGAACCGGCTGATTTCGGTTGATCTGGACACCGCCGCTTTGCAGGCGCGTGGTCTGGCGCCGGTTGATGTGGTCAATGCCATCAACCTGCAAAACCTGATCCTGCCTTCGGGCACAGCCAAGTTTGGCAGCACCGAGTTTGCCGTTCAGATGAACGGCGCGCCCGACACCATTGCCGGACTGGCCGATCTGCCGGTGCGCACGTCCGGCAACAGCACCACCTATCTGCGCGATGTGGCACAGGTGCGCGACGGCTTTTCGCCGCAGACCAACATCGTGCGCCAGGACGGCGCGCGTGGCGTGCTGCTGTCGGTGCTGAAAAATGGCGGCGCCTCGACGCTCGACATCGTCGCCAATCTGCGCGCGCTGCTGCCGCGTGTGGCGCAGGTGCTGCCGCCGGACGTCAAGGTGACGCCGCTGTTCGACCAGTCGGTGTTCGTCAAGGCGGCCGTCAAGGGCGTCGTGCTGGAGGCCCTGATTGCCGCTGCGCTGACCGCCGCCATGGTGCTGCTGTTCCTGGGCAACTGGCGCAGCACGCTGATCATCGCGCTCACCATTCCGCTCTCGATCCTGGCCTCCATCCTGGTGCTGCGCATGCTGGGCGAGACACTCAACCTGATGACGCTGGGCGGCCTGGCGCTCTCGGTTGGCATCCTGGTCGATCAGGCGATCGTGACGATCGAGAACATTGAGCGCCATCTGCACATGGGAACGCCCCTTCTGGAGGCGATCGACACTGGCGCCGGCGAGATTGGTGTGGCCGCCTTCGTCTCGACCCTGTGCATCTGCATTGTCTTTGTGCCGATGTTCTTTCTCTCGGGCGTGGCGCGCTTCCTGTTTGTGCCCTTGGCCGAAGCCGTGGTGCTGGCGATGATTGCTTCTTACCTGCTGTCGCGCACCCTGGTTCCGACGCTGGTCATGCTGCTGATGAGCAGCACCGACCCTGCGGCGGCTGGGAACAACAACAGTCTGCTGGCGCGGCTGTACCGCGCCTTCGACCAGCGCTTTGAGCGGGTGCGGCGTGCCTATACGCTGGCGCTCTCAGCCCTGCTGTCGCACCGGCGTGGTTTTGCATTGCAGTTCATGGGTTTTTGCCTGCTGTCCTGTCTGCTGTTCCCGTTGCTCGGGCGCGACTTCTTTCCCAGTGTGGATGCGGGCCAGATCCGGTTGCACCTGCGCGCGCCCACCGGCACCCGCATCGAGGAGACGGCGCGCCTGGCCGATGCGGTGGAGGCCACGATCCGCGAGCTCATTCCGAACGATCAGCTGGAGACCATTCTGGACAACCTGGGCGTGCCCAACAGCGGCATCAACCTGTCCTACAGCAACGCCGGCACCATCGGCACACTCGACGGTGAAATCCTGATGTCGCTGCGCGAGGGCCACGCGCCGACCGAGGGCTTTGTTACGCGCTTGCGGGCCGAACTGCCCAAGCGTTTTCCCGGCATCGAGTTTTTCTTCCAGCCGGCCGACATCGTGACGCAAATTCTGAACTTCGGTTTGCCCGCTGCCATCGACGTGCAGTTCACCGGCGCCGATCAGGCTGGTAATGCGCGCCTGGCCTCTGAATTGACCGACGCGATCCGCAAGATTCCCGGTGCGGTCGATGCCCATGTGCACCAGCGCTTGAACGCACCGGCGCTCAATCTGCAAATGGACCGCTCGCGCCTGCAGCAATTGGGTTTGTCGGCGGCCAACGTCGGGCAGAACGTGCTGATATCGCTCTCGGGTAGTTCGCAGACGGCGCCGGCCTTCTGGCTCAATCCGCAAAATGGGGTGGTCTACAACATCGCGGTGCAGACACCGCAGTACCAGGTCGATTCGCTCGATGCGCTGCTCAACATGCCGGT
The DNA here is from genome assembly GCA_903828665.1 of uncultured beta proteobacterium. GTDB lineage: Bacteria > Pseudomonadota > Gammaproteobacteria > Burkholderiales > Burkholderiaceae_C > Rhodoferax. The sequence goes on from CAIKMZ010000002.1 coordinate 5,758, forward strand.
TGGCAGCGGCCTGGCCACGGCCAGCAACAGTGGCAGCACGCAACTGCTGGGCAATCTGGTCGAGGTGACACCGAGCCGCATGGTGGCGGTGGCCTCGCGCTACAACATCCTGCCGGCGGTTGATGTCTTTGTCAGCGTGCAGGGCACCGATCTGGCCAGCGTGGCCACGCGTGTGCAAAGTCTGGTTGATCAAATGCGGCCCAAGCTGCCGCGTGGCAGCAGCGTCGTGCTGCGCGGCCAGGTTGAGACCATGCAGGCCTCCTTCATCGGCCTGGGCATCGGTCTCGTCATGGCCATTGTGCTGGTCTATCTGCTGATCGTGGTCAACTTTCAGTCCTGGACCGACGCGCTGGTCATCATCGGGGCGCTGCCGGCAGCGTTGGCCGGCATCGCCTGGATTTTGTTCATCACCGGCACCACGCTCAGTGTGCCCGCGCTCACCGGTGCCATCATGACCATGGGGGTGGCGACGGCCAACAGCATTTTGCTGATTTCGTTTGCGCGCCAGCGGCTCGAAGCCGGCGTGCCGGCGTTGGCCGCGGCGCTGGAGGCCGGTGCCACGCGCATCCGCCCGGTTTTGATGACGGCGCTGGCCATGGTGATCGGCATGATTCCGATGGCGCTCGGCCTGGGCGAGGGTGCTGAACAGAACGCGCCGCTCGGACGCGCCGTGATTGGCGGCCTGCTGTTTGCAACCCTTTCGACGCTGTTCTTTGTACCGGCGGTGTTTGCCAGTGCGCACAAGAAGTTTGGAGATTTGATCGATGACTGAACAACGCCATTCGGCCCTGGGTCTGCACCCGATTGAGGTGGCGCCGGGCGCGCAACCGATTGAATTGCTCAAGCGCACGCAGATCGTGCGCCGCACGCAGATCGCCGGCCTGGTGTGCCTGCTGTTGCTCGCGCTTGGCGCCGCACGCACGATGCTCAGTCGTCACGCCAACGCGGGCGTACTCGAGGCCGTCAGTGCCGAGCAGTCGCGCCAGTACGTGAAGACGACCGTGGCCCGGCGCAATGCTACGGCGCAAAATCTGGCGCTGCCCGGCACTTTGCAGGGCTTTATGCAGTCGCCGATTTCCGCGCGTGCCAGCGGCTACCTCAAGCGCTGGCAGCATGACATCGGCAGCCGTGTTGCCAAGGGGGAGTTGCTGGCCGAAATCGAAACGCCCGAAATCGACCAGCAATTGAGCCAGGCCATCGCAGCACGCGAGCAGGCAGCCGCCAGTCTGGCGCTGACGCGCAGCACGGTGGAGCGCTGGGAGGGTTTGCGCAAGAAGGACGTGGTATCGCAGCAGGATCTGGATGAGCGGCGCAGCGCCGTGGCGCAGGCGCAGGCCAATCTGGCAGCAGCCGAGGCCAACGTCGGACGCTTGCGCCAGTTGGAAGAGTTCAAGCGCATCGTGGCGCCGTTCGCTGGCGTGATCACGCGGCGCAACGTGGATGTGGGTGATCTGATCGACAGTTCGCGCGTGCTGTTTGTGCTGTCGCAGACCGACCCGCTGCGCGTTTATGTCAGCGTGCCGCAGGCCTACGCGCAACTGGTCAAGGTCGGGCAGAAGGTGCTGGTGACGCAGGGCGAATTGCGCGGGCAGCGCTTCGCCGGCAGTGTGGTGCGGACTTCGGGAGCGATCGACACTGGCACGCGCACGCTGCAGGTGGAAGTGGCGCTGCCCAATCCGGGCGGCAGTCTGTTGCCGGGTGCCTACGTTCAGGTGACGCTGCCGCTGCAGGCCAGCCAGTCGCTGCTGGCGCCGACCAACACACTGCTGTTTCGCGCCGGCGCCACCATGGTGGCGGTGGTCGATGCCCAGGGCCGCGTGAGCTTGCGCCAGGTCAGCGTCGGGCGCAACTACGGTACAGAGTTTGAAGTGCTGGACGGCATCAGTGCCAGTGAGCGCCTGGTGCTCAATCCATCCGACAGTCTGAGCGATGGCCAGACGGTGGTACCCAGCGCCGACAAGGACAAGCCGTGAGGGTGCCGTGGCACTGGCTGGGGGTCTGTGCGCTGGCGGTGGCGGGCTGCGCAGCAGCGCCCGAGTATCAGAAACCAGCGCTGGACTTGCCGGCAGCATGGGCGCTGGAGGCGCCCTGGCGTGAAGCGCGGCCCGACGATGCAGCGGCCAAGGGGCCGTGGTGGCAACGCTTTGGCGACGCCGAGCTCGATGCCCTGGCGCAGCGCGCCGTTGCCAACAGCCCGACGCTGGCCGTGGCACAGGCACGCCTGACGCAGGCGCGCTCAGTGCTGGCGGCGACTTCGGCCAGCGTGCTGCCACAGATCGGTTTGAACGAGCGCGTGTCGCGGCTGAAGATTTCAGCGGACCGGCCGCTCACCAACTACAACGCGCCGAATTTCTCGACCGTGCAAAACGAACTCAGCGTGACCATGACGGTGAACTACGAAGTCGATCTGGCCGGTCGTGTCGCACAGTCGGTTCTGCAGGCGCAGGCCACGCTGGCGCAGTCAGCGGCTGATCTGGAAAACACGCGGCTGTTGCTGACGGCTGATCTGGCGACAAATTATTTCAACCTGCGTGCCATCGACAATGAACTCGATGTGCTGGGACGCGCCATTGGCTTGCAGCAGCGCGCGCTGGAACTGGTCAAGGCGCGCTACGAACTCGGTGCCGCCACCGGGCTCGACCTGGCGCAACAGCAGGCGCTGCTCGAGACAACCCGGGTGCAGCTTGAATTGTTGCGGCGTCAGCGCGGTCAGTTTGAGCACGCGCTGGCGACGCTGTGCGGCACATCGGCTACCCAGTTCAGGCTGGCGCCGGCCGTGCGCGAGCGCAGCGCGCCCGCTGTGCCGCTGGGTCTGCCCTCGGACCTGCTGCAGCGCCGACCCGACATTGCTTCAGCCGAGCGCGCCATGGCCGCTGCCAATGCGCAGATCGGTGTGGCCAATGCCGCCTTTTACCCAAGCATCGTGCTGGGCTCGGGGCTGGGCGTGGACAGCCGCGAACTCGCAACCCTGTTCGATGCGCCGAGCCTGCTGTGGTCGATCGGTGTATCGGCAGCGCACACCTTGTTTGATGGCGGACGCACGAGCGCCACCGTCGATTTCGCGCGCGCCGGCTATGGCGCTACGGTGGCGAACTACCGGCGCGTGGTGCTGGGCGCGATGCAGGAAGTCGAAGATGGCATCAGCGGTCTGGTGGCGCTGGAGCGCGCATCACTGCAGGCCGGCAACGCGCTGGCGACGGCACGGCGCGTGCTCGACATGACGACGGCGCGCTATGAGGCTGGTGCCTCGGCTTACTTTGATGTGATCACGGCACAGCAGGCACTGCTGGGCAGCGAGCGTCAGGCGACCCAGTTGCTGGGGCAGCGCTTGGTGACCACGGTGTTCCTGATCAAGGCGCTGGGCGGCTCAGTTCCCGAGTAGCTTTTGCATCTGACGCTTGGCCAGTCGGGTAACGAAGAAGCGGCTGATGAGATCGGTCTGGGCCAGCAGGCGCTCGCCCTCCTGCGCGCAGGCGTCCTGGCGCGCCGTGAGTTCGGCGGCTGGTAGCGCCTTTTGCGTTATCAATGCGGCATCGCGCAGCGCCTGCGAGCGCGCCTCGTCGCGGTCGCCCTGCAAATACGCATGCCCGATGAAGGCCGCGCCCTCGTTCAGCGTGTTGAGCAACAGCGCTTGCAGGTCCGATTGTCCGGCCCTGACCTGATTGGCCAGTGCGTCGGCCCTGGCTTCCAGCGCAGCAATGCACTCGATGCTGTGCAGTTCACGCGCGCTCGGCGCCGGTGCATCCGGCGTCGCGGCCATGGCGCCGGATGAGGCAACGCCCAGAGCCAGCAACAAACTGGCCAGGCGCGCGTTGGATCGTTGGGTTGTCGGGGTGAAGCAGAACATCAGGCTTCGCACTATAAGCCAAGGCCCTTGCGCCATTGCGAGCGAAGCACGGCAATCCATGGTCAGTGTCAGCTTGCCGGCAGGCCACTTGTTTGATTTCGATCACGACCGGGCAGCCGCCCACAACAGCGAAATAAACATCTGTCCGCACTGTTTTTTCACGCTCATTGCCCTTATTCTGTTCCTGCGGACTGCGGACTGCGGACTGCGCAGCAGCGTGGCGATCTGGGTGCGCGTCGAGACGATCGAAGTCAGATTGTCCTTCTGCGTCGCAACCAGGCTGTACATCGTCGTGGCCTGTGACTGCGTGACGTAGCCTTTTGACGTATCGATCAGCGCGGCGC
>CAIKMZ010000003.1 GCA_903828665.1 uncultured beta proteobacterium
GGAAAAAGTCCATTGGTTGCATATCAAAATCTCTCAGAAAGTTTCCTCATCAATAACGTTTTTCGAGAGATTTGGTGCACACCATTCATGCAAGAAAGCTAGTGTTCATGCGGGCTACAGAGGTTTTGCAGGGCCGACTAAGTAAGCAGCCGATTCTTTTACAGAACAACACAAATTCTTCTTGCTATCCGGGAGGCATCCATATAAGTCCGCAATGACAGCCTGTTTTCAATTCAATCGACAAAGAAATCGGGTATCAGGTTCTTCGTGCCCGGCGTGACCGAATAATGGTCGAGGTCCGTCACGCCATGCTCGGCCAGCAGCGTGTCGTCGATGTGGAAATTGCCGCTGCTGAAGACGGAGTTGGTCAGGATCAGGTACGCCGCGTCCGACAGGATATCGGGCTTGCGGCACAAGGCCACGTCAACGCCCGGAATCATCTGCATCGCGGCAGTGGCGATCGCCGTGCGCGGCCACAGGCTGTTGACGGCGATGCCGTATTTCTTGAACTCGCCGGCGTGACCGAGCGTGCACATGCTCATGCCGTACTTGGCCATGCTGTAGGCCGTGTGCGCCGAGAACCAGTGCGTCTTCATCGACAGCGGCGGCGACATGGTGAGCACCTGCGGATTGCGACCGGCCTTGGCCGACTTCTTCAGCTCGGCCAGGCAGGCCATGGTGCACAGGTAGGTGCCGCGCGCGTTGATGCCGTTCATCAGGTCGAAGCGCTTCATCGGCGTCGCCTCGGTGTTGGTCAGGCTGATGGCGCTGGCGTTGTTGATCAGGATGTCGATGCCGCCGAAGGTCTGCACCGCCTTCGCAACCGCGGCAAAGACCGCCTCGTCGTCGCGGATGTCAACGGCCAGCGGCAAGGCCTGGCCGCCGGCCACCTCGACCTCCCTGGCCGCGCTGTAGATCGTGCCCGGCAGTTTGGGATTGGGCTCGCTGGTCTTGGCGACGATGACGATGTTGGCGCCGTCGGCAGCGGCCCGCGTGGCAATGGCCAGACCGATGCCGCGGGAAGCGCCGGTGATGAAAAGCGTCTTGCCTTTGAGGCTGCGTTGCTCGGTGTTCTGCGTCATCTGTGATGCTCCGTTAGTGATCTTGACTCGGACTAGGACTTCGAAACGTCGTGCTTGTGCTTGTGCATGAAAGCGCCAAAGGCCTGCTGCGCCGCCGGCTCGCCCAGCAGGCGGCCGAAACTCACGCCTTCTTCGGTCATGCGCTCGGCGACGATGGCGACCTGGCCCTTCTTCATCAGGCGCTTGGTCTCCACCACGGATGCCTGCGGCTTGGCGGCGAGCTTACGGGCCTGGCGCTGCGCCATCGCCGCGGCCTCGCCGGGCGGCACGATGCGACTGATGAAGCCCATCTCCAGCGCGGTCTCGGCCAGGAAGGGCTCGCCGAGCAGCAAGGCCTCGGCGGCACGGCCATAGCCCATCAACTGCGGCGCGAGGTAGCTCGATGCGGCCTCCGGGCACAGGCCCAGATTGACGAACGGCATGGAGAAGGCGGCGTTGTCACCGGCATAGACCAGATCGCAATGGAACAGCATGGTGGTGCCGATGCCAACGGCCGGACCGCAGACCGCCGCCACCAGCGGCTTGGGGAAGGTGCTGATGGCGCGCAGGAAGCGAAACGCCGGCCGCTCCGCCGTGTCCAGCGACGGGTTCATGAAGTCTCCGATGTCGTTGCCGGCGCTGAAGATTGTTTCATGGCCTTGCAGCACGACGACTCGGATGGCGTCGTCGGTTGCCGCGGCCGTCAAAGCGTCGGCCATGGCCGCGTACATGGCGATCGTGATGGAGTTCTTCTTTTCCACCCGGTTCAGGGTGATGGTCAGCACCGCGTCGCTGCGGTCTATCAGGATGTCGGTCATGTTCAGTCTTTTCAGTTTGCCAGTGCTTCGCGCACGAAATCGAGCCGGTCCTGGCCCCAGAACATCTGCTCACCCACGAAGAAGGTCGGCGCACCGAAGACACCGCGCGCCACCGCTTCCTCGGTCTGCGCTTTCAGGCGGTCCTTGACCGCCTGCTCGGCCGCCAGCGCGAGCAGCGCCGGCGCGTCGAAGCCTGCCGCCTGAAGCACAGCGGCCACGGTGGCCGGATCGTTCATGTTCTGCGCGTCGACCCAGATGGCGCGGAACATGGCGCTGCAGTAATCGGCGAAACGCGGGGCTTCGCGCATTTGCAGACCGGTGGCGATGCGCATCAGGGTGATGGTGTTGATCGGGAAGAACGGATTAGTCTTGAGCGGCACGCCGTAGCGCTTGGCAAAGCGCGCGAAGTCGCGAAAGATGTACTTTCCCTTGGCCGGCACGCTGGCCGGCGAGGCATTGCCGGTGGCAACAAAAACGCCGCCGAGCAGCATCGGGCGCCACAGCACGGCAGCGCCGGTCTGCGCCGAGAGCGCGGGCAGCTGGGTCGAGGCCAGGTAGGCGGCGGGGCTGCCAAAGTCGAAGTAATACTCCACGGTCTTGCTCATGCTTGTCTCCAGTTCCATCGTGTTGTTCAAAACTTTTCCAGCCAGGGGCGCAGGTCGAGTTCGTGCGTCCACGCATCGCGCGGCTGGCAGTGCAGCATCCAGTACTGATCGGCAATGTGCTCCGGGTTCAGGATGCCGTCTTGCGCCTTGAGCGCGTAGCGGTCGGGGAAATTATCACGGATGAAGGCGGTGTCGATGGCGCCGTCCACAACCACATGGGCGACGTGAATGCCGCGCGGCCCCAATTCACGCGCCATGCTCTGGGCCAGCGCGCGCAGGGCGTGCTTGGCGCCGGCAAAGGCGGCGAAGTTGGCGGCGCCGCGAAGCGAGGCCGTGGCGCCGGTGAAGAGGATGGTTTGGCGCCGTTCGGGGCTGGCCCGCCCGACCATGCGCCGCGCCACTTCGCGGCCATTGAGAAAGCCGCCGAAGCAGGCCATCTCCCAGATCTTGAAGTACTTGCGCGCGCTCTCGTCGAGGATGCTGCTCGGCGCGTTGGCGCCGATGTTGAACACCAGCACCTCGATCGGGCCGATGGTGGACTCGATCTGCTCGACCAGCGCCACCACCTCTTCTTCCTTGCGCGCATCGCTGGCAAAGCCGTGCGCCGCACCGCCGTCGGCGGCGATCTGTTCCAGCAGGGGCTGCATCTTGTCCAGGCTGCGCCGCGTCACGCAGGCCGTGTAGCCCTCGCGCGCAAAGCGCTGCGCGATGGCGCCGCCGGTGGCGTCTCCGGCGCCGATGACCAGGGCCACCCGCTTCATGCGATCGCCTCGTCAGGCTGCGTCGTGCTCATATTCGTCATTCCTTGAAATAGACAATCTGATTAGTCGTGGCCAGCAGCTGGCCCGCTTCGTTCCACAGCTGCGAACTCTGGTCGAAGAAGCCGTTGCGAAAGACCTGCGCGCGCGCCTGGCCCAGCAGATAGCCGCTGCCCGATTCCGCCAGTTGCGCGCCGTCGGCATGGAAGTAGACCGTCAGCGCCACCGTGCCGGCCGGAACGCGCAGGGCGCGGCGCAGGTAGATGCGCGGGAAGAAGATGTCGGCCATGGATGCCAGCGCGCAGAAGTCGAGGCCGCGCGCCGGCGCATCGCGCATCCAGAGCTGCGACAGGCTGGCCTCGCCCTGACCGTTCCACACAGTCGGAAATGCGCCCTCGATGAAGCGCATGTCGTAGCGTTGGATCCACTCGACACCAGTCATCGGCTTTTCCTCCGGCAGTCCCTCCGGACGCGGCACGACCGGCATTGGGACCTCGGCGCTGCTCCAGGTGCTGCGCCGCACGGCCGTGACCGCGGTACCGGTCAGCATCACTTCGGCCAGGCCGGCCTGATCGATCTGCGTGAGCTCGATGACCCAGTGCTGGGTCGAACGGTTTGTGCGCCGGGGTGTGGCCGAAACGGTGAAGGCGCCGGCCACGATCGGCCCCGCGAAATTGACGGTCAGCGCAATCGGCTGGCCGAGCAGCGCCAGATGCTGCAGCACGGCCTTGAGCGCAATGGCGGCCGTGATGCCGCCAAAGGGACCGACCATGTTCCAGTAGGCGGCCGACGTGCTGCCGTGGTAGACACCGGGCGCTTCCGTCGGCGTCAAGGCCAGCGCCTGGTCAAACGGATGATTGTTCATGCCGCCAGTATGCCGCGAACGCCGGTCCGCGGCAGTCCGGTGCGTGACGCCGGCTGCTGCCCGTGCGAACTAGACGCGCTCGAAGATGCCGGCCGCGCCCTGCCCCATGCCGACACACATGGTGACCATGGCGTACTTCAGCTGGTTGCGCTGCAGGGCATGGATGGCGGTGGCGGAGCGGATGGCGCCGGTGGCGCCCAGCGGATGGCCGAGCGCAATCGCGCCGCCCATCGGATTGACGCGCGCTGGGTTCAGGCCCAGCGTGTTGATGACGGCCAGCGACTGCGCGGCAAAGGCCTCGTTGAGCTCGAACCAGTCGATGTCGTCAAGCTTGAGGCCTGCATAGCGCAGCGCCGCGGGAATCGCCTCGATCGGGCCGATCCCCATGATGTGCGGCGGCACGCCCTTGGCAGCGAAGCTGACGAAGCGCGCCAGCGGCGTCAGGCCGTACTGCTTGAGCGCCTTTTCGCTAACCAGGATCAGGGCGCCGGCGCCGTCCGAGGTCTGCGAGCTGTTGCCCGCCGTGACCGAACCGCGCGCGGCAAACGGCGTCTTGAGCTTGGCCAGCCCTTCGAGCGAGGTGTCGGCGCGCGCGCCTTCATCGAGGCTGACCACGCGGCGGGTCTCAATTACTTCGCCGCTTTGCAGATCGGGCGCGCGGTTGATCACTTCGATCGGCGTGATCTCCTGGCTGAAGTGGCCGGCCGCCATGGCCGCCAATGCCTTCTGATGCGAGGCCAGTGCAAATTCGTCCTGCGCCTGACGGCTGATCTTCCACTGGGTGGCGACCTTCTCGGCCGTCAGGCCCATGCCGTAGGCAATGCCGATGTTCTCGTCATTGTCGAAGATGGCCGGCGACATCGAAGGCGCGTTGCCACCCATCGGCACCATGCTCATGCTCTCAACGCCGGCGGCTATCATCACGTCGGCCTCGCCCACGCGGATGCGGTCGGCCGCCATCTGAACCGCCGACAGGCCGGAGGCGCAAAAGCGGTTCACCGTGATGCCGCCGACGCCGGTCGGCAAGCCGGCCAGCACGGCGCCCAGGCGCGCGATGTTGAGACCCTGCTGGCCTTCGGGCATGGCACAGCCGCAGATCACGTCTTCGATCATCTTCTGGTCGAGCGAGGGCACCTGCGCCAGCGCTGACTGCAGGACCTTGACCAGCAGATCGTCCGGCCGCGTGTTGCGGAAATAACCGCGGTGCGAGCGCCCGATCGGCGAGCGTGTGGCCGCGACGATATAGGCTTCTTGAATTTGTTTCATAAAGATCCTTTCAACAGATCACCAAAAATCTTCTTCCGAATTCTTCTGCGAGAGCCACGATGTTCGTGATTGAGCAAGCGTAGCGAGCGGGCCTCAAGCTAGGCGGACAGAGCGCAGCAACCGGAACGTACTTCCTGTACGTGAGGATTGCGAGCACCGCCCAACGACGCATGAGGTTCGCGCAGTAGCTTGATCAATTACGAACCGGTTTGCCGGTGGACATCATTCCCATAATGCGTTCCTGGGTTTTGGGATGCGTGATCAGCGCACAGAACGCCTTGCGCTCCAGCGTCATCACATATTCCTCGCTCACCAGCGTGCCGGCATCGACGTCGCCGCCGCACACCACGTTGGCAATCAGGCTGGCAATGTGGAAGTCGTGCGCGCTGATGAAGCCGCCGTCGCGCATATTCAGCAGCGAGCCCTTGATCGTGGCGACTCCGCTGCGCCCGGCCACCGCGAACAGCCGCTTGTGCGGCGCGCGGTAACCGGAGTCGAACAAGGCCTTGGCCTGCGCGATGGCAACAAACAGCAGCTCGTCCTTGTGCGGCACGATGATGTCGCTCTCGAGCAGGTAGCCAAGCTTGCGCGACTCCAGCGCGCTGGTTCCGACCTTGGCCATGGCGGCCGCCGTGAAGCCTTCGGTCAGGAAGGGCAGCAAGTCCTTGCCGGTCGATGTCGCGGCGTTCTCGGCCGCGCGCCGCGCAATGTAAGTCAGGCCACCGGCGCCGGGCACCAGGCCGACGCCGACTTCCACCAGGCCCATGTAGCTCTCCATGGCAACGACGCGCCTGGCCGAGTAGGCCGCGAGTTCGCAACCACCTCCGAGCGCGAGACCGCGCACGGCCGACACGACCGGCACATTGGCGTAGCGCAGCCTCAGCATGGCCTGCTGCATCTCGGCTTCAGCGCCATCGATGGCCTTGACACCGCCCATGACGAAACCCGGCAGCATGGCCTGCAGATCAGCGCCGGCCGAGAACATCTCGCCCGGCGACCAGACCACCAGGCCCTTGTAACCGGCCTCGGCCAGTTCCAGGCCTTGCATCAGGCCTTCGACCACACCGGGGCCGATGGCGTGCATCTTGGTCTTGATGCTGGCGATCAACACCTCGTCGTTCAGCGTCCACAGGCGGATGGCCTCGTCTTCGTGCAAGGTCTTGCCGGCGGCTTCGGCCTTCGGGGCATTGGCGCCGAGCACGCTTTCGGGAAAGTGCTGGCGCGCGTACACCGGCAATTGGCGCGGCAACACGAACTGGCCCGTGCTCGGGTTCCACGAACCCTGCGGCGTGTGCACGCCGCCGGCATCGGCCACCGGGCCCTTGAACACCCAGTCCGGCAGCGGTGCCTTGCACAGCGCCTTGCCGGCGTCGATATCTTCCTTGATCATGTTGGCCACTTCCAGCCAGCCGGCTTCCTGCCAGAGCTCGAACGGCCCCTGCTTCATGCCGAAGCCCCAGCGCATGCAGAAGTCGACATCGCGCGCGTTGTCGGCAATCGATGCCAGGTGCACGGCCGCGTAGTGGAAGCTGTTGCGCAGGATGGCCCAGAGGAACCTGCCCTGCGCGCCTTCGCTGCCACGCAACAGCTTGAGGCGCTCGACCGCGGGCTTCTTGAGCATGCGGGCGTAGACCTCATCGGCCTTCTGGCCGGCCGCCACATAGTCCTTGGCCACCGGGTCAAAGCGCAGGATGTCGCGCCCGGCCTTCTTGAAGAAGCCTGCCTTGCTCTTCTGCCCCAGGAAGCCCTTCTCGAGCAGGGTCTTGAGCACGTCGGGCGTGGCAAAGCTGGCGTAGAACGGGTCGGTCTCCAGGCTCAGCGTGTCCTGCAGCGTCTTGATGACGTGGGCCATGGTGTCCAGACCGACGACGTCGGCGGTGCGGAAAGTGCCGGAGCTGGCGCGCCCGAGCTTCTTGCCGGTCAGGTCGTCCACCACGTCGTAGGAGAGGCCGAAGTTTTCGACCTCCTTCATGGTCGCGAGCATGCCGGCGATGCCGATGCGGTTGGCGATGAAGTTGGGCGAGTCTTTGGCCCGCACCACGCCCTTGCCGAGGTTGCTCGTGACGAAGGCTTCGAGTTCGTCAAGGACTTGCGGCTCGGTGGCCGGCGTGTTGATCAGCTCCACCAGCATCATGTAGCGCGGCGGGTTGAAGAAGTGGATGCCGCAGAAGCGCGGCTTGATCGCCTGCGGCAACACGTCGCTGAGCTTGGTGATCGACAGCCCCGATGTGTTGGATGCGACGATGGCATGCGGCGCCAGGAAAGGCGCAATCTTCTGGTACAGGTCGAGCTTCCAGTCCATGCGCTCGGCGATCGCCTCGATCACCAGATCGCAGTCCTTGAGCAATTCCAGATGCTCCTCGTAATTGGCGGCCTGGATCAGTTCGGCGTCCTGCGCCACGCCCAGCGGCGCGGGCTTGAGCTTCTTCAGGCCCTCGATGGCGCGGGTCACGATGCCATTCTTCGGCCCCTCCTTGGCAGGCAGGTCAAACAGGACGACCGGCACCTTGACATTGACGAGATGGGCGGCGATTTGCGCACCCATCACACCGGCGCCGAGGACGGCGACTTTTCGGACTTGGAATCGACTCACAAATTACTCCTGAATTGTTTTGCACACACCGCAACCGGCGTGTTCAGCGACCCCTGTCACTCAACACGGTGCCACACCTGCGTGCGATAAATAAACCCGATATAACCCCGCATCTGCAGCGTCTTGCCGCCGTCGACCGGCTTCAGGCGCGTCTTGTAGGACTTGCCGTTGTTGGGGTCCAGAATCTGCCCGCCGGTCCATATCTCCTTGTCATCGGCGTCCTGGCGCACGTTGCGGATGATGGTCATGCCCAGGACGGGCTTGTCCTTGCGCTCGTCCGTGCACTGGTCGCACTTGGAATCGAGCTTGGCGGGATCGAATATCTTCTCCACCACGCCCGACAGCACACCGTCCTTCTCGGTGATGCGCACCAGGGACTTCTCGGTCTTGCCGTCGTCGTCGATGGTCTTCCACAAGCCCACCGGCGTCATCTGCGCCTGCACGCCGGCGGCGCCGCACAAAGCGGCAACGGCTACAGCACCTGCACCCAGAACTTGAACGATCTTCATGCTTTGTCTCCTCTTTCTTGGTTTTGAAAATGCGCTTAGGCCAGCGCGGCGTCGGTATCCATCAGCACCTTGCTGCCGGCGCGTGCCGTGCGCATCAAGGTCGTGGTCTCGGGGAACAGCTTGGCGAAGTAGAAGCGCGCCGTCTGCACCTTGGCCAGATAGAACGGGTCGCTGTTGCCGGCGGCAATTTCGCGCAGCGCCACCTGCGCCATGCGGGCCCAGAAGTAGCCGAACACAAGGTGACCTGCAACGCGCAGGTAATCGACCGCCGCGGCGCCCACTTCGTCGGGGTTCTGGAAGCCCTTGAAGCCGATCTCGGTGGTGAACTTGGTCATCTGGTCGCCCAGGATGGCAATCGGGGTGATGAATTCGGACATCTTCTCGTTGACACCCTCTTCTTCCACCAGCTTGCCGATCAGCTTGCCGAACTTGCGCAGCGTGGCGCCGTTGTTGCCCAGGATCTTGCGCCCCAGCAGGTCCAGCGACTGCACCGTGTTCGTGCCTTCGTAGATCATGTTGATGCGGGCATCGCGCACGAACTGCTCCATGCCCCATTCCTTGATGTAGCCATGGCCGCCGAACACCTGCAGGCAGGCCGAGGTCGCGGTCCAGCCGTTGTCGGTGATGAAGGCCTTGACGATGGGCGTGAGCATGGCCAGCAATTCGCCGGAATCCTTGCGCACCTTTTCATCCGGGTGGTTGTGCTCTTTTTCGAGCAGCATGGAACTGAAGCACAGCAGCGCGCGCCCGCCTTCGGCGTAGGCCTTGGCGGTGAGCAGCATCTTGCGCACATCGGGGTGCACGATGATCGGATCGGCGGGCTGGTCCTTGGCCTTGGCGCCGGTGAGCGAGCGCATCTGGATGCGGTCCTTGGCATAGGCCAGCGCGTTCTGGTAGGCCACTTCGATCAGGCCCTGTCCCTGGTTGCCGACACCCAGACGCGCCGCATTCATCATGACGAACATGCCGGCCATGCCCTTGTTGGGCTGGCCCACCATTGTGCCCACGGCGTCTTCCAGAACGAGCTGGGCGGTCGCATTGCCCTTGATGCCCATCTTGTGTTCGAGGCCGCCGCAGTAGATGCCGTTGCGAGCGCCCAGTGTTCCGTCCTTGTTCACGAGAAACTTGGGCACGATGAACAGGCTGACACCCTTGATGCCGGGCGGGGCGTCAGGCAGGCGCGCCAACACCAGGTGAATGATGTTCTCGGTCATGTCCTGCTCACCGGCGCTGATGAAGATCTTGTTGCCGGTGAGCTTGTAGGTGCCGTCGCCCTGCGGCTCGGCCTTGGTGCGCATCAGGCCCAGGTCGGTGCCGCAATGCGCCTCGGTCAGGCACATGGTGCCGGTCCACTCACCGCTGATCATCTTGGGCAGATAGGTCTGCTTTTGTTCCGGCGTGCCGTGGCTCTCCAGCGATGCATAGGCGCCGTGCGTGAGGCCGGGGTACATGGTCCAGGCCTGGTTGGCGCTGTTGAGCATTTCATAGAAGCACTGATTGACCACCAGGGGCAGGCCCTGACCGCCGTACTCGGGGTCGCAGCCGAGCGCGGCCCAGCCGGCGTCGATGTAAGTCCGGTAGGCTTCCTTGAAGCCCTTGGGTGTCGTCACGACGTGCGTCACCGGGTCGTAGGAACAACCTTCGGCATCGCCGCTGACGTTGAGCGGGAAGATGACCTCGGCGGCAAATTTGCCGCCTTCTTCGAGCACCGCGCTGATAGTCTCGACGTCGATCTCGGCGTACTGCGGCATTTGCTTGAAATCGTCGACAACCTTGAGCACTTCATGCATCACAAATTGCATGTCGCGCAGGGGTGGGGTATAGGTGGGCATGCTGCTTACTCCTTTGAGCGTGGGTTTGATTTTTCGGAAAGCGGGACAGCGGACACGGCAGCCTTGCCGTAGCGCGCGAGAATGTTCTGGAAGCCCTTGTTGGCGTGGGCAATGGCCTGCGGGTTCTTCAGGAAACGGGCCTCGTAATGCAGGGCCAGGATGAGGCCGTGGATTTCAAAGGCCATCTGCTCCTCGTCGGCATCGGCATCGAGCTGCCCTTCTTCCTTGGCCTGCACCACAGCGCGGTACATGGCCTCGAGCCAGGTCTTGACCGAGCCGGCCAGGGCGTCGCGCACCGGGCCCGGGCGATCGTCGAATTCAACCGCGCCGCTGATGAAGATGCAGCCGGACTGGAGTTCGACAGCGACTCGCTTCATCCAGTTGGAGAACAGCGCCCGCACACGCGGCAGACCGCGCTCCTCGTCCATCGCAGGGAAGAAGACCTCGTCGGCAAACCGGGCGTAATACTCGCGGATGACGGATATCTGCAATTCCTCGCGCGAACCGAAATGGGCAAACACACCGGACTTGCTCATCTGGGTCACTTCCGCCAGGACGCCAATGCTCAGGCCTTCGAGGCCGATCTGCGCCGCCAAGCCCAAGGCCGCATCAACAATCGCCTGCTTGGTTTGCTCCCCTTTTTGCAGCACACGGCCACCGCGCGCGCCGACACGACTGCGGGGAGGCTGGGCTTTCATGGAAGAGTCGGAAACGGGCATGGCGCAAGAAAATAGAACGATCGTGCTATTTTGCACCATGTTCCATGCCTTGTCCGGTCCGCACCGGGCCTCTAGAGAGAATTTTCTAAGAAAAGCGAGGGTTTACCCGCGATCAGAGCATCAAGGCCAGGCTGGCCTCCAGGTGCTCGGATGGCAAGCGCTTGAAACCGGAGCGAGCAAAGCGCTGCAGGCGACCCACAACAAAGGCAGTGAGCACCGAGGCCCGTACCTGTGTGTCCACAGTAGGCGTCGCCGAACCGCTGAACTCGGCAGCACCGCGCAGGCACTGCTTGAGCGAAGACTCGATCTTGTCAAAGAACTGGTTCATGCGCTGCTGCAGGCGCTCGTTCTCGAACACCAGCGCATCACCCACCATGACGCGGGTCATGCCGGGATTTCTTTCGGCGAACTGCATCAGCATGGACACGACCTTGATGGCCTGGCGCGTTCCTGCGCCCGCGTCCGGCGTCCCATCGACCGATTCCAGAGTGTTCTCGCGCTCGACGATCTGGTTGATCAACGTAAAAACCGTCTGCTCGATGAATTCGATCAGACCTTCGAACATCTGCGCCTTGCTGGCAAAGTGGCGGTACAGCGCCGCCTCGCTCACATCCAGACGCGCCGCCAGTGCCGCCGTCGTGATGCGCTCGGCACCCGGTTGCTCCAGCATGGTCGCGAGCGCCTGCAGGATCTGCACGCGCCGCTCCCCCGGTTTGGGGCGCTTGCGGGGCGCGCTCGCCGTCACAGCCACGGGGCTTGGGACAGATACCGAAAGAGGGAGTTCGACGTCAGACATGGTGCGGGAATGAAATCATAAATTCATTCTCGCACAGCGGACCCGAGGGTTTTCGAGGGGGCGCGGTTCCGGCTAACTTGACCTGATCATCGTGCCAAAAGCCTGATCGGTCAGGATTTCCAGCAGCAGCACGTGCGGTACCCTCCCGTCGATGATGTGGACCGAATTGACACCGCTTTTGGCGGCATCGAGCGCGCCGCTGATCTTGGGCAGCATGCCCCCGCCAATCGTGCCGTCAACAAACAGTGCATCAATCTGACGCGCACTGAGATTGGTGATCAGATTGCCGGCCTTGTCCAGAACGCCGCTGATGTTGGTCAGCATCAGCAGTTTTTCCGCTTTCAGCACGGTCGCCAGTTTGGCAGCGACAACGTCTGCGTTGATGTTGTAGCTCTCGTTGTCTTCGCCAAAACCGATCGGGCTGATCACGGGGATGAAAGCGTCGTCCTGCAAGGCCTTGACCACGCTTGGATCGATGCTGACGATGTCGCCGACCTGGCCGACGTCATGCTCCTTGCTGGGGTCCTGGTTGTCCACCATGCGCAGCTTTTGCGCGCGAATCATGCCGCCGTCGCGACCCGTGAGGCCAACCGCCTTGCCGCCGGCCTGGTTAATGAGCCCGACGATGTCCTGCTGCACTTCCCCTGCGAGCACCCACTCGACCACCTCCATGGTCTCGGCATCAGTGACGCGCATGCCCTGGACAAACTCGCCTTTCTTGCCAAGGCGCTTGAGTGCCGTTTCAATCTGCGGCCCGCCGCCGTGCACCACTACCGGGTTGATGCCGACCAGTTTGAGCAGCACCACATCCTCGGCAAAGTCAGCCTGCAGCGCCGGATCGGTCATGGCATTGCCGCCGTACTTGATGACCATGGTCTTGCCATGAAACTTGCGGATGTAGGGCAACGCCTGGGCCAGGATCTCGGCTTTGTCGCGCGGGGCAATCTTGCTAACGTCGGTCATGATGCATTGCGTTCAAGGTAATGGGGTCGTAACTGGCACGCGCGGGCGCAAACGGCAAGCCGCCCGGAAGGCGGCGCTCCATCTGGCGCCAGCGGTTCGCCTCAGGGCTTGATGGCGAACTCGTCCTTGCTATGCCCCTGCGCCACCAGTGCACTCAGCCAGCGCGGCGACAGACCGCGCCCGCTCCAGGTTTCACCATTCGGACCGCGGAATTTGGCGGCCACCACCGCCGCATCCTTGGTCTTCTTGACCTTGGCGCCGGCACCCTTGACAGCCGTCGCGACCTTGGACTTGCCCTTGGCACCGCGCGCCTTGCCCGGCTGCAGATCCTTCAGGCTAATACCAAATGCCTTCATTTTGGCCAGAATATCCTGCACGGTCTTGTCAAACTCGCGGCTCTTGATTTCCGATGCCTGTTTCTGAAGTTTCTCGATTTGGTCCTGGATATCGATCAAATTGCTCATGTGAAATACCATCCTGTTGAAATATATAGGTTATGCGGACTGCTGGTCGGTTCATTATTATTCTAATGGATCGCATTATGTCGCCAAAACTCCGAATATCGTTGATAAGTTATTTTCCGGCATTCTTGCCAGTTAAACAAGGAGGCCCATTTCAACCGACGGACAGCAGTGAAAGCCGGGACCGGGCACAGCCTCGATAACCCGTAACTTGATTCGAAGCTGGATAATTATCAAAAATATATCGATTAATCACTATTTGAATATATTTTCAATTATTGCGCGCCACTTTCATGCCCATTGCAAAGCAGAGAAAACCGGCAGAGATTCGGTTCGAAAAACAGGGCGCCAGCGCTGTGCGCAATATTGCACGCAGTTTGGAAAGACCCTTGTGAATTACCAACTGCCGCGCGTTCGGGGTCAGAGCGTTTCGGCCAGCATGCGCGCCACGCCGTGCTGCCAGTGCGGCAAGCTCAGACCGAAGGTGGCCTGCAATTTGCGCGTATCCAGACGCGAGTTGAGCGGCCGAAGCGCCGCTGTCTGGAATGCGCTGGAGGCCACCGGCGACACCTGCGTTGCAGCCAGTTTCATGTCCGGACGCACAAGCTTCGCCTGCGCCAGCACATAGCTTGCATAGCCGTGCCAACTGGTTTCACCCCCCGCCACCAGGTGGTAAAGACCGGCATCGTCGGGACGGCGGAGCACTTGGCGAATGGCGTGCGCGCTCACGTCCGCCAGCAACTCGGCTCCGGTCGGCGCGCCAAATTGATCATCGATCACTGTCAGGCGCTCGCGCTCCTGCGCCAGACGCAGCATGGTCTTGGCAAAGTTGCCTCCTCGTGCGGCATAGACCCAGCTGGTGCGCAGGATCAGGTGCTGCCCGCAGGCCGCCTGAATCAGTTGCTCGCCCTCCAGTTTGCTCTGGCCGTAGACATTGAGCGGCGCGGGTGTGTCGGCCTCGGTCCAGGGCCGCGTGCCACTGCCGTCAAATACATAATCGGTGCTGTAGTGCACCAGCCAAGCGCCCGTGCGGGCCGCCTCCTGCGCCAGCACGCCAGGCGCCAGGGCATTGAGCGTGCGCACCAGCTCGACCTCGCTTTCGGCCTTGTCCACGGCCGTATGGGCCGCCGCATTGACGATCACATCCGGCTTGACGTTTCTGACCGTGTCGACCAATCCCGGCAGATTGGAGAAATCGCCGCAATGCTCGCTGCTGTCATGGTCCAGCGCCACGAGCTCGCCGAGCGGCGCCAGGCTGCGCTGCAACTCCCAGCCGACCTGCCCCCCCTTACCGAACAACAGGATCTTCATCAGCGGGCCGCGTAGTTGGTTTGCACCCACTCGCGATAGGCGCCCGACTGTACATGGGTCACCCAGGATTGGTTGTCCAGATACCACTGCACGGTCTTGCGGATGCCGGTGGCAAACGTCTCGGCCGGCTTCCAGCCCAATTCGCGCTCGATCTTGCTCGCGTCGATGGCATAGCGCCGGTCGTGGCCGGGGCGGTCCTGGACATACGTGATCTGCGTCTGGTAGCTGTCGCCGTCACTTCTGGGCCGAAGTTCGTCAAGCAGGCTGCAGATGGTTTGCACGATCTCGATATTGGGCTTTTCGTTCCAGCCGCCCACGTTGTAGATCTCGCCGACGCGACCCGCCGCCAGCACCCGGCGGATCGCGCTGCAGTGGTCTTTCACGTACAGCCAGTCGCGCACCTGCAGGCCGTCGCCATAGACCGGCAAGGGCTTGCCGGCCAGGGCGTTGACGATGATCAGCGGAATCAGTTTTTCCGGGAAATGCAGGGGCCCGTAATTGTTGCTGCAGTTGGTAGTCAGCACCGGCAAACCGTAGGTGTGCAGCCAGGCGCGCACCAGATGATCGCTGGCAGCCTTGCTGGCCGAATACGGGCTGTTCGGCTCGAGTTTGTTGTTCTCGGTAAAGGCGGGATCGGTGGGCGAGAGGCTGCCATAAACCTCGTCGGTTGAAACGTGAAGAAAGCGGAAGTCGGCCCGTTGCGGCTCTGCCAGGCCCTGCCAGTACGCGCGCACGCTTTGCAGCAGGCGCATGGTGCCGACCACATTGGTCTGGATGAAATCTTCCGGCCCGTGAATCGAGCGGTCGACATGGCTCTCGGCCGCGAAATTGACGACCGCGCGCAGCTGGTGCTGCGCTAGCAGGCGCGCCACCAGAGGTGCATCACCGATATCGCCCTGCACAAAGACATGCCGCGCATCGCCCTGCAGGGGCGCCAGATTTTCGAGGTTGCCCGCGTAGGTCAACTTGTCGAGATTGAGGACCGGCTCATCGGACCGGGCCAGCCAGTCGAGCACAAAATTGGCGCCGATAAACCCGGCACCACCCGTTACCAGAATCATTGTTTTCTCTCCACTGCAGCAAGGCGCAAAAAAAGGGCGCTCCAAGCGCCCTGGATTATCACCGCTGCCGCAGACGCGTCAGAAATGGATGCCCTGCATCATCTGCTGCAAGGCGATCGCCTCGGGCGACAGTTGCTGGCGGACCGGCTTCTCGCCCGGTTTCTGACCCTTGGCAGCGCCCGAGTCCGGGAACATGCGAAAGCTCGTGTTCATGACAATCTGCGCCACGCGCGGCAACAAGGCGTGCAGCAACTGTCCGGTCGTGCCCAGCCGCGTGGCAATGCGCACCGGCTTGAAGATGCAGGCCTGCGCAATCATGTCAGCCGCCTCTTCGGGAGACAGCGTGGGCACGTTGTTGTACAGCCCGGTCGGCGCAATCATGGGCGTGCGCACCAGCGGCATGTTGATGGTCGTGAACGATATCCCCTGATCGGCAAACTCGCTGGAAGCGCAACGCGCCCAGGCATCGAGCGCAGCCTTGGACGCCACATAAGCGCTAAAGCGCGGCGCATTGGTGAGCACGCCGATCGAACTGATATTGACGACATGCCCTCTCTTCTTGGCCACCATGCCCGGCAGCAAACCCATGGTAACGCGCAGGCAACCGAAATAATTGAGCTGCATCGTGCGCTCGTAGTCGTGGAAACGATCGTAGCTGGACTCGATGGCACGGCGGATCGAGCGCCCCGCGTTGTTGACCAGAAAATCGACAGCGCCATGATCATCCATCACCTGCTTGACGAAACGGTCGCAGTCGGCCATGTCCGCAATATCAACCGGGTAGGCAATGAAGCTGTAGCCCTTCGCCTTGGCCTCCTTGCAGGCCTGGTCGAGCTTATCCTGGTCGCGCCCGCAGATGAGCGTGATCGCCCCCGCATCGGCGAATTTGTGCGCCGCCGCAAGACCGATGCCTGACGAGCCGCCGGTGATCAGCACTACCTTGCCCGTCACGGTGCCGCGCAGCGAGTGGTCGATGTGCAGATCCGGATCGAGATGACGCTCCCAGTAATCCCACAGGCGCCACGCGTAATCCTTCAGATTCGGACAGGCTACGCCCGAACCCTTGAGCGCCGCAAGCGCTTCGCGGCAGTCGAAACGCGTCGGGTAATTGACGAACGTGAGCATGTCGGGCGGCAGACCGAGGTCATTCAGGATGGCATTGCGCACCCGGCGCACCGGCGCCAGTGCCATCAGGCCCTTGGTGACGCTACGCGGAATGAAGCCGAGCAGCGCGGCGTTGACGAACAGGTTCATCTTGGGGGCGTGCGCGGCCCGGCTGAAAATGTCGAGCACGTCACCAACCCGGTACCCGACCGGGTCCACCAGGTGGTAGCACTTCTTCGCAATCCCGTCGCTGTGGCTGATGCTGTCGAGCGCATCGACAACAAAGTCAACCGGCACGATGTTTATGCGCCCGCCTTCCAGCCCGACTGATGGCATCCAGGGCGGCAACAACTGGCGCATGCGCTGGATCAGTTTGAAGAAATAGTAGGGGCCGTCGATCTTGTCCATCTCGCCCGTTGTGCTGTCCCCGACCACCATCGCCGGGCGGTAAACGGACCATGGCACTTTGCATTCGCGCCGCACAATCTTTTCGCTTTCATGCTTGGTCATGAAATACGGGTGATCGTAGTTCTCGGCCTCGTCGAACATGTCCTCGCGGAACACGCCCTCATACAGGCCGGCCGCAGCGATCGAGCTGACATGATGAAAATGCCCGGCGTCGAGCGCCTTTGCCAACTCGACTGTGTTGCGCGTGCCATCGATGTTGACCGCTATCTGACTTTCGGCATCGGCACCCAGGTCGTAGACCGCAGCCAGATGGTAGAAGTGGTCGATCCGGCCTTTGAGCTGCTTGAGGTTCTCGGCCGAAACGCCGAGCTTCTTGCTGGTCAGGTCGCCGAACACCGGCACCACGCGCGCGGCACTGGCGCCCCAGTATTGCCGCAAGGCCGCTAGCTTGGACTGGCTTTCCTTGCGCAGCAGGAAGTAAACGACCGAGCCCTTGCGCCCCAGCAGTTTCTTGACCAGGCGCTTGCCAATAAAACCGGTAGCCCCGGTGACAAAGTACTGCATAAGTCTCCCCCAATTGAATTAGCGCATTCTTGCCCAAATCGGGGCTTTGGTGATTCAGCATAAACCCGCGCTCCGCGGGGATGCTCTGCCCCTAGAGCCCAACCCCTAGGAATTTAGGATGCCTCATCTACACAGCGACCGCGTCAACCCTTAAAGTCACTGCCAATGCGCGGGGTTGCAATGTGCAGCAGCGCTGGATTTCCCAACCTTCCTGGAGTTTCCCATGGTCACAAAGCTGAACAAATCAAAATCATCGAAGAAAGCCTCTGCACCGCTGAGCGGGTCTGTCAAAGATTCGGCGCAGCAAATCTGGCAGGCCGGCATTGGCGCCTTCAGCAAGGCCCAAGCCGAAGGCACGAAGGCGATCGAGGCCCTGATCAAGGAAGGTGTCAACATGCAGCGCAAGACGCAGTCTGCGGCCGAAGAAAAGCTCTCCGAAGCCAGCAGCAAGATGTCGAGCATGGCAACCGATATTTCGTCCAAGGCATCCGGTCAATGGGACAAGTTGGAGAGCATCTTCGAAGAACGCGTCGCCAAGGCCTTGAACAAGCTGGGCGTGCCGTCGGCCAAGGACGTCAACGCCTTGATCGACCGCATCAACGACCTGAACAAGAGCGTGCAAAAGCTGTCGGCCAAGGGTGCGGCAGCCAAAGCAGCTCCGAAGAAGCGGGCCGCAGCCAAGAAGTCCGCCAGCGCCAAACCGGCCGCCAAGCGCGCCCCATCGCGCAAGCCCGCAAAGCCGGCGGTCGCGGCCACGGGTGATTGAATCGGCCGGACTGGCCAGCCGCGATGAAGCTTGCGGCGCCCACCATGCGATAGCAATGCTGAAAGAGGGCGCCAAGGCGCCCTCTTCGCTTTGTCTTTGCACATGACCGATCATTGTTGCATTGCAACAACCATGCCGCTCAATCAGCCCTACACTTTGTTGTTATGAAGCGCAAACCATCACGGGCACCGAGAATCGGGCTGGCATTGTCAGGTGGCGGTCCCCTCGGCGCCATCTACGAAATTGGCGCCCTTTGCGCCCTTGAGGAGTCGCTCAACGGAATCGATTTCACGCGCTTGCAGCACTATGTCGGCGTCTCCGCAGGCGGCTTCATCGCCGCCGGACTGGCCAACGGTATCAGTCCGCGCAAGCTGTGCGCCGCGTTTATCGAAAGCGGGACCGCATCAGCGGAGACCTCCGATCCCTCTTGGCTCATGATGCCGGCCTATGGTGAATTTGCACGCCGAGGCACCATGCTGCCGGCCTTGCTGATCTCGGCGCTGTGGCGCGTCACGGCCGGCGGCAAGCCGCTGAGCTCGGCGCTCGAGCATCTGGGACCGGCACTGCCAGCCGGCCTGTTCTCCAATGAGCAGGTTCACGCCCAGTTGGCGCATCTGTTTTCGCAGGACGGTCGGACCAACGATTTCCGCCAGCTCAAGACGCAGCTCACCCTGGTCGCGACCAATCTGGACAGCGGGGAGATTGCGCCCTTCGGCCGCCCGGGCTGGGAACACGTTCCGATCTCCAAAGCCGTGCAGGCCAGCGCCGCCTTGCCGGGCCTGTTTCCGCCGGTGGAGATTGACGGCAACTACTATGTCGACGGCGCCCTGAAGAAGACCATGCACGCCTCCGTTGCGCTGGACCAGGGGATTGACCTGATGCTGTGCCTCAATCCGCTGGTGCCGTTCGACGCCACCGCGCCGCAGGTCGCCAAAGTCATGCGCCGGGGACTGTCTGCCGAAAAGCACCACATTCCGCGCATCATCGACGGCGGTCTGCCGGCCGTGCTGAGTCAAACTTTCCGCTCGCTGATCCACTCGCGCATGGTTCTTGGCATGCGGCAATACGAGCACGCCTACCCGGACACCGACATCATCCTGATCGAACCAGACCACCGCGACCCCGAGCTGTATCTGGCCAACACGTTCAGCTACCGGCAGCGTCGTGAACTGGCCGAACACGCTTACCAGCAGACGCGTCATATGCTGCGTTCACACAAGACCGGGCTTTCAGAGAAGCTGTGGCGCCATGGCATCACCCTGCACCATGACACCCTTGATGATCCGAAGCGGCATTTGAGTGCGCCCGGCAAGGCGCCGACCCGGATCGGACGTGCCATCGCCAGCCTGCAGGAGATCATGGACGATCTGGGCCATACCGTGCGCTCGGTTGCACATACGGAAAAGCCCTCATGGTGAAGAAGGCACCCCGGCGCACGGCCGAGCGAATTCTTGAAGTCACGCTGGCGCTGTTCAACCGCTTCGGCGAACCGAACGTATCGACCACGCTGATTTCGGCCGAACTCGGCATCAGCCCCGGAAACCTTTATTACCATTACCCGGCGAAAGAGGAACTCATCAACTCCCTGTTCGACCGGTTTGAGCGCAGCTTGAACGAGTTGCTCAATGCGAGCGACGGCGTGCGCGATGTGGAAGACGCATGGTTCTTCATGCACAGCCTGTTCGAGCTGATCTGGCAGTACCGGTTCTTCTATCGTGACCTCAACGACCTGCTGAGCAAGAACCGGCGCCTGGAAACCCATTTCCAGGCCGTCCTGAAAAACAAGGCGCGCGCCGTGCGCGCCCTGCTTGACGGCATGAGCCGCAGCGGTGCGATCGTGATCGACACGCGCGAGATCGACGCGACCGCGACCAGCATGGTCGTGGTGGCGACCTATTGGCTCAGCTTTGAATATGTGCGCGACCCGCGCCATGCGCTCGAACCCGAAAACGCCCAGTCCGCGCTGTTGCGGGGCGCGCAACATGTGCTCAATCTGCTGGTACCGTATCTTGAGCAGAACCAGCGCGCGCATCTGCTGAAGCTGGTGGGCGCCTACAATCAAAGCGACAAATAATAAATCCGGTCAAGGAGACGACAATGGCCAAATGGACCGCCTTTCCATACGCGGGCGATTACACATTTGACGTCGCCAGCGTCAAGAAACTCTGGGACCGCCTGCATGCCGGCGACGCCGAGCCCTTGCCCACGGACCCCAATGTCTTGCAGGCCTGGGCGCTGTTCCATAGCGGCGAGTTCCAGAAGGCCGTGGATCTGGGGCTGAAGATCGGTGGCGACGGTCTCACCGTTGCCAACAAGGCGGCCTGCGTCTACGCGACCTATCTGGAGAAGCAGGAAAAGGCGCGTCTTGACCTGTTTCTCGAAGTCGCCCGGCGCGCCGAAGCGCAGGCCAAAGTCGACCCGCTCAACATCAACGCGCATTACTGGCAGGCTTACGCCCTGAGCCGCTACAGCCAGGGCATCAGCGTGGCCAAGGCGCTGGCCCAGGGCCTTGGCAGCAAGGTCAAGGTATCGCTGGAAAATGTGATCAAGCTGCAACCCAAACACGCCGACGCCCACATCGCGCTGGGTTCGTTTCACGCCGAGGTCATCGACAAGGTCGGCTCCCTCATCGGCGGCATGACCTACGGCGCCAAGAAAGACACCGGTTTGGCACTGCTGCAGCAGGCCCTGAAACTGAACTTCTACTCAGCCCTTGGCATGATCGAATACGCCAACGCCATGCTCATGCTGGAAGGCGAGAAGATGATGCAAGAGGCAACCCGCCTGTATCAGCAGGCGGCCGCCGCAAAGCCGCTGGACGCCATGGAACGCCTGGACGTGGAAATGGCCAAGGTCGAACTGGCAGACGATTAAGCACCCGGGCGTGTTGCGCGCAGGGCCTGAGCGCCCACCGCTGTTCGGCAGCAGCCGGATTGTTCATTCCCCCCAGGGCAGCATCAGGGTCAACAGCGAGAGCTTGGCAAATTCCGGCTCGAACTGGTTGATGATCTGCTGCGGATCGGGGCACAGCGTGGTATCGCTGATGACCCCGAACTGGACGCTGCCGCCGTAGCTCAGAATCGAGACGCCCAAACCAACGGTGCCCGATTGCGGCACCCAGAACAGGCTTTGCTCCAGCGTGGAACCGCAGAATTTCAGTTTTTCGCGCGGCCCGGGAACATTTGTCATGACGGCCGTGGTCTTCTTGGAAAACAGGCTGAGCATGGCGTCCTGCGCCGGCTTGATCAACAAGCCCGCCACGGCCAGCAGCCCGAAGGCCAGCAAGGGCTGCATGCTGCCTTTCAAATCGTTCATGCGTCGGCGCACCTCGTAAACACGCTCGATCGGATTGCTGATCCCGATCGGCAGCACCACGGGCGCCAGGCCAAAACGGTTGCCCAATTTGTAGGCGTCCTCCAGCGCACGCAGGTTGACCGGCACCATGGCACGAATTTCCTTGCCCTCGACCTCATCGCCAAACTGCTTGAGGTAGCCGGCGATGGCGCCGGCAACAGAACTGAGCAGGACATCATTGATCGAGCAGTTCAAGGCCTTGCCGACGGCCCTGACCTCTGCCAGCGGGATCGGCTGGCACCAGGCAACACGCTTGGTCGTGCCTGGTATGCCCTTGAGTCGGGTTGGCGAGTCATCGGGCATGAGCGCCAGAGCGGCGCCGTCACGCAGCACCTGGTACGCCATCTTGGCCAGTTCGAGTGAACCCGTCATGCCCTTCTCGACGCCCTTTTGCGGCTCGATCATCATCTCCATCGCATTGACCGCTCCGTCACCGGCCGCGCCAAGCGCCTTCACCGCCACATCGGTGAACGGCTTGATCAGGCTGTCCGCAATCCATTCCTCCGCGCCTTCGATGCCGCCGTGGTGCACGGCCTTGCCTCGGCGCCGCGGCGGCTCGGTTCCGCCATCGACCATCGACTGCGTCACCGATATCAGGGCGATCCCGTCCGCGATGCAGTGATGAATCCGCACCATCAGCGCCGAGCCGCCCTGGTAGTGCTCGACCAGATGGAACTGCCACAAGGGGTGTTTCATGTCGAGCGGCGTCACGGCCAACTCGCCCAGGCGCTCCTGCAGCGCCTGCTGTTCCTTGCCCGCCTTGGACACCGGCAGCGTCTCGCGCACCACGTGCCGCTCAATTCGGAAGTCCGGGTCGGTGACCCAAGTGGCGCCGGCCGCGTCCTGCTGCACGTATTGGCCGAAACGCGGGTACTTGAGAAAACGATCCTGGATGCGCTCGCAAACGGCCGCGTAGCTGACGCCGGGCTTGAGGATCCAGACACCGACAATCATCATCAGATTGCTCGGGGAGTCCATGCGCAGCCAGGCGGTATCCACCTTGGTCATGCGTTCGCCGGTAATACCCAGCGTGCCACTGACCGCATTGGTCACATTTTTCTGTACCACCCTGGCAGCGCGGCGCACCGTCTTCCCGGTCTGATTGGCAATTTTTTTGCTAACGATTCGGGTGACCATGAAAGCTCCACATTCAGGAAATAGGCATCGAACATCCAGCGCAAGGATACGCTGCGTCAACACAAGGGTGTGTTGCGTATTGTTAAGCAAAAACGCCGCTTAAGATAATGGGCAAATACCCCAATAGTTGAGGTATTGCCTTTACCTGGAGAAAACCATGTCGGATCTGAAAGCAAAATTCGAAGCCGCTGTTGCCGGTTCCAAAAACCTGACCGAGCGCCCGGACAACGCCACCCTGCTCAAAATCTATGCCTTGTACAAGCAGGCCAGCGCCGGCGACAACACGGAGAAGAAACCCGGCTTTGGCGACATGGTCGGACGCGCCAAATGGGATGCATGGAACAGCCTCAAAGGCACGGCCGGCAATGAGGCCATGCAACAGTACATAGATCTGATCGAATCGCTGGGCTGAATCCGGTTCCGCCCGGGGCTCATTTCTTCACAGCTTTGTGCTTTTGTGCGACCGGTTTGGCCGCGAGCAGTTCGTCAAGGTTCTTCACGATTTCGCTCTCGATGCGGGCCTTGAAGGCGCCGACCAGAAAGCCCAGTTTGGCCCTGAGCTCGAAATGGTTGTGCGTGACGATCAGCGTGCCGTCGACACCCGGCCGGCTGAAGCACACCTCGTCTTCAAGCCTGCCCTCTTCATAGGTGCAGGCCATGCCGAATTCCCTTTCCACTTGCTCGGCCCAGTTGAAGGCCAGTTTGCGTGCCGCGTGCAGGCCCAGTGCATGTTCGCGCAGGATGTGAAGGTCAGCCACGTGTAGGTTCCCCTGAGAGTTGCTTCAAGAATCGGATTCGCTGCGGCCCGGGTTCCTGTGCCAAGCGCCTGACCGCATCATAGAACCGCTGCCAGTCCTGCCCTTCGCGCGCGAACAAGGCCTCGAATCCGGGCACCAGTTCATCGTAGGCAGCCTGGATACCGAAGCTCGCGTTGTTGGCGTTGGCGACCCAGCCGTCATAGCCGCTGAAACCGCCCCAACCGGCCTTGAGCCCGGCGTAATCAGCGCGAAAACCATCGATGACTTCCATCTTCATTGCCAGCAAGGCCGCCTTGTCGCTGCCTGCAAGTTCACCCTGGCTGTAGATCGCCTTCAGCCGCTCGCGCGTGTCCAGCGCCAGCGCGCGAAACTGCCGGCGCCGCGCGTCGAAATCGGCATACTCGCGCCGACTTGCGGGCGATGCCTGTGTCACGAGCCAGCGCGCGCTGCCAAGGCGTTCCACCGCGGTCGCAAACGATTCGTTGAACACCGTGTCATCTTTGACGTAGACCACCTGATGCGCCAGTTCGTGAAAAATCATACGCGCCAACTCACCTTCCGGGTAGCGGACAAAGGTGTTGAGAAGCGGGTCGCCGCCGATCCAGTTCAACCACCCCAGCGTCGAGTAGGCCGGCACGCCATACACGCTGACGTCCAAACCCTCTTCGCGCAGCGTCTGCGCTTGCGCGCGGGCCTGGGCCTGATCGAAATAGCCCCGGTAGCCAACACAGCCGGTCACCGGAAAGCACCAGGTCTTGACCGTCAGCGACAACTCGGGCGCGGCCACCACGTTCCATACCGCAAAGGGCCTTTCAAGATCAGCATAGCGCCGATAGCTGGCGTTGTCAGGCAAGCCGAGCTCCGTCACGGCAAAACTGCGCATGCGCTGCGCCAGCGCCAGCCGCTGCCTCAACGCCGGCGGCGCGTTCTCATCAGCTAGCCACTGCGCGATCGGGCGCGCCGAGCGCATGATTTGCAGATGCCCGCCGATCGATTGCAGGTAATAGCGCGTGTCGGCGCAGCCCGACAGCAGTGCGAAAAAGATCAAGCCGGCAATGAGACGTAGGTTTCGCATGTGGCTTCAGTTTACGATGCGAGCCTATGCTCTATAAATTCAAATCCAAGAATACCGGCGACCTCATCATGCTGCAGCCTAACGGCCGGCGCGTGCTCGAGATCATCGGCAAGATCGCATCCGGCGACAGCGACGCCAGCGCCGCCAAAGGCATCATCCTGCCCGAGCAGATGGCCGCTTCTGCGGCAGCGCTGGAGGCCGCCGTGATCCGGGAGGAAGCAGAGCAGGAAGCGGCCAAGGCCGCGGCACTGGCGCGCAATGAGCCGATTCCCCGTTTCGAGGCGATCTCGCTGCGCCAGCGCACCCTGCCCTTCATCACCATGCTGCGCCGCTGCGAAAAGACCGGGAACGAAATCGTCTGGGGTGTCTGAAGGCAGACTGAACTCAGTCCACTCTGGCGCCGGACGTCTTCACCACCGGCGCCCACTTCTTGATCTCGGCATCGATCAAGGCCGCAAATTCCTGCGGCGTATTGCCGCTCGGGATGGCGCCCTGGGCCAGCAGCTTTTCCTTCATCGCCGGCGTCTTGAGCGCCTTGGCCGTTTCCTGCTGCAGGCGCAACACCACATCGGCGGGCGTGCCTGCCGGTGCGAGCAGACCAAACCAGCTGCTGGCCTCGAAGCCCTTGAGCTTGCCGGCATCTTCCACTGTCGGCAGATCCGGCAAGGCGGCCGAGCGCTGGGAACTGGTCACGGCAAAAGCCTTGAGCTTGCCCGCCTTGATCTGGGCCATCGATGACGGCAGGTTGTCAAACATGACATCGACCACGCCCGACAGCATGCCCATCATGGCAGGTCCGGAGCCGCTGTAGGGGATGTGCGTCATGAAGATGCCGGTCCTGGACTTGAACAACTCACCGGCCAGATGGATCGAGGTCCCGTTGCCGCTGGAGGCCATGTTGAGCTGCCCCGGATGCGCCCGCGCATAAGCGATGAAGTCGAGCACATTGTTGATGCCCAGCGCCTTGGCGCGCTCGGCATTCATCTCCATCACATTGGGCACGCCCGCCACCAGGGTGATCGGCGCAAAGTCCTTCTGCGGATCGTAGGGCAGGCGCGCGTAGAGCGACTTGTTGATGGCTTGCGTGCCCACGGTCCCCATCAGCAGCGTGTACCCGTCAGCAGGCGCCTTCGCCACGATATCGGCACCCAGGTTGCCGCCGGCACCGGCACGGTTGTCGATGATGAAAGGCTGGCCAAAGGCCTTCGACAGCTCGGGCGCAATGGCGCGCGCCAGGATGTCGGTTGTGCCACCCGGTGCGAAGGGCACGACGATCCGTACTGGCTTGCCCGGCCAGGCGGTCTGTCCTGACGCCGGGATGGTGACGGCAAGAACCGCCATTCCCGCGAGCACGGCGAGGGCCAGTCGGCGCGCCGGCTGCAAGCTTGATGTCATGAATGTCTCCTTGATTTTGTGAGGGCTGCGGGAACGATGACCCGACCACGGATATTACACACCGGGACGGGGCGTGAACACGGCGGCGCGCAGCGCCTGTAGATTCAGCACCCGCAGGCCGCCATACTCGACCCGGATCGCGCCCTGCTCGGCGAGCGCCGTCAGCGCTAGATTCACGCGCTGGCGCGACAGGCCGACCAGGTAGGCCAGTTCCTGCTGCGTGATGCGAAGCACCGCGCCCACCCCCGGGTAAAGAACCGGATTGAAGAGCGCGGCCAGGCTGCGTGCGACCCGGGCATCGGGGCTGTTCATGCGGTCGATTTCGCGCGCGGCAATGAACTGGCCCAATCGCTCATTGAGCTGGTTCATGATGAAACGGTTGAAGCCGATCGAGTGATCAAGCAGCCAGTGAAAAGTCTCAACGTGCAAGCCCGCGACCCGGCTGTTGCGCAAGGCCTGAATGTTGTAGCGGTAGCTCTCGCGCTTCAAGGCCGTACCCTCGCCAAACCAGCCCCCGGGCGGCATGCCGATGTAGGTCATGGTCCGACCCTCGGCGTTTTCCATGCTCATCTTGAGCAGGCCATCGACCACGCCAAACCAGTAGGTCACCGGACGCCCGGTGCGGCACACGTATTCGCCGGGACCGGCTTCCGTGATCTTCAGATCATCCACGGCGCGCTCGCGCTCGGGTGGCGTCAGCACACGGATCCACGGAATCGCATCGAGCTCGGCTGTCGTCAGGGTGCGTCGGCGCTGGTGCAGGGACTTGTCATAGCTCATCGGTTTGGCGCTCCGGGGCCGGGTCGGCGGTGCAGGGAAAACACCTACCAAGAAATGCGTCAATTGTCGTCCAAACGACAACCTGACGTCAAATGAAGTTCTATTATTCACCCCATTCCAGCAACCGCGCCAGTCGGGCTCAGGATGCTGTCAGTCAGTTCAAGGCGGACCGAAAGATCGGCCGCATCAATTCAATCGTTTGAAGACAGGGCAACGGGATGCAGACCACATTTCCTCGACTTCTTCTGGATCACGCAACACAGCGGCCCAACGAGCCGGCCATGCGTGAAAAGGAATACGGCATCTGGCAGGCGCTGACCTGGGCCGACCTGCGCATGATGGTGGAGCGGCTGGCCTGCGGCCTGCATCAGGCCGGGCTGCGCCGCGGCGAGCACATGATCGTGATCGGGGCCAATCGTCCGCGCCTGTACGCCACCATGCTGGCCGTACAGGCGATCGGCGCCATCCCGATCCCGCTGTACCAGGACGCCGCCGCGCCCGAATGCGTGTTCCCGATCAACAACGCGGAAGTGCGCTTTGCCTTCGCCGAAGACCAGGAACAGGTCGACAAGCTGCTCGAAATCCGCGACGAATGCCCGCAACTGAGCAACATCTATTTTGACGATCCGCGCGGCCTGCGCAACTACGCGGAACCCGGCCTCGCCGCGATCGACGACCTGATCGCCGGCGGCCAGGCCTTCGCCGCCTCGCACGCCGATTTTTTCACGACCGCGATCGACCAGATCAAGCCCGACGACGTCGGCGCCATGTTCTTCACCTCCGGCACGACGGGCAATCCGAAGGGCGTCGTGCACACGCACAACTCGCTGCTCAACCGCGCCAAGGCCGGCGCTGATTTCGACAAGCTGACGCACGCCGAAGACGTGCTGGCCTACCTGCCGCCGGCCTGGATCGGACAGAACATCTTCAGCTACGCCCAGTGGCTGGCCTGCGGCTATGTGGTGAACTGCCCGGAATCTGCAGCCACCGTCACGATCGACCTCAAAGAGATCGGACCGACCTACTACTTCGCCCCGCCGCGCGTGTTCGAAGGCCTGCTCACCAGCGTCATGATCCGCATGGAAGACGCGGGCGCGATCAAGCGGCGCATGTTCCAGTATTTCATGTCGGTGGCCCAACGCGTCGGCCCCAACAAGATGGATGGCAAGTCGCTCGGCCTCAAGGATGCCGTTCTGTACGGGCTGGGCAATTTTCTGGTCTACGGCCCCTTGCGAAACAACCTCGGCATGAGCCGCGTGCGGGTAGCCTACACCGCCGGCGAGGCGATCGGCCCGGACCTCTTCAGCTTTTATCGCTCCATCGGCATCAACCTCAAGCAGCTCTACGGCTCGACCGAAACCGCCGTGTTTGTCTGCCTGCAACCCGACAACGAAGCGCGCGCCGACACCGTCGGTGTGCCCTGCCCCGGCGTCGAGATCAAGGTCGCCGAGAACGGCGAAATCCTGGTCAAGTCGCCGGGCCTGCTCAAGGAGTATTTCAAGAACCCGGCCGCCACCGCCGAGGTGCTCAGCGCGGACGGCTGGTACCACACGAGCGACGCCGGCTTTCTCGACGCGCACGGCCACCTCAAGATCATCGACCGCGTCAAGGATGTGGGCCGGATCAAGGGCGGGGCCAATGACGGCGCCATGTTCGCTCCGAAGTATGTGGAGAACAAGCTCAAGTTCTTCCCGCACATCAAGGAAGTGGTTGCCTACGGCGACGGACGCGAAAAAGTCTGCGTCATGATCAACATCGATTTCGACGCTGTCGGCAACTGGGCCGAGCGCCGCAACCTGCCCTATGCGGGCTACACCGACCTTGCGCAAAAGCCCGAGGTCTATCAGCTGATCAAGGAATGCGTGGAGAAGGTCAACGCCGACCTGAGCGTGGACCTGCTTCTGGCCGGTTCGCAGGTCAGCCGCTTCCTCGTACTGCACAAGGAACTCGACGCCGACGACGGCGAGCTCACGCGTACCAACAAGGTGCGTCGCGGCTTCATCGCCGAAAAATACGACGTCCTGATCGACGCCCTGTACGGCGGCAAGACCTCGCAGTTCATCGAAACCCAGGTCAAGTTCGAGGATGGCCGCACCGGCAGCGTCAGCGCAACACTGCGCATCGACGATGCAAAAACCTTCACACCGGTCAAGGCGGCAGCATGACAACAACGCAGGAACAAACAATGAGCGAGGCGGCGCCAGCCCAAGGGACCAAGAAGATCGGCGAGGTCATCCTCGACGTCAACAACATCTCCCTGAGCTTTGGCGGCGTCAAGGCGCTGACCGATATTTCATTCAACGTGCGCGAGCACGAGATCCGCGCCATCATCGGCCCGAACGGCGCCGGCAAGAGCTCGATGCTCAACTGCATCAACGGCGTCTACACGCCGCAAAAGGGCGCCATCACCTTCCGCGGCCAGACCTTCAGCCACATGGACAGCCATCAGGTCGCGCTTATGGGCATCGGCCGCACCTTCCAGAATCTGGCGCTGTTCAAGGGCATGAGCGTGATCGACAACATCATGACCGGGCGCAACCTGAAGATCAAGAGCAACCTGCTGATGCAGGCCCTGCGCATCGGCCCGGCGCAGCGCGAAGAAGAGATGCACCGCGAGAAGGTCGAGCTCATCATCGATTTCCTGGAAATCCAGGCTTATCGCAAGACCCCGGTCGGCCAGTTGCCCTACGGATTGCAAAAGCGAGTCGACCTCGGCCGCGCCCTGGCGATGGAGCCGCAGGTGCTGCTGCTCGACGAGCCGATGGCCGGCATGAATGTCGAGGAAAAGCAGGACATGTGCCGCTTTGTACTCGATGTCAACGAGGAGTTCGGCACCACGGTGGTCCTGATCGAACACGACATGGGCGTCGTAATGGACATCTCGGACCGTGTCGTCGTGCTCGATTACGGCAAGAAGATCGGCGACGGCACACCCGACGAAGTACGCAACAACGAAGAAGTGATCAGCGCCTATCTGGGCACGGACCACTGAAGCCGCGGAGAAAAATAATGACGATTGCCTCTTTTCTGGAAACACTGCTCGGCGGCCTGATGGTCGGCATGCTGTATTCGCTGGTCGCGCTGGGCTTTGTGCTGATCTACAAGGCCTCCGGTGTCTTCAACTTTGCGCAGGGCGCCATGGTGTTGTTCGCAGCCCTGGCCATGGCGCGCTTCGCCGAATGGATACCGGCCTGGACCGGAATCAACAACCCGGTGCTGGCCAACCTGGCGGCCTTCATCGTGGCCGGCGCCATCATGTTTGTCGTCGCATGGCTGATCGAGCGGCTGGCCTTGCGTCATCTCGTGAACCAGGAAGCGACCACGCTGCTGATGGCCACGCTGGGCATCAGTTATTTTCTCGACGGCATCGGCCAGACCATTTTCGGCAGCGACATCTACAAGATCGACATCGGCATGCCGAAAGACCCGATCATGGCGTTCGAGAACGTGTTCGAAGGCGGCATCCTGATCAACAAGGAAGACCTCTACGCGGCCTTGATCGCCGCCGTGCTGGTGACGCTGCTGAGCGTGTTCTTCCAGAAGACGGCTACCGGCCGTGCCCTGCGCGCGGTGGCCGACGACCATCAGGCGGCGCAGTCGATCGGCATTCCACTCAATCGCATCTGGGTCATCGTCTGGTGCGTGGCCGGCGTCGTCGCACTGGTCGCCGGCGTGATCTGGGGCAGCAAGCTCGGCGTGCAGTTTTCCCTCACGACGGTGGCGATGCGCGCCCTGCCGGTCGTGATCCTGGGCGGACTGACCTCGGTGCCCGGCGCCATTCTGGGCGGCCTCATCATCGGCGTGGGCGAAAAACTGTCGGAGGTTTTCCTCGGCCCGTACGTCGGCGGCGGCATCGAGATCTGGTTTGCCTACGTTCTGGCCCTCATATTCCTACTGTTCCGGCCGCAAGGTTTGTTCGGCGAAAAAATTATTGACCGTGTCTGACCGCAACCAAGAAAAGAAGCATCATGTTCTACAGAGAAAACGGCCAGTTCAAGACCACTTATCGCACTGACCAGCAGATCTTCCCGATTGCGCAGGACCGCTGGGCCGTGCTGCTGCTGATCGCGGCCGCCTATATCCTGGTGCCCATGCTGACCAGCGGCTACATGTACCGCGCCATCTTCATCCCCTTCCTGATCATGGCGCTGGCCGCCCTGGGTGTGAACATCCTGGTCGGCTATTGCGGGCAGATCTCGCTCGGGTCCGGCGCCTTCATGGCCGTGGGCGCCTACGCCGCCTTCAACTTCTTTGTGCGCATACCGGGCATGCCGTTGATTCCGGCGCTAATTCTGGGCGGCCTGTGTTCAAGCGCCTTCGGCATCCTGTTCGGGCTGCCGAGCCTGCGCGTGAAGGGCCTGTATCTGGCCGTGGCAACGCTGGCTGCGCAGTTCTTCAGCGACTGGATGTTCCTGCGCATCAAGTGGTTCACCAACGACTCCACGTCGGGCTCGGTCTCGGTCACAGGCTTGCAGGTGTTCGGCATGCCGATCGATTCACCGCTCTCGAAATATCTGTTCTGCCTGACGATCCTGGTCGTGCTGGCGCTGTTGTCAAAGAATCTGGTGCGCTCGGCCATCGGCCGCGAGTGGATGGCGATCCGCGACATGGACGTCGCCGCCGCCGTGATCGGCATCCGGCCGATGTACGCCAAGCTCAGCGCCTTCGCCGTGAGCTCGTTCATCGTCGGTGTTGCCGGCGCGCTGTGGGGCTTTGTCTACCTGAGCGCGTGGGAGCCGGCTGCGTTCTCGGTCGACCTCTCGTTCAAGCTGCTGTTCATGGTCATCATCGGCGGCATGGGCTCCATCATGGGCAGTTTCTTCGGCGCCGCCTTCATCGTGATCCTGCCGATTGCCCTGAACCAGTTCCTGCCCCTACTCGGATCGCTGGCCGGCATCCAGGTTTCGACCGCCGTCACCTCGCACGCGGAATTGATCATCTTCGGCGCGCTGATCGTCTGGTTCCTGATTGTGGAGCCACACGGCCTGGCCAAGCTGTGGAGCATCGGCAAGCAGAAGCTGCGCCTGTGGCCTTTCCCGCATTGAACTCAATTCTTGTCAGTCGTTTTTCTTTCGTTAACCAGGCACCCCGGTGCTAACACTCAGGAGACCAGCATGAAAATTAGAAATCTAGCAGCGGCAGCCTTGATCGCGGCCGTTGGTTCCACGGCATTCGCCCAGGCCAAGGAGCAGTTCTTCCCACTGCTGTCCTACCGAACCGGCGCCTATGCCCCGAACGGCATCCCATGGGCCGACGGCAAACAGGACTACCTCAAGATGATCAACGCGCGGGACGGCGGCATCAACGGCGTCAAGATCACGTTTGAGGAATGCGAAACCGCCTACGCGACCGACCGCGGCGTGGAATGCTACGAGCGCCTGAAGAGCCGCCCGGGCGTCACGCTGATCGACCCGCAAAGCACCGGCATCACCTTCGCCCTGACGGAAAAGGCGCCGGCCGACAAGATGCCCCTTTTGACCGTGGGCTATGGCCTGGCGGTGTCGCAGGACGGTATGGCGTTCAAATGGAACTTCCCCTTGCTGGGCAGCTACTGGACGGGTGCCGACATCCTGATCCAACACATCGGCAAGAGCCTGGGCGGTCTGGACAAGCTCAAGGGCAAGAAGATCACGCTGGTCTACCACGACAGTCCGTTCGGCAAGGAACCGATCCCGCTGCTGCAGGAACGCGCCAAGATGCACGGCTTCGAGCTGCAATTGCTGCCCGTGACAGCACCTGGCGTCGAGCAAAAGGCCACCTGGCTGCAGGTGCGTCAATCCAAGCCCGACTATGTGCTGCTGTGGGGCTGGGGTGTGATGAACTCCACCGCGCTCAAGGAAGCGCAAGCTACCGGCTACCCGCGCGACAAGATGTACGGCGTCTGGTGGGCTGGTGCTGAGCCGGACGTCAAGGACGTCGGCATGGGCGCCAAGGGCTACCACGCGCTGGCCATGCACAGCTCGGGCCAGCAACCCAAGGTCATGCAGGACATCCTGAAGTTTGTGCATGCCAAGGGCCAGGGTTCCGGACCGAAGGATGAAGTCGGTGCCGTGCTCTACACCCGTGGCGTCGTGATCTCGATGCTGTCGGTGGAAGCCGTGCGTCGTGCCCAGGAGCGTTTTGGCAAGGGCAAAGTCATGACCACCGAGCAGGTGCGCTGGGGTCTGGAAAATCTGGCGCTTGACCAGAAGAAACTCGACGCCCTCGGCTTCAACGGCGTGATCCGCCCCATGAGTTCATCGTGCCAGGATCACATGGGCTCGACCTGGGCTCGCATTCAGGACTGGGACGGCGCCAAGTGGAATCCGTCTTCCGACTGGTACCAGGCCGACGAACAAATTCTCAAGCCCATGATCAAGGAAGGCGGAGAGAAATACCTGGCCGACAAGAAGATGACACGCCGCGCAACATCGGACTGCCAGTCCTGATCGATTTGTCACCCCAGGCCAGGCCCGGGGTGACAGACCAACCCGAAGCACTGCGTGCAGTGCTTCCGATTGGTAACAGGTAACACGCTATGGACCCCAAAAACATCGTTCTCAACGTCAATGGCATCGAAGTCATTTACAACCACGTCATTCTGGTGCTCAAGGGTGTGTCCCTGACCGTGCCAGAAGGCAACATCGTGGCCATCCTGGGCGGCAACGGCGCCGGCAAGACGACCACGCTGCGCGCCATCTCGAACCTGCTGCAGGGCGAGCGCGGCGAAGTGACCAAGGGCTCGATCGAGTTGCGCGGCGAGCGCATCGAAAACCTGACGCCGGCCGATCTGGTTCAGCGCGGTGTGGTGCAGGTGATGGAGGGGCGGCATTGCTTTGCGCACCTGACGATCGAGGAAAACCTGCTCACCGGCAGCTACACGCGCAAGGAAAAAGGCGAGATCGCGCGCAACCTGGAAAAGGTCTACACCTATTTCCCGCGCCTGAAGACCCGGCGCTCCAGCCAGGCCGCCTACACGTCGGGCGGCGAGCAGCAGATGTGCGCCATCGGCCGCGCCCTGATGGCCAACCCGAGCATGGTGCTGCTCGACGAGCCGTCCATGGGTCTGGCGCCGCAGATCGTGGAAGAAGTGTTCGAGATCGTCAAGGACCTCAACCACAAGGAAAAGGTCACCTTCCTGCTGGCCGAGCAGAACACCAACATGGCGCTCAAGTACGCCGACTACGGCTACATCATGGAATCGGGCCGCGTCGTGATGGACGGCGCTGCGCACGACCTCGCGAATAACGAAGACGTCAAGGAGTTCTACCTGGGCGTGGGAGGCGGAGAACGCAAGAGTTTCAAGGACGTCAAGAGCTACAAGCGTCGCAAGCGCTGGCTTGCTTGATGGTGTCGACCCCCCGGACTGGCATGGCAGCGCTGGCTGCCGCAAAGGAAACAAGATATGTCTGATTACTACGACGCATTGGAGACCCGCGACGCGGCGACACGTGAAGCGGCGCTGATGGCGGCATTGCCAGGCCAGATCGCCCACGCCAAGAGCTCCTCGCCCGCGCTGCAGCAGATCCTCAAGGACGTCAACCCGGCCCTGGTGACAAGCCGGCAGACGCTGGCCCGCTTGCCGGTGACACGCAAGCACGAACTGCTGGAACGCCAGCAGGCCGGCCGCGCCAGCGGCAGTGACGTGTTCGGTGGTTTCAGCGCCGTCGGCTACGGCGCGCGCATGCCGCGCATCTTTGCCAGCCCGGGACCGATCTACGAACCGGAAGGCGCGGCCAAGGACTATTGGCGCATGGCGCGCGCCATCTTCGCAGCGGGCTTCCGACCGGGCGAGCTGATCCACAACTGCTTCAGCTACCACTTCGTGCCGGCCGGCTCAATGATGGAATCGGGCGCGCATGCCCTGGGCTGCACCGTGTTTGCGGGCGGCACCGGCCAAACCGAGCAGCAGGTTCAGGCCATGGCTGAGCTGCGTCCGGCCGGCTACATCGGCACGCCGAGTTTTCTCAAGATAATTCTGGACAAGGCCGCCGACATGGGCGTGGCCCTGCCCAGCGTGACCAAGGCCATGTTCGGCGGCGAGGCCTTTCCGCCCTCGCTGCGCGACTGGTTCGCCGAGCGTGGCGTCGTCGGCTACCAGTGCTATGCGACGGCCGATGTCGGCTCCATTGCCTACGAGACCGCGGCCCGCGAAGGCCTGGTCATTGACGAGGGCGTGATCGTCGAGATCGTGCGCCCCGGCACCGGCGACCCGGTGGCGCCGGGTGAAGTCGGCGAAGTCGTGGTGACCACGCTCAACCCCTATTACCCGCTCGTTCGCTTCGGCACCGGCGACATGTCGGCGATACTGGAAGGGGCATGCCCGACCGGACGTACCAACGTGCGCATCAAGGGCTGGATGGGGCGCGCCGACCAGACCACCAAGATTCGCGGCATGTTCGTCCATCCGGGCCAGGTCGCAGACATCATCAAGCGCTTCCCCGAGGTCGCGCGCGCGCGCCTGGTGGTCACCGGCGCAATGGCCAACGACACCATGACCCTCAAAGTCGAGACCGCCTGCGGTGGTCCTGATGCGCTGGCCGCAAAGATCGGCGAAGCGATTCGCGACGTGACCAAGCTGCGCGGCGATGTCGAGTTCCTGCTGCCCGGCAGCCTGCCCAACGACGGCAAGGTGATCGAGGACGCGCGCAGCTACAGCTGATATGAGGATTGTCATCGCGGACCTGATCCGCAATCCATGGTCCGCGTGGCACTGGATGCCGGATCGGGGTCCGGCATGACAAACGAGCGCGGGAGGAGTACCCGCAATAGAGAACCGGGTATTGCCGTTTGAGTTACCGTGGTCACTCACCATTCATCCGGATCGATGCCATGAAACTCAAGCACCCACTCCTGTCGGCACTCACATCCCTGATACTGGCCACTTCGGGCAACAGCGCGCTGGCGGCCTTGGCTGTCGGCGCCACGGCGCCGGATTTCACCACCGAGGCAGCCCGCGCCGGCACCGCGTTCAAGTTCTCCATGGCCGAAACCTTGAAGAAAGGACCGGTCGTGCTGTACTTCTATCCGAAGGCATTTACCAGCGGTTGCACGATCGAGGCGCACAACTTCGCCGAAGCCACGCCGAAGTTCAACGCCTTGGGCGCCACCGTGGTCGGCATCTCTAACGATGACATCGAAACACTGAAGAAGTTTTCGGTCGAGGCCTGCCGTGACAAATTTGCGGTGGCGGCCGACAAGGGCGCGCGCATCATGAAGGAATACGACGCCGCGCTATGGGTCAAGCCCGACATGGCGGATCGCATTTCCTATGTGATCAGCCCGCAAGGCAAGGTTCTCTACGTCTTCTCCAGCCTGAGCCCGGACCAGCACGTCGAGAACACCCTCAAGGCCGTGCAGACCTGGCGCGCGGGCACGCCGAAGTAATAGTCGGGAACGCGAGAACTCGCTTCTTCCCTGTCATTGCGGACTGATCAGCAATCCATGGTTCGCGTGCACCGTCAAAAGGCACCGATCCCGGGTCAAGCCCGGGATGACAACCAAGTGCAGCAATAACAGATCAAGGGTTCATGGGCCGCGCGACGCCGAATGCACGGCGCGAAGCAGCCTTCAAACCGGCTCGCGGTACTGCTCTTCCTGCAACTTGGCCTGCGCGGCCGCAAGGCGCGCGATCGGCACGCGCGGACCCGAGCAGGAAACGTAATTGAGCTTGATGTAGTGGCAGAAGTGGATCGAGCCCGGATGCCCGCCATGCTCGCCGCAGATGCCAACCTTGAGGTCCGGATTGGTCTCGCGGCCCTGCTTGACGGCCATCTTCATGAGCTGCCCCACGCCCTTGATGTCAAGCACCTCGAACGGGTTGTCTTCCAGAATGCCGGTCTCGTTGTAGAACGGCAGGAACTTGTTCTCCGCATCCTCGCGGCTGAAGGAGAACGTAGCCTGGCTCAGGTCGTTGGTGCCGAACGAGAAGAACTCGGCGATCTCCGCCATGCGCCCGGAGCGCATGCAGGCGCGCACGACTTCGAGCATGGAGCCGAACTTGAACTGCACGTCAATGCCATGCGTGGCCTTGACTTCCAGACGGATGCGCTGAACGTAGCTGTGGATGCGCTTGAGTTCCTCGACCGTGGCCACCTGCGGCACCATGATCTCCGGGTAGATCTCGATGCCATCCCGGGCGCACAGCGCAGCGGCTTCCAGAATGGCGCGGATCTGCATCGAGTAGATCTCGGGATAGGTGATACCGAGGCGCACACCGCGGTGCCCGAGCATCGGGTTCACTTCGGATAGGGCGCGCACCTTCTTGAGGATTTTTTCCTTGCGCTCGATCACGTCTTCTTCCAGGTGCGAATCCTTGAAGGTATGCAATCCATCCATCAGCTTGGTCAGGCCGTCCGAGTACTGCTGGTACAGCTTGGGATTGAGCAGCTTGAGGGTGTCGGGCAGTTCTTCGAGGCCCTTGATCGTGTCGCGCAACTGGTGCAGATGCGCGATTTCGAGTTCGAGCTGCGCCGCCGTCGGCAGGAATTCGTGCATCGGCGGATCGAGCAGGCGCACGGTCACGGGCAGGCCCTTCATGGCCTTGAAAATGCCCTTAAAGTCGGAACGCTGGATCGGCAGCAGGCGCTCGAGCGCAGCCTGCCGGTCTTCCAGCGTCTCGGCGAGGATCATCTCCTGCACGATCGGCAACCGGTCTGTGCTGTTGAACATGCGCTCGGTGCGGCACAGGCCGATGCCCATGGCGCCGAATTCACGCGCACGCTGCGCATCTTCCGGCGTATCCGCGTTGCCCATCACCTTGAGGGTGGCGACCTCGTCGGCCCAGTGCAGCAGCGTGTCCATTTCCTCGGAGAACTCCGCTTCCACCGTCGGCACTTCGCCAGCGTAAACGTGCCCGCTGCCACCGTCGATGGTGATGATGTCGCCTTCCTGCAAAGTGGTGTCGCCGATCTGCGCACTGCGCAACAGGACGTTGATGACGATCTGCTCGCAGCCCGAGACGCAGGGCTTGCCCATGCCGCGCGCCACCACGGCCGCGTGCGAGGTCTTACCGCCGCGGCTGGTCAGGATACCCTGGGCCTGGAAGAAGCCATGGATGTCTTCCGGCTTGGTCTCCTCGCGCACCAGGATGATCTTCTCGCCGGCGCGCCCGCGCGCTTCGGCGGTATCGGCGTCAAAAACGATCTTGCCCGACGCCGCGCCGGGCGAGGCCGCCAGACCCTGGGCCAGCGACTTGCCGTGGAAATTGGGCGCAAGCTGCGGCACCAGCAACTGCTCGAGCACGGCCGGGTCAACGCGCAGCAGCGCGCGCTCCTTGGTGATCAGCCCCTCATGGAACATCTCGACCGAACTGCGCACCATGCCGCGCGCGTTCATCTTGCCGTTGCGCGTTTGCAGGCAATAGAGAATGCCTTTCTCGATCGTGAACTCGAAATCCTGTACCTCGTGATAATGCGACTCTAGGCGGTGGTGCAGCGTCATCAATTGCCGATAAATTTCCGGCATTTCCTGCTCCATCTCGGCGATCGCCTTGGGTGTGCGGATGCCGGCCACCACGTCCTCACCCTGGGCGTTGACCAGGTACTCGCCGTAGATGACGTTCTCGCCGGTTCCGGGGTTGCGCGTGAAGCCCACACCGGTGCCCGAATCGTTGCCCATGTTGCCGAACACCATGGTGCAGATATTGACTGCCGTGCCGTTGGCCAGGTCCTTGGTGATGCGAAACTGCTTGCGGTAGTCGACCGCGCGCTTGCCCATCCAGGAGCGGAACACCGCGGCCACCGAAATTTCAAGCTGCTCGTACGGATCCTGCGGGAACGGCTTGCCGGTGTGCTGCTCAATGATGTGCAAAAACTCGTTTGAGAGTTCCTTCAGGTGCTCGGTCTGCAGGTCAACGTCCTGCGCGGCGCCGTACTTGCGCTTGATCGCTGCCATGCGCTCGTCAAAATGCTCGTCGCTGATGTTGAGCGCGATCTTGCCGAACAGCTGGATGAAGCGGCGGTAGGCATCGTAGGCAAAACGCTCGTTGCCGGTTAGCGCAATTAGGCCCTTGAGCGAGACGTCATTGAGTCCGAGGTTCAGAATCGTGTCCATCATGCCCGGCATCGACATGGCCGAACCCGAGCGCACCGAAATCAGCAGCGGGTTCTTGCCGTCGCCAAAGCCTTTGCCGGTCTTCTTCTCCAGCGCCAGCATATGGGTCCTGATTTCATCCATCAAGCCCGCCGGCAACTGGTTCTTTTCCAGGTAGGCGTTGCAGGCGTCGGTGGTAGCGGTAAAGCCCGGTGGCACGTTCAGGCCGATCTGCGTCATCTCGCACAGATTGGCGCCCTTGCCGCCCAGCAATATCTTGTTCTTCCCGTCGCCCTCTTCGAATGCATAAACGTATTTCTTGCTGCCGGCCATGATTCTTACCCCTGTTAATGAGTTGTGATTGCCATAATTTAGTTTAAGCCGGTTTCAACAGGGCCCAAGCGCTATCTGATCAGTCATTGATCTAAGGCTGCTTTGCGGTGCTCTTGGCCGCTGCCATTCCCTTGGCGCCGGTCATCCCGCGCAGCCCTTCGCTGACAGTCGGGTACTGCAGGCGCACGCGCAGTTCCTGCTTCAGGCGCGTGTTGTCCATGCGGCGCGACTCGCTCATGAAGCTCAGCAGCATCAGCGGCAACCGGTCCGGCGCTGTGTCGCGGGAGACGCGCGGCGGGCGCGGCAAGCCGTACAGGTCGGCCGCGAGGTCGAAATAGTCGCCCATCTTCAGGCAGGTATCGTCGTTCACGTTGTAGACGCGCTGCGCCTTGCCGCGCCACAGGGCGGCGACGCAGGCGCGCGCCAGATCGTCGGCCTGGATATGGTTGGTATAGACATCGTCGGACGCCTGCAGCACCGGTGTGCCCTTTTGCAGCCGTGCGCGCGGGGTGCCGTCCACACGGTCCACGGCGTAGATGCCGGGGATGCGCAGGATGCTGGCACGCACGCCGGCCGAGCGGCCCAGGAAGCGCAGCGCGCCTTCGGCATCCATACGCCGGCGCGCGCGCGGCGTGTCGGCATTGGGCGCGCGCGTTTCCGAGACGATCTCGCCTTGACAGTCGCCATAGACGCCACTGGTGGAGCCGTAGACCACCACCTCGGGCCGGCTTCGCAAGCGCAGCGCGCGCGTCAGGGCGCGCGTGCGCGGATCGATCCAGCCCTGCCCTGGCGGCGGCGCCAGCTGAATCACGCGCTGGCACAGGCCGGCGAGCCGGCGCACGGATGAGGCCTTGTCCAGGTCACCGATCAGCGGCGTGATGCCGCGCTCGCGCAGCAG
The DNA here is from genome assembly GCA_903828665.1 of uncultured beta proteobacterium. Lineage (GTDB taxonomy): Bacteria > Pseudomonadota > Gammaproteobacteria > Burkholderiales > Burkholderiaceae_C > Rhodoferax. The sequence continues at coordinate 40,203 of CAIKMZ010000003.1, forward strand.
CGGCACGCGCTCCATGCTCGATGTCAGCGCGATCAGGTGCACGCGCTTGGGCAGTGCCTGGGCTACACGCAGGCCGACATCGCCACAGCCGACGATCAGCACGCGCGGTCGGCGAAAGCGGCTTGGCAGCGCGCCCGGACGGGTCGCGTACAAAATGGGGTGAGGGCTTTGGTTTGAAGGCAAAATCGGTGCTGTTCGAATGTTGGAGACAGAGAGGCTTGCCGCGCAGGAGCCGAAGTCCGGCAAGGTGTTGATTTCCCCCAAGGATACAGAAAAGATGACAAGCAGCCAAACCGAAGCGTCCGCGTTCCGGATCACCGTGCAGCCGAGCGCGCGCACCTTCACCGCCGACGCCGGCGAGACCATCCTGGCCGCGGCCATCCGCCAGGGCATCGGCATGCCCTACGGCTGCAAGGACGGTGCCTGCGGCTCCTGCAAATGCAGGAAGCTCGAAGGCAGCGTGGTGCACGGCGCGCACCAGAGCAAGGCTTTGAGCGAGGAAGAGGAGGCCAATGGCTTCATCCTGAGCTGCTGCGGCGTCGCGCAGAGCGATCTGGTGCTGGAGTCGCGCCAGGTGACCGAGGCCGGCGCGCTGCCGGTGCGCAAGATGCCCACGCGCGTCAGCCTGCTGGAGAAGAAGTCGCACGATGTCATGCTGCTGCGCCTGCAGCTCCCGGCCAGCGAAAATTTTGCCTACCACGCCGGCCAGTATGTCGAGTTCATCCTGCAAGGCGGCGTGCGGCGCAGCTACTCGATGGCCAACGCACCGCACACGCAGGCCGACTGCGGCGGGCTTGAGCTGCACATCCGGCATCTGCCAGGCGGCACGTTCACCGACCAGGTCTTTGGCGCCTTGAAAGAAAAGGACATCCTGCGCATCGAAGGTCCCTATGGCAGTTTCTTCCTGCGTGAAGAGAGCGACAAGCCGATCGTGCTGCTGGCCGCCGGCACGGGCTTTGCGCCGCTCAAGGCCATCATCGAGCACATGCAGTTGCGCGGCAGCACGCGGCCGACCACGCTCTACTGGGGCGGACGCCGACCGCAGGACCTGTACCTCGACGCCTGGGTCAAGGCCCGGCTTCTGGAGATGCCGCATCTGCGCTACGTGCCGGTCGTCTCGGACGCCCAGCCCGGCGACGCCTGGAGCGGGCGCACCGGCTTCGTGCACCGCGCCGTGCTGCAGGACCTCCCCGATCTGTCGCCCTACCAGGTCTATGCCTGCGGCACGCCACTGATGGTGGAAGCGGCGCGTGCCGACTTTGCACGCGCCGGCTTGCCACCCGACGAGTTCTACGCTGATGCCTTCACCAGCGAAGCCGACAAGGCCGCCGATCTGGCCACGGCCTAGTACCGCACTCAACCGATTCACGAAAGAGAACCCATGCACTTCAAGAAAATCATGCTGAGCGCCCTGGCGCTGCTCGGCGCCTTTAGCGCGCCTGTGGCGCAAGCCCAGAACAAACCGATCCGCCTGATCGTGCCCTACGCCGCCGGCGGCCCGCTCGACATCACCGCGCGCGCGCTGGCGGAGCGGGTGCGCGACACGCTGGGCACCGTGATCATTGAGAACAAGCCGGGCGCCGGCGGCAACATCGGCGCCGACGCCGTGGCGAAAGCCGCGCCGGACGGCATGACCATCGGCATCGCGGCCACCGCAACGCACGCCGTCAATCCCTGGCTCTACGGCAAGATGCCGTACAACGCCGCGACCGACTTCACGCCGATCACGCAGATGGTGCGGGTACCGAATGTGCTGGTGATGAACGCGGAAGCGGCACAGCGCCTGAACATCCACACGCTGGCCGAACTGATCCGCTACGCCAAGGCCAATCCGGGCAAGCTCAACTACGGCAGCGGCGGCAACGGCAGCGCCGGCCACCTGGCAGGCGAGATGTTCAAGCGCGACGCCGGCATCTTTGCCGTGCACATCCCCTACAACGGCGGCAGCCCGGCGCAGCTCGCCCTGCTCGGCGGCCAGGTCGATTTCAATTTCGACAACCTCGCCACGGCCGCGCCCAACATCCGCTCGGGCAAGCTGCGCGCCATCGCAGTCACCACGCTGACGCGCTCGAGCGCCCTGCCCGATACGCCGCCGATGGCCGACACGCTCAAGGGTTTTGCCATCGATACCTGGTGGGGTCTGGTGGCGCCAGCGGCGACACCGAAGGATGTCGTCGCGCGTCTGAATCAGGCCTTTGTCGCGGCGCTCAAGGCGCCGGAAACCAGGACCCGCTTTGCCGCGCTGCTGGCCGAGCCGGCACCGAGCTCGCCCGAGGAATTCGGCGCGTTCATGAAGAGCGAGCGCGCCAAATACGAGAAGCTCGTAAAAGCCTCGGGCGCGCGCGTCGACTGATGCGCAGCGGCGCTCAATCGATGCGGGCGCCGCCCTCGAACCACTGCTTGATCAGCGCGCGTTCGGCCTCCGTGATGCCGGTGGCGTTGTTCATCGGCATCAACTTGAGCACCACCGCCTGCTGGTACAGGTACTGCGCGTAGGCCTTCACGCTCGGCCTGGAGTCGAGCCGGATGTTCTTCATCTGCACCTGCTCGCCATGGCACAGGTAGCAACGCCGCTCCAGCACCGGTTGCAGTTCCTTGTACCCGACCTGCTGCACTCCGGCCGGCGTTGCTGACGGCGCCGGCGCCAACCAGACCATCAGCGCGACCAGCGCCGCGACACCGGCCAGCGCATAGCCCAGCGGATTGCCGTTGCGACCGAGCTTGTAGCCGTGGCGCATGACGAAGAACTGGCGGATCGCCGCGCCGGCAGCCATCATGCCGATCAGCACCAGCCAGTTCTGCGGATGGCTGAAGGTGAAGCTGTAGTGCCCGCTGAGCATGGCGAACAGCACGGGCAGCGTGAAGTAGGTGTTGTGCACGCTGCGCTGCTTGCCGCGCTGGCCGTGCGTGGCGTCGGCGGCCTGCCCGGCGCGCAAGGCCTGCACAACCTTCTTCTGCCCCGGGATGATCCAGAAAAACACATTGGCGCTCATGCTGGTCGCCAGCATGGCGCCGACGAGCAGGAACGCGGCTCGCCCGGCAAACCAGTGGCAGGCACCCCATGACGCGAGGCATACCAGCGCGAAAACGAGCACGCCGACGATGGCATCGCCATGCGCACGCTGGCCGAAGCTGCGGCAGATCCGGTCGTACAAGAGCCAGAACAGCAGCAGGAAGGACAAGGCCACGGCGATGGCCGTGGCCGGCGGCCAGTCCATCAGCGACTTGTCGATCAGGTAGCTGCTCGCGCTCCAGAGATAGCTGACGATGAACAGCGCGAAGCCGCTCAGCCAGGTCGTGTAGCTCTCCCAGTAAAACCAGTGCAGGTTGCCGGGCAACTGCGTGGGCGAGACATTGAACTTGACCGGGTGGTAGAAGCCGCCGCCGTGCACGGCCCACAGTTCGCCGCTGACGCCCTGCTTCTTCTGCTCGTCATCGATGGGTGGCGTCAGACTGCTGTCGAGAAACACAAAATAAAAGGACGAGCCGATCCAGGCAATGGCGGTGACGACATGCGTCCAGCGCAGCAACAGATTGGCCCAGTCGAGGTAATAGCTTTCCATGGATCCGCCCCTTGTTCGTGCGTCGTGTTCAGCGCTGCGGCAAGGTCTGCAATATCTGTGCCGCCACGGCAACCGCGATCACCTCGGGCGCCTTGCCGGGGATGCCGGCAACGCCGATCGGACAGGTGACGTGCGCCAGTTCCTGCGCCGTGAAGCCGCGCGCCAAAAGCCGGTGCGAAAAGCTCGCCCATTTCGTCTTGCTGCCAATCAGGCCGACATAAGGCAGATCGGCGCGCAGGCGCTGGCGCAGCAGACAGGCCGCGACCAGCTCCAGATCCTCGGCGTGGCTGAAGCTCATGATCAGCACGCGGCTGTCCGGCGCCAGATCCTGCACCGCCGCCTGCACCGGGTCCGAGTGCTCGGCCGTGACATTGGGCGGCAAGTCCGCCGGAAAGATCTGGTCGCGGCTGTCGATCCAGCTCACCTGCAGCGGCAAGGATGTGAACACGCGCACCAGGGCATGGCCGACATGGCCGCCGCCAAACAGCGCGAGCGGGGTGCGCTGCAGCGAAAGTCGCGCCCGCAGCGCATCGATGTCGGCAGCGCCGACGCGCTCGAAGCGCAGCTGCACCTCGCCACCGCAGCACTGGCCGAGCGAGGGGCCCAGCCTGTAGCGCACGATCGGCGCGCCGCCGCTGCCCGACAGGCGCTGGCGCGCTTCGTCGATGGCCTGGAATTCCAGATGGCCACCGCCAATGCTGCCCAGCATGTCGGCGCCGAACACTGCCATCCAGGCGCCCGCTTCGCGCGGCACCGAGCCGCGCGTGGCCTGCACCGTGACCAGACAGGCGTATTCGACAAGCAAACGCATCAGGAAACCGTCACAAGTCATCATTACCTTTTGAAACCAAAATGTGCGACAAGCCGCCCGTTTTCGGGCAAAGTAGACGCCTGCGCTGTTGCCAACACTGTAGCGCGTGAATCAATCCATTTGTTTTCGGGAGACATCCGATGAAGAGAGCACCGAAATCCCCCCGCACGTGGCGTGCCGCCGGCGCTGCAACCATTGCCGCCATCATCGCCGCCTGCGGCACCGCGCCCAGGCCCGTGCCACCCGTTGCCTCCGGCCCGAGCAACCCGCCACCGCCGGCGCCCGCAACCGGGGCCACGGCGGCCACACCGACCACCCGACCCGCAGCCATGACGCCTGTATCCAATGCCACCAATCCCCGCGACTATCGACGCGACGCGGCCAGCCACCTCTACAGCCAGAACGCGAACCGGATCTATCCGGGCAAGATGCCGCCCCTGCTTTATGCAATCGGCGTTCTGCAGGTCGAGGTCGACAGCCAGGGCCGCGTACTGAACCTGGACTGGATGCGCGCGCCGAAACAGGCGCCCGAAGTGATCGCCGAAATCGAACGCACCGTGCGCCAGGCCGCGCCCTTCCCCAAGCCCGTGCGTCTGGGCAAGGTCACCTACACCGACACCTGGCTCTGGCACAGCAGCGGCCGCTTCCAGCTCGACACGCTGACGGAAGGGCAACTCTGAGACTTTGCGGGACAGACCGCAGCTACGCGAAGCGAGCAAGCTCTGTCCTTAACTGACTTGGCTTGCGGAATAGGCAGCAACAACACCTCAGGCTGTCATGCCGAACTCGATCCGGCATCCAGTGCCACGCGCCATGGATTGCGGATCAAGTCCGCAATGACAGAACCGAAGCACAATAACGAGAGGCTCACGACCCCCGATAGGTTGAATAGCTCCATGGGCTGACGAGCAGCGGAACGTGGTAGTGCTGCCCGGGCTCGGCGATGCCGAAATCGATTGACACCTTGCCCAGGAAATTGGGCTGCGGCAACTCGACACCGAGCGCCGCATAGTAGCCGGCCACATCGAACACCAGCCGGTAACAACCGCGCCGCAAGGCATCCCCCGCGAGCAGCAAGCCATCCGGATTGCGGCCGTCCTTATTCAGAACCAACTGCTTGAGCAGCGTTGCCGAACCGCCATCGGTCGCGTACAGGGCGACCGCCATGCCCGCGGCCGGCGTACCGTGCATGGTGTCCAATACGTGGGTACTCAAGCCCATGGTCCGCCCCTTTTTGATGCAAACACAAAGTGTATACACTCAGCTTGGCAGCGGCAAAATGACCTCTTACGACAGCACACTCCCCTACCCGCGCGACCTCGTCGGCTACGGGCCCCATCCGCCGCACGCGCAGTGGCCGGCGCAGGCCCGCATCGCGGTGCAGTTTGTCCTCAATTACGAGGAAGGCGGCGAGATGAGCGTGCTGCACGGCGACGCCGGCTCCGAGCAATTTCTCTCCGAGATGGCCAACCCGCCGAGCTTCCCCGTGCGCCACATCAGCATGGAAGGCATTTACGAATACGGCTCGCGCGCCGGCGTCTGGCGCATCCTGCGCGAGTTCGAGAAACGCGGCCTGCCTCTGACGGTGTTCGGCGTCGCGATGGCACTCGAGCGCAACCCGGAACTGGTCCGTTCGCTGCACCAAAGCGGGCATGAGATCGCCTGCCACGGTTGGCGCTGGATCCACTATCAGGGCGTCGACGAGGCCACCGAGCGCGAGCACATGGCGCGCGCCATGGACATCATCAAGCGCCTGACCGGCGAGCGCGCGCTGGGCTGGTACACCGGGCGCGACAGCCCGAACACGCGCCGCCTGGTGGCCGACTACGGCGGCTTCACCTACGACAGCGATTACTACGGCGACGACCTGCCGTTCTGGATGCAGGTGCGCAGGACCGATGGCAGCGTCGTGCCGCAGCTGATTGTTCCCTACACCCTGGACAGCAACGACATGCGCTTCTCGCTGCCGCAGGGTTTCGCGCAGGGCGACGACTTCTTCACCTACCTGCGCGACAGCTTCGATGCGCTTTATGCCGAAGGCGACCCCGCCGGCGAGAACCGCCCGAAGATGCTCAGCGTCGGCATGCACTGCCGCTTGCTCGGCCGCCCCGGTCGCATCGTTGCGCTGCAGCGCTTTCTGGACCACATCGAACGGCATGAGAAGGTCTGGGTCTGCCGGCGCATCGACATCGCGCGGCACTGGCGCAGCGTGCATCCGTTTCGCGAAACCATGACGCCCTGAACATGGCCATGACGCTGTCCGAACTCAATGCCGCCGGTCTGCCCGAGGCCGCAGCGCTGCTCGAAGGCCTGTACGAGAACTCGCCCTGGATTGCGCGCTCGGCGCTGGCGCAGCGACCCTTTGCCTCGCTGGCCCAGCTCAAGCACGCCATGGCTCGCATCGTCGATGCGGCCGGGCGCGATGCGCAGGTCGCGCTGGTGCGCGCCCACCCCGAACTCGCGGGCAAGGCCATGGTCGGCAAGACCTTGACGGCAGAGTCCGCGCATGAACAGGGCAAGGCCGGTCTGTCTGACTGCAGTGCGCAGGAGTTCGCCAGGATCCAGCAGCTCAATGCCGACTACAACGCTCGCTTCGGCTGGCCTTTCGTGCTGGCCGTGCGCGGTCCGCGCGGCAGCGGCCTGTCGCGCCAGGAGATCATCGCGGCCTTCGAGCGGCGGCTGGCCGGGCAGCGCGATGTCGAATTGCAGGAGTGCCTGCGCAACATCCACCGCATCGCGGAGATCCGTCTGAACGACAAATTCGGCGTCGAGCCGACTCTGGGCAACGCGGTCTGGGATTGGCAGGAGGCCTTGAGCGTGCACAGCGACGCGGGCTTTGCCGAAAACAAGCAGCTCGCCGTCACCTACCTGACGCCGGCGCACCGCGCCTGCGCCGCGCAGATCGGCCAATGGATGCGGGAGTGCGGTTTTGACGAGGTGGTGCACGACGCGGTCGGCAACGTCGTGGGCCGCTACCACGCGGACCGGCCCGGCGCGAAGTACCTGCTGACGGGCAGCCACTTCGACACCGTGCGCAACGCCGGCAAGTACGACGGGCGCCTGGGCATCTTCGTGCCGATGGCCGCCGTGCGCGAGCTGCATCGCGCGGCACGGCGCCTGCCGTTGGGCATCGAGCTGGTTGCCTTCGCCGAGGAGGAAGGCCAGCGCTACCAGGCGCCCTTCATCGCCTCGAGCGCGCTGATCGGCGCCTTCGACACGCAGTGGCTGGAACAGCGGGACGCCAACGGCATCACGCTGCGTGAAGCCATGCAGGGCGCCGGCCTGCGCATCGAGGACATCCCGGCCTTGCGCCGCGACGCGTCGCGCTACCTGGGCTTCGTCGAGGTGCACATCGAGCAGGGTCCGGTTCTCAATGAACTGAACCTGCCGCTGGGCATCGTCACCTCCATCAACGCCAGCGTGCGCTACCTCGGCGAGATCACCGGCATGGCCAGCCACGCCGGCACCACGCCGATGGGCCGCCGGCGCGACGCCGCCTGCGCCGCGGCCGAACTCATGCTCTATTGCGAACAGCGCGCGGCGCAGGACGCCGACTCGGTGGCCACCGTCGGCCTGCTCGAAGTGCCGCGCGGCTCGATCAACGTGATACCGGGGCGCTGCCGCTATTCGCTCGACCTGCGCGCACCCAGCAACGCGCAGTGCGATGCGCTGGTGCGCGACGTGCTGGCGCAGCAGCAGGCCATCTGCGCGCGCCGCGGCGTGCAGGTGACGCTGCAGGAAACACTGCGCGTGCCGGCGGCGCCGAGCGCAAGCGCCTGGCAGGCGCGCTGGGAGCGCGCGGTCGCGGCCCTGGGTTTGCCGCTTCACCGCCTGCCCAGCGGCGCCGGGCACGACGCCATGAAGCTGCACGAGCTCATGCCGCAGGCCATGCTGTTCGTGCGCGGCCAGAATGGCGGCATCAGCCACAACCCGCTGGAGTCGACCACCAGCGACGACATGCAGCTCGCAATCGAGGCCTTTGCCCTGTTGCTCGATGAACTCGCCAGCGAATCCTGAACCTTCACGGACGACTTTGCCATGACCATTTACGAAAAACTCGACTCATGGATCGATGCCCACTTTGACGAGCAGGTCCGCTTTCTGCAGGAACTGATCCGCGTCCCCACTGACACACCGCCGGGCGACAACGCGCCGCATGCGCAACGCACGGCCGAACTGCTCGAAGCCATGGGCCTGCCGGTCGAGAAGTACCCGGTGCCGCCATCCGAGTTGCAGCCGCTTGGCCTGACGAGCATCACCAACCTGCTGGTGCGGCGCAAATTCGGCCCCGGCATCACGGTGCTGCTCAACGCGCACGGCGATGTCGTGCCGCCCGGCGAAGGCTGGAGCCAGGACCCCTACGGTGGCGAGATCGTCAACGGCAAGATCTACGGCCGCGCCGCCGCCGTCAGCAAGTGCGATTTCTCGACCTACGCCTTTGCCTTGCGCGCACTCGAAGCCGTGGAGGCGCCGCGCACCGGTTGCGTCGAACTGCTGTTCACGTACGACGAAGAGTTCGGCGGTCAGGCCGGCCCGGCCTGGCTGCTCAACAACAAGCTGATCCGGCCCGACCTGATGATCGCCGCCGGTTTCAGCTACCAGGTGATCACGGCGCACAACGGCTGCCTGCAGCTCGAAGTCACGGTCCACGGCAAGATGGCGCACGCCGCCATTCCCGAATCGGGCGTCGACGCGCTGCAGGCCACGGTCCACATCCTGCAGGCGCTGTACGCGGAAAACGCGCGCTACCGCCAGGTGCGCTCGGCGGTAGAAGGCATCACCCATCCGTATCTGAACGTCGGCGTGATCGAAGGCGGCACCAACACCAACGTCATACCGGGACGCGTGCGCTTCAAGCTCGACCGCCGAATGATCCCGGAGGAAGATCCGGCGAAAGTCGAGGTCACGCTGCGCCACATCATCGCCGCCGCCGCCGCGCAGTGCAGCGGCATCACGGTCGATGTCCGGCGCATCCTGCTGGCCCGCGCCATGCAGCCGCTGCCCGGCAACAAGCCGCTGGTGAAAGCCTTGCAGAAGCACGCGCATGTCGTGTTCGGCGAGCCGATTCCAGCGCTCGGAACGCCCCTGTACACTGACGTGCGCCTGTTCTGCGAGGCCGGGATTCCCGGCGTCATCTATGGTGCCGGGCCGCGCACCGTGCTCGAGTCGCACGCCAAGCGTGCGGATGAACGGCTCGACCTGGAAGATTTACGGCGTGCGACCAAGGTGATCGCGCGCAGTTTGAACGATTTGCTTTTATAAGAAGGAGTTTGAAATGAGCAAGGAACTTTCCCCGGCCGAAAACGCCCTGCGCGATGCAGCGCGCGAGTACCACCGCACGCCCACGCGCGGCAAGATTTCAGTCACGCCGACCAAGCCGCTGCACAACCAGCGCGACCTGTCGCTGGCTTATTCGCCCGGCGTTGCCTACCCCTGCCTGGACATCGAAGCCGATCCCTCGCTGGTCACCGAATACACCTCGCGCGGCAATCTGGTCGGCGTCATCACCAACGGCACTGCCGTGCTCGGCCTGGGCGACATCGGCCCGCTGGCTTCCAAGCCGGTGATGGAGGGCAAGGGCTGCCTGTTCAAGAAGTTCGCCGGCATCGACGTCTTCGACATCGAACTGGCCGAGCGCGACCCTGACAAGCTCATTGAGATCATCGCCGCGCTGGAGCCCACGCTGGGCGGCATTAACCTCGAAGACATCAAGGCGCCCGAGTGCTTCTACATCGAGAAGAAGCTGCGCGAGCGCATGAACATTCCGCTGTTCCATGACGACCAGCACGGCACGGCCATCATCTCCAGCGCGGCCCTCCTCAACGGCCTCGAACTGGTGGGCAAGCGCATCGAGGACGTCAAGGTCGCGGTGTCGGGCGCCGGTGCGGCGGCGATCGCCTGCCTCGACGTCATGGTCGGCTTGGGCGTCACGCGCGGCAACGTTTTTGTGTGCGACTCCAAGGGCCTGATCTACGAAGGCCGCCCCGGCGGCTACGACGAATCAAAGGCGCGCTACGCGCAGAAAACCGGACTGCGCACGCTGGCCGACGTGATCGACAAGGCCGACGTCTTCCTCGGCTGCTCGACCGCCGGCGTGCTGACGCAGGCCATGGTCAAGACCATGGCAGACAAGCCCATCATCCTGGCGCTGGCCAACCCGGAGCCCGAAATCCGCCCCGAGCTGGCAAAGGCCGTTCGGCCGGACTGCATCATCGCCACAGGACGCTCCGACTACCCGAACCAGGTCAACAACGTCCTGTGCTTCCCCTACATCTTCCGCGGCGCGCTGGACTGCGGCGCCACCAAGATCACCGAAGCCATGAAGCTGGCCTGCGTGCGCCAGATCGCCGATCTGGCCAAGGCCGACATCAGCGAGGAAGTGGCCACCGCCTACGCCGGCAAGGAACTGGTGTTCGGCTCGGAGTACCTGATCCCGACGCCCTTCGATTCGCGCCTGATCCTGCGCATCGCGCCGGCTGTCGCGAAGGCGGCCGAGGAATCCGGCGTGGCGACGCGCCCGATCAAGGACATGGAAGCCTACCGCCAGCAGCTCTCGCGCTTTGTCTACCAAACCGGCATGTTCATGCGCCCGGTGTTCACCGCCGCCAAGGCGGTGCCGCCGGCTGCCAAGCGCGTGGCCTACGCTGAAGGCGAAGACGAGCGCGTGCTGCGCGCCGTGCAGGTCGTGGTGGACGAAGGCCTGGCGCGCCCGATCCTGATCGGACGTCCCGCGGTGATCGAGGCGCGCATGCTCAAGGCCGGATTGCGCATCCGCCTGGGCAACGACGTCGATTGCGTGAACCCGGAAGACGATCCGCGCTTCCGCCAGTACTGGGAGACCTACCACGGCCTGATGGGCCGGCGCGGCGTATCGATCGAGGCCGCCAAGGCCGCCGTGCGACGCTCGACCACGACCATCGCCGCACTCATGCTCAAGCTCGGCGATGCCGACGCCATGCTGTGCGGCCTGCACGGCCGCTTCGACGTGCACCTGGACCACGTGCGCGATGTCATCGGCATGAAGAAAGGCGCTTCCGGCTTTGCCGCGCTCAACGCCCTGATGCTGGAGAAGCGCACGCTGTTCATCGCCGACACCTTTGTCAATGAAGACCCGGACGCCGAACAGCTCGCCAGCATCGCCATGATGGCGGCCGAGGAAATCAAGCGCTTCGGCCTGCCGCCCAAGGTCGCCTTCCTGTCGCACTCGATGTACGGTTCGTCCAGCCGCAAGTCGGCTGTCAAGATGCGCCTGGCGCACGAGCTGTTCAGCAAGATGGCGCCGGACGTGGAATGCGACGGCGAACTGCACGGCGACGCCGCCCTGTCGGAAGACATGCGCCACGCGGCGCTGATGGACAGCAAGCTGCACGGCGAAGCCAACCTGCTGATCTGCCCGAATCTGGACGCTGCCAACATCCTGTTCAATGTGCTCAAGATGACGGGCGGCAGCGGCGTCACGGTCGGGCCGATCCTGCTCGGCGCTGCGGCTTCCGCGCACGTGCTGACCCCGTCGGCCACCGTGCGCCGCGTCGTTAACATGACCGCGCTGGCCGTGGCCAACGCAGCGCAGGAACGCGGCTGATCAGACGACATGGATCCCGGATCAAGTCCGGGATGACACGCGCAAGATGTCATTGCGGGCC
>CAIKMZ010000004.1 GCA_903828665.1 uncultured beta proteobacterium
TACTCCCTTAGCAGGGGAGCACCTTCGGCCACTCGGTCACGTTTCCTGAACAGCGCAGATTATCTCACGACTCTGCGCAATTTTCGTCAAGCTGGCGGCTGGTCCAGTTCAAAAGCCTTGTGCAGGGCGCGCACCGCCAGTTCCATGTACTTCTCGTCGATCACGACTGAGGTCTTGATCTCGGAGGTCGAAATCATCTGGATGTTGATGCCCTCTTCACTCAGGACGCGGAACATCTTGCTCGCCACGCCGACGTGGCTGCGCATGCCGATGCCGACGATCGAGACCTTGCAGATCTTGGTGTCGCCCACCACCTCTTGCGCGCCCAGACCCGGCAGCACTTTTTCGTTCAGCAGGTCAACCGTCTTGTTGTACTCGCCGCGGTTGACCGTGAAGCTGAAGTCGGTCTTGCCGTCCTTGCTGATGTTCTGGATGATCACGTCGACGTCGATGTTGGCATCGGCCACGGCGCCCAGAATCTGGTAGGCGATGCCGGGCTTGTCGGGCACGCCCAACACGGAGATCTTGGCTTCATCGCGGCTGAATGCGATGCCCGAAACAATGGCTTGTTCCATGTGTTCGTCTTCCTCAAAAGTAATCAGGGTGCCGGAGACGGCTTCCTCGTTGATGTCGATATCCCAGGGGGTGAAACTGCTCAGGACACGCAGCGGCACCTTGTACTTGCCGGCGAACTCCACCGAGCGGATCTGCAGCACCTTGGAGCCCATAGAGGCCATCTCCAGCATCTCCTCGAAGCTCACCGTGTGCAGGCGGCGCGCTTCGGGCACAACGCGCGGGTCGGTGGTGTAGACGCCGTCCACGTCGGTGTAGATCAGGCATTCGTCGGCCTTCATCGCGGCTGCCACGGCGACAGCGGAAGTATCGGAGCCGCCGCGCCCGAGCGTCGTGATGTTGCCCAGTTCGTCGAGCCCCTGAAAGCCCGTGACGATGACAACGCGGCCGGCCTTCAGGTCGGTTCGCACGCGGGCATCGTCGATCGATTCGATGCGCGCCTTGGTATAGGCGCTGTCGGTGCGGATCGGCACCTGCCAGCCGGCGTAGCTTACCGACTCCAGACCTTCGGCCTGCAGCGCAATCGCCAGCAGCGCGCTCGATGCCTGCTCGCCCGTGGCGGCCAGCATGTCGAGCTCGCGACCGTAGGCCTCGGTGGTCCGGACCGGCGCCAGTTCCTTGGCCAATGCCAGCAAGCGGTTGGTTTCACCGCTCATGGCGGACGGAACGACCACCATCTGGTGGCCGGCACGCGCCCATTTGGCGACGCGCTTGGCGACATTGCGGATGCGTTCCGTGGAACCCATCGACGTGCCGCCGTATTTGTGAACGATCAATGCCATTGGAGGTAGATTTTTATTGCAAAACCAGGTGATTGTACCAATGCAGCAATGGGCCCCGGCGCTCGACAAGACCGCTGCCGACCTTGATCTGGATGCGGTGCCCGCGCGTGCGGCAGGCGTCGATCTGATCCAGCAGTTCCTCAAGTTGTGCCGCGCTCGGCACCGTCTGGTGCGCGGTGTTGAGCCAGTGGCGCAGCACGTTGGCCTGGCGCGCGCGGCTCAGGCGCTGCAGGGCGGCAATCAGCGGCGGCATGCCGATGTCGGCCAGGTCCTGAACGGCCAGTTCCAGCAGCAGCGTCTGCGCCTGCGCCGCGTGCGTGGCACTGCGGGCAAAGGTGTCGCGGAAATGGGCAAAGCTTGCGTCCAGCGCCGGCATCAGGCGCGCGCGGATGCGGTTGCGCGTGAAGCGCTCATCGGTGTTGCTTGGGTCTTCCACATAGCCGGCGTCGTGCTCGGCCAGCCAGCGCCGAATTTCAGCGGCGCTGACCTGCAGCAGCGGGCGGTGATAGTGGATGCCCGCGCGCACCCAGGTCGCAGGCATGGCGCTCAAACCGGGCAGGCCCGCGCCGCGGCTCAATGCCAGCAGCAGGGTTTCGACCTGATCGTCGGCGTGCTGCGCCAGTGCAATGCTCCGGATCGACGGATCCTGCCCGGCGACGGCATCGAACGCCTGGTAACGGGCAATCCGTGCCGCGTCCTCCGGGCTTTGCCCTGGCGCATGGCGACCGTCGACGCGGCGTACACGCAAGGGCACACCGAGGCGCGCGCAGAAGGTCTGGCAGTGACGCTCGAAGTCATCGCCCGCCGCCTGCAATCCATGGTGGATGTGAATCGCACTGACCTGGCCCGGCCACTTCCGGGCACAGGCCAACAGCAGGGCCGTCGAATCCGGGCCACCACTGAAGGCGATGGCCAACGGAAGGTCCGGCGAGAATCGGGAAACCGCGTCTGCCAGCGTTGTCGTCACGCGCGACCCCGCAAGGTCCGCTCGCGCACCACCCTACTTGGCAGCGTTCTTGGTGTCGGTGAAGCGACCATAGCTTTGCAGACGGTCGTAGCGCCGGTCCAGCAGTTCCTTGACCTTGAGGTCACTGACCTGGCGGAAAGCATCGTTGAGCGCGCGCTTGAGAAAAGCCGCCATCTGCTTGTGGTCACGGTGCGCGCCGCCGACCGGCTCGTTGACGATCTTGTCGATCAAGCCCAGGGCCTTGAGGCGGTGCGCCGTGATGCCCAGCGCATCGGCCGCCTCCTGCGCCTTCTCAGAGGTCTTCCACAAGATGGAGGCACAGCCTTCGGGGCTGATCACCGAGTAGATCGAATACTGCAGCATCAGGACCTGATCGCCGATCGAGATCGCCAGCGCGCCGCCGGAGCCGCCTTCGCCGATGATGGTGGTGATGATCGGCACTTCAAGCTGCGCCATCTCGAAGATGTTGCGCCCGATCGCCTCGGACTGGCCGCGCTCCTCGGCATCGATGCCGGGAAAGGCGCCAGGCGTATCGACAAAGGTGAACACCGGCAGTTTGAATTTCTCGGCCGTCTTCATGAGACGCAAAGCCTTGCGATAGCCCTCGGGCTTGCTCATGCCGAAGTTGCGCAGACCACGCTCCTTGGTGTCGCGTCCCTTTTGCTGGCCCAGAACCATGCACGGCGTGCCATTGAAGCGCGCCAGCCCGCCGACGATGCTCAGGTCATCGGCGAAGTGCCGGTCGCCATGCAGTTCAACGAAGTGCGTGAAGATCTCATTGACATAGTCGAGCGTATAAGGACGCTCCGGATGCCGCGCAATCTTGGTGATCTGCCAGGGCGACAGATCGCTGTAGATGTCCTTGGTCAGCTGCTGGCTCTTCTTCGCCAACTGGTCGATCTCGGAGGAAATATCCACTGCCGACTCGGTCTGCACATAACGCAGTTCTTCAATCTTGTTTTCGAGTTCGGCAATCGGATTTTCGAAATCGAGGAATGTTTTCTTGGCCACAAACGCTCCTATGCATCAATATGTCCGTCGTCAGGCCTTGCAAACCACGACGACCGTCAGGCAACTGCCTTCTAGTACTCCACCGGCACCGGATCCAGCGAGCGCCAAATATACCAAGTTGCCACGCTACAGTACGGGGTCCAGGCGGCGGCCACTTCACGCGCATCGCTGCGGCTCACGACGTCGCCCGAAAAATAGCTCTTGCTGATGCCGTTGATCAGCCCGACGTCATCGAGCGGCAGAACATTGGGGCGCATCAGGTGAAAGATCAGGAACATCTCGGCGGTCCAGCGACCGATGCCGCGGATGCCGATCAATTCAGCGATGATAGCCTCATCGTCCATCGCATTCCAGGCGGCAGCGCGCACGGCGCCGCTGTCAAAGTGCAGCGCCAGATCGACCAGGTACTCCACCTTGCGCGCGCTCAGGCCGGCGCCGCGCATGTCATCGACCTTGAGCTTGAGCACATTGCCGGCCGTTATCTTCTTGGGCAACAAGGCAAAGCGATCCCATACCGTCTGGGCCGCCTTGACCGAAATCTGCTGGCCCACGATGCTGCGCGCCAACGTGACGAAGGCATCGCCGCGCGTCTGCAGACAGGCTTCTCCGAACTGGGGAATGAGCCGCTTCATGACCCGGTCCTTCTTCATCAGATGCTTGCAGGCATCTTCCCAGTAGTCCGGCGTCAGGACCAGCGGCTCCGTCTTCTTGGCAGCACTCATCACAGCGTTTCCGATTTGGAAAAACGGTCGACTTCAAGCGTCACTGCACAGTCTCCCAGGTGGTGCCGGCTGCCGAATCCTTCAGCACCACGCCTTGCGCCAGCAGTTCCTGCCGGATGCGGTCCGCCTCGGCAAAATTCCTCAGCGCCTTGGCCTTTGCGCGCTGCGCAATCAGGTGGCCAATGGTCGCGTCATCGAGTCTGGCGCCAGCCTGCAGGAACACGCTTGCTTCGCCCTGCAACAGGCCGATGCAGCCACCCAGCGCCTTGAGCAGACCGGCGAGTTGCACCGAGCGGGTCTTGTTGACCTCGGAGGCGAGATCAAACAGCACCGCCACGGCCTCGGGCGTGCCGAAGTCCTCGTCCATCGCGGCCTTGAAACGCGCCGCAAGCGGGTTCGCCCAGTCAATGGCCACCAGCGACGCCGGTGTCACCAGGGACAGCGCGGTGTACAGGCGTTTGAGCGAGTTGCGGGCGTCGTCGAGATGCACGTCGCTGTAATTCAAGGCGCTGCGGTAATGCGTTCGCAGCAGGAAGAAGCGCACCGTCTCGGGGTCATATTTCTGCAGGACTTCGCGAATGGTGAAAAAATTGCCCAGACTCTTGGACATCTTTTCGTTGTCCACCCGAACGAAACCGTTATGCATCCAGATACTGGCCAGCGGCTTGCCGTTTGCGCCTTCGCTTTGCGCGATTTCGTTTTCATGGTGGGGGAACTGCAGATCCGCGCCACCCCCATGGATGTCAAAACTCTCGCCCAGGGTCTGGCAACTCATGGCCGAGCACTCGATATGCCAGCCGGGGCGGCCCTTGCCGTAGGCGCTGTCCCATTTGGCGTCGTCCGGTTCGTCGGCCTTGGCGGACTTCCACAAAACAAAATCCAGCGGATCATCCTTGCCCTCCAGCACGGCAACGCGTTCGCCGGCGCGCAGGTCGTCGAGCGACTTGCCCGAGAGTTTGCCGTAGCCCGGAAACTTCCGCACTGCATAGTTCACATCGCCACTGCCCGACTGGTAGGCCAGTCCCTTGGCTTCGAGCCGGCCAATCAGACTGAGCATCTGCGGCACGTACTCGGTCGCACGTGGCTCCAATGTTGGAGGTTCGATTCCGAGTCGGGCGATGTCGACATGCATGGCCTCGATCATCTCGTCAGTCAGTGCTCGTATGGTGATGCCGCGCTCCACCGCGCGCTTGATGATCTTGTCGTCGATATCCGTGATGTTGCGAACATAAGTGACGCGCAGCCCGCTGCTTCTGAGCCAGCGCTGCACTACATCAAAAGCCATCATCATGCGGGCGTGCCCGATGTGGCACAGGTCATAAATCGTCATGCCGCAGACATACATGCGGACGTGACCGGGTTCGAGCGGCGACAAAGGCTCCAGTGCACGCGACAGCGTGTTGTAAATGCGTAAGGTCATGGGTAATTCAAACGGCAAATTCTGCGGATCCAGGCTTGGGCGGCATCGACGGGAACTGCCGGCGGGCAGGCAATCATGCGAGCGTCAAAACGCACCCCGTGGGCTACAATTAAGGCCAGTATAAAGCCCCACCAGCCAAGCGCCTGCAGCGGGCATTCAACTAGCAGGAACCATACGACGCCATGAAGCACGGGCTATCGATCACCTTCACCGCGCTGCGCCTGCTGACGCTGGCGCTGGCATGCGCCGTGCTGCCCGCACAAGCGGATGAGTATGGCGACGTCAGCCAGATGGTGCGCAACGGGAAACTGGCGGAGGCCATGGTCAGGGCCGACACCTACCTCGCCGCCAAACCACGCGATCCGCAGATGCGTTTTGTCAAGGGCGTGATTCAACGCAACATGGGCAAGAACGCTGAAGCGATCAGCACCTTCACCAAACTCAATGAAGATTACCCGGAGCTCTCCGAGCCCTACAACAACCTGGCCGTGATCTACGCTGGCCAGGGCCAGCTTGACAAGGCCCGTGCCGCGCTTGAGATGGCGATCCGGACCAACCCCGACTACGCTACGGCGCACGAGAATCTCGGCGACGTCTATGCGAGGCTTGCCAGCCGGGCCTACGGCAAGGCGCTGCAACTCGACAGCGCGAACGCATCCTTGCTGCCCAAAATGGCTCTCATCCATGAGTTACTCGACAGTTCCAGCAAGGGCGTGCGCGCCAGCGCGGTCGCAGCACCATCGTCGGCCCCTGCCGCGCCAAGCACGGCGCCAGCCGCGAGCAAGCCCGGTGCGACGGCCCGCTGACGCGGTAACCGACGAACCGGTCGCACGTCTGCACATGGGCCGGACCGCCAAGCAACACGTCCACACTTTTATTGAAGGAGTCACCCGATGATATTCATGCGTTTTCAGAAATTTTCCACAGCGGCGTGGCTGGCAGCGCTCACGCTGGCCAGCGTCTGCAGCAGCGTGCTGGCACAGGAGGCGCCGCGCGTCCGGTTCAACACCACGGCCGGGGCCTTTGTGGTCGAGGTCTATCCCGACAAGGCTCCCAAGACCGTTGAGAACTTCCTGCAGTACGTCAAGGACAAGCACTACGACGGCACCATCTTTCACCGCGTAATCGACAACTTCATGGTGCAGGGCGGCGGCTTCGACGCGAAGTTCAGCCAGAAGCCGACCCGTGCGCCGATTCCGCTCGAAGCCAGCAATGGCCTGAAGAACGACGTCGGCACCATTGCCATGGCGCGCACCGGCAACCCGAACTCGGCCACCAGCCAGTTCTTCATCAACGTCAAGGACAATGCCATGCTCAACGCACCCTCCCCTGACGGCTATGGCTATACCGTATTCGGCAAGATCGTCAGCGGCGCCGACGTGATCCAGAAAATCAAGAGCACGCCCACCGGCGCTGGCGGCCCCTTCCCCACTGACGTGCCCAAGACCACCATTCTTATCAACTCCGCAACCCTCGAGAAAAAACCATGAGCAAGCCCCAAGTCGAACTCCACATCGCCAACTACGGCGTCATCACCATTGAACTCGATCAGGACAATGCGCCGAAATCGGTCGCCAACTTCCTGAGCTACGTGAACAAGGGGCATTACAACAACACGATCTTTCACCGCGTCATTCCTGGCTTCATGGTGCAGGGTGGCGGCATGGAGCCGGGCATGAAAGAGAAGAAAGGCGACAAGCCGATCGACAACGAAGCCAACAACGGCCTGAAGAACCTGCACTACACCGTGGCCATGGCCCGCACCAGCGACCCGCACTCGGCCACCGCGCAGTTCTTCATCAACACGGCTGACAACGGCTTCCTCAACCACACCGCGATCTCGGCGCAGGGCTGGGGCTACGCGGTGTTCGGCAAGGTCGTCTCGGGTACCGACGTGGTCGACAAGATCGGCGCCGTGAAGACGGGACGCCGTGGCTACCATGACGACGTCCCGGTGGCCGACGTGATCATCGAAAAGGCTGTGGCACTCTGATATGAACGCCACCGGAGCCGGGACCGGCGCGCGCCCCTCCGCGCCACACCCGGCCCTGTTGCAGGCGCCAGCCGATTGGCGCTGCATCGATTTCATCTCGGACCTGCATCTGCAGGGCAGCGACACCGCCACCTTCGACGCCTGGCAGCATTTCATGCTCAGCACACGGGCCGACGCCGTGTTCATTCTGGGCGACCTGTTTGAAGTCTGGGTAGGTGACGATGTGATCGATGGCAAGGCCCCGGATGCGACCGGCAGCTTTGAGTTACGCTGCGCCCAGGTGCTGCGAGCCGCCTCGCGGCGGCTGTCCGTCTTCTTCATACATGGCAATCGCGACTTTCTCCTGGGCCCGGCATTTGCCGGGGCATGCAGCATGACCCTGCTGGCCGACCCCTGTTTGCTTGACTTTGCCGGCCAACGCTGGTTGCTCTCGCACGGCGACGCCTTGTGCCTGCAGGACACCGACTACATGCAATTCCGCACCCAGGTGCGCAAGCCGCAATGGCAGCAGGATTTTCTGGCCCAGCCACTGGCCCGGCGCCAGACCGTGGCCCGGGCGCTGCGCCAGCAAAGCGAAGCGCGCCGACACGATCCGGTCAGCACCATGACGCTGGCCGATCCGGACGCCGCCGCCACGCGCGACTGGCTACGGGCGGCCGGGGCCGGAACCCTGATTCATGGTCACACGCACCGCCCTGCCGAGCACGACCTGACCGACGGCCTGCGTCGCATCGTGCTGAGCGATTGGGACAGCCATACATCCCCGATGCGCGCCGAGGTGCTGCGCCTGCGCCTGGATGATTCCAGCTTGACAGGACCGGTCAAGGTGCAGCGCCTGGCACCGACGGAGGCTTGATCTCGTCGATCTGCCACGGCGCCACAAACTTTTCAGCGTAGCGCCGGTAGACTTCCTGCTGCACGAAGATGTCGAACAGGTCCGGGTCGATATGGCCATTGTTCTTGAACTTCTCCATGATGCCAATCGCCTGCGACAGTTTCATGCCGGGCTTGTAGGGCCGATCGGTCGCCATCAAGGCCTCGAAGATGTCCGCAATGCCCATGACACGCGCCTGCACCGACAACTGCTCGCGTGAAAGTCCGCGCGGATAACCTTTGCCGTCCATGCGCTCGTGATGGCCGCCGGCATACTCCGGGACATTCTTGAGATGCTTGGGCCATGGCAACTGCTCGAGCATCTTGATCGTGGCGACGATGTGGTGGTTGATGGTCTCGCGTTCGGCCATCGTCAGCGTGCCGGCCCGGATGCTCAGATTCTCGACTTCGTCGGCGCTGAGGAACCCGGTTTCGACACCATCCGGATCGCGCCAGACCCGTTGACTGCCAATCTGCCGCACGCGCTGCATCGCACTCTCACTCATGGTCTCGCTGCCGACGTTGGCGGCGCGAAGAAAGCTGCGATCCGCGTCGATTGAATCCAGCGCCACCTGCTGCGTTGCCATGATGGCCGCTTCCGCCTGCGGATCGACACACGGGCGCAGCGCCAGCTGCTGGCGCAATGCCTGCAGTTCGGCGTCGCGCTTGAGGACCTCAAAGCGCGTGTCGATCAGGTGGACACGGTCAAACAGGGTTTGCAGCTTGGTCGACTTGTCCACCACATGCACGGGCGTCGTGATCTTGCCGCAGTCGTGCAACATACCGGCGATCTTGAGTTCATAGCGATCGCGATCGCTCATCGAGAACGATGCCAGCGGTCCCTCGGTCGTCGCGGCCGCCGCATCCGCCAGCAGCATGGTCAGCTCCGGCACGCGCTGGCAATGACCGCCGGTATGTGGCGACTTGTCATCGATCGCCAGATTGATCATGTTGATGAAGGATTCGAACAGTTCCTCCAGCTGTGTCATCAGCAGCCGATTACTCAGCGCGATGGCTGCCTGCGAGGCCAGGGATTCGGCCAGTTGCTGGTCGGCTGTCGAGAAGCGTACGACTTCGCTGCTGCCCGGGCGCTGCGCGTTGATCAGCTGCAATACACCGATCACTTCGCCCTCGTGGCTCTTCATCGGTACCGCAAGAAAGGACTGCGAACGATAACCGGTGCGTTCATCGAAGCGGCGCGTCCCGGAGAAATCGAAATTGGGCTCGGTGTAGGCGTCAACGATGTTGACTGTCTCGACATGAATCGCGGCATACGCGGCCACGAGCGAATCATTGGGCGCGCCGGAGGCGTCGCGCAACGGCAGATCCGGGAAATTGATCGGGGTGCCCGAGGTACCACCCATGGCAATGTGCAGGGAATCCGTGCGCAGCATCTCGAAGCGAAGCGCCTGGCCGTCCTCCAGCATGCGGTACACGGTGCCGCCATCCGCGTTCGTGATGGTCTTTGCCGCCAGCAGGATGCCTTCAAGCAGGCGCGTGATATCGCGTTCCCTGGATAGCGAAGCGCCGATGTCATTGAGCTGCTCAAGGCGTTTGAGCAAACTGTCAGCTGAATCCATCGGCACTCCTTCCGTATAATTCCAGATGTGTAGGGGACATGCCTTCAGGATCGTCCGCAAGCGATCAATTTGCGGTTCGAACCTGTGTCCGTGTTGTCAGCCGATTATGGCTTCAACAGCACCTTCAGAACATTTTGCAGTCGACGCGCGGCCGCGGAGTCAAAAGCGCCAGCCAAAACGCAAGCGGCATCCTGGCCCCAGGTCTGGACCGGCGCTGGATCGTTGCGCCGCGTCAGCAACTGCAGTTGCAGGGCACGCCGCGCATTCAGGTGTTCCGCCGGCGTGGGCATTTCTGCCGCCATTTCCAGACGCAACAGGGCAACGCCAGAGTCGCCGGTCTGCGCCTGCGCCAACGCCTTGACCCAGGCGCCGCGAGTCGCCGGGCTGACGCGACTGCCCAATTCCAGCACCGATGGCACTTGCGCGCCATCACGATGCTCCCACGCCGCCAGCAACTGGGTCAGGGCCTCGCCGTGCGCCTGTGCCGCCAGTTTGCGCAGCGTGAGCTGTGCATGCTCCACCGCGTCGCGCTGCGCGCGAAAAGCCGCATCACCCAAGCGCGGCGCTTCCTGCCAGCCGCCGGGCGTGCCATCACGATTGTCTCGACGCGGCGCCCGGTCGTCCGTTCGCCCGGCAAACTGCCCGTCACGCGGACCGCGCGGCTTGTCTCTTGCGTTGTCCCTGCCACCGTCCTTGCGGTCGCCAAAGCGGGCGCCGCGTCCGGCCGGCGCCGGTTCAGCCTTCTTCATCCCGGGTCGGTCATCGCCTCGTACCGCGATCACCGGCTTGGGCACGGGTTTTGGTGGCTCCGCCGGCTCTACCGCCGGTTCGGCCGTTGGCGCCACGGCTTCGGCACCTGATTCGGTCGCTTCCGGCAATGCCGACGCTGCGGCTTCCTGCCCGGCTTCA
Organism: uncultured beta proteobacterium; assembly: GCA_903828665.1. Lineage (GTDB taxonomy): Bacteria > Pseudomonadota > Gammaproteobacteria > Burkholderiales > Burkholderiaceae_C > Rhodoferax. The sequence continues at coordinate 10,831 of CAIKMZ010000004.1, forward strand.
ACGGCGGCGACAGCCGTTCCCAACTCGGTTGCTGCAATGGCCACCGCTGCCTTGGCTTGGGCCTGCCCACGCAGTGCCGCATCAAGCGCATTCATTGCGCTGCGGATGCGTTGCGCATCACCAGACTGATTGGCTGCTTCCAGCGCCTTCGCGGCATCGAGCACCGAACGGTCGCGCTCGCCCAGAGCGGCATCGGCCTTCTGGCGTTCCGCGGTCTTGCGATTGAACGCATCATCGATCGGCTTGCGAAACGCATCCCACAACTTTTGTTCGTATCGGCGCTCCATCGGCACCCGATGCGCTTCGGCCTGCCAACGCTGCTGCAAGGCCTTGACCGTATCGATGCGCAACTCCGGCGCTTCACCCAGAACGCGGGCCTCTTCGATCATGGCCTGCCGTGCCGCCAGACTCTGCTTCTGCATCGCCTCCAGCGGCGCAGCGGCCGCGTTGATGGCGGCCTTCCAGAGCGGCTGCAATTCGGCAAACATCTTTTCACCGACATGCCCACCTTCACGCCAACGGTCGCCGAACTGGTGCAAGACGTGATTGAACCCCTTCCAGTCGTCATCCCGTGCCGTGACATTGTCGGCAGCCCAAGCCTTGACTTCTTCGATCAGCGCCATGCGCTGAGCCCGGTGTTCCGCCGATTCGGCCTTCACTTTTTCAAGCCAGGCCTCTACCACCTTGTGGGCTTCGTTGCAGGCGTCGTCAAAGCGCTTCCACAGGCCATGATTGGGAACACCGCCCTGGTCGGTCTGCTTCCATTGCTCGCGCAACGCGCGCAGACTTTCCTGCATCTTGCGTCCGCCGATTGCCTGCCCATCCGGCCGATTGAGCAAAGCTTCAGCCTTGGCAACCAGTTCTTCACGCAATTGATCTGCGCGCCAGCGCTGCCAGCCCTCGAGTTCGCCGGCGGCCGCCAGCGCGGCATGCGCCTGGTTTTCCAATTTGTCATCGATGATCTTGCCAAATTCCTTGAGTGCATTGCGCAGGGACGCTGCCGCGCCGGCACTGGCTTTGCCATGACCTTCGGCCACTTCCAACTCAAGCTTCTGCAAGGCCTCGCGCACCGTGGTCAAAGCCCGCGCCTTGACTTCAGGGTCGATCGCCGGTCGTTTCGGCCGTGGCGCAGCTTCCAGCGGCACACCGCGCGCCGCGCGCAACTCATCGGCCCAGACCACGACAGGCGGCAGAGGGGCCGCCGCATCGCTGGCAGCGGCAACAGCCAGCGCCAACGCAGCTCGAAACGCTTCCCACACGACCAGCAACTGACCGCGCGACGCATCGAGCAGGCTCGGGAACTTGGCCTCAACGCTGAGCCAGTTTGCATCATTCAGCAGGGAACTTGCCTGGGCCTGCCAGTGCTCGACATCGGACTGCAGCGCCTCGACAAGGGTCTGCGCGTCGTGCCATGACTTGGTCGAAAGCACTTCAATGCGCTGGGCCAGCAATACCGCTGCTTCGCGCTGCACCTGCACCCGATGCTGCAGGTCTTCAATCACCTTCACCCGGTCGCTGAGCTGCCCCTTGAGGGTCGCCAACGGCTCCTTGCTCAGAGGCGCGCCTGCCCGGGCGGCGTCCCGCTGCCAGGCCATGGCATCGGCGATGTTGAGCTTGGGAACGGCCAGCAGCGCCTGCGCCTTGTCGGCCCACTCCTGTGCAATCGATTCCTGTCCCTTGCTGCGCTTGATTTCATCGAGCTTCTCGCGCAACAACTTGGCAGCCCCTTTGTCCTTGCCACTGAGTTCCTTGAAGACAGCCTGCATCTGCTCGGCACTGGGCGCGCCAGCCAGCCAGTCACGGATTCGCGCCGTCCGCTCGCTGGAAGTGTGCGCAGAAAAAGCGCCGCCCGTCAGCGCGTCCAATGGATGGAGTTCGTTTGTCTTGGCCGGAATTTGTGTCACTTCGGGGGCTGGGGTGTTTTTGTTGAGGGCAGAAAAAGGAAACATGGATCGCACAAACAAGGAAGAGAGCCCGGCCGAGTGACGGACAGGTTTGAACCGCTATTTTCGCCGCAATTTTCCTGATCCGGCAACAAAATGACGAAAGCCCGGTCGGGTTGGCTTGACGCCAGACCGCCGGGCTTGACAGCTGACACAAGGTCCATGCTGTCAGGGCTCGCGCAATGGGAGGGAAAAGTCCCAAGACGCTGGGTGGCAATAGATTGCCACCACTAATTGCCGGGGCCGCTTTATCGCAGCTACCCTGAGGTAGGGACTGGCTACTGCCGGCAGGTTACCTGTCGCATGACAGGCCAACAAAGTCTAGAAAGAAAGCCGCCCACATTCAAATCCACTTACGGAATAACGAATCGACTTGATATGGTTGACTTGGTATATAATGCGAACCTAGAATCCGCCCATCCCAGCCAAGTCTAGGGATAACCCGAATCCGCTGCCGAACCCGGCATATTCAAGTCTCTGCCAAACACCGATAGACAACGCAGGATATTGATAGCGTACCAACCCAAACGAGGTGCCACACCTGTTGCCGCACTGCATGCAGTGCACCACAGAAGCCCGCGCGAACGAAGGAAGAGCTATGACAGCGTCAAAAAAAATCACTCTGGGCCTGCGAACTTTCGCAACCGACATTGCCCAGGGTTTCTTTGAAATCACACACAACGGTTTTGCCCTGGTCGGGCTGGCCGTCATATTTGCCGTCATTGCCCTGACGGCCCGTCCGGAGCTGCGTCAAGTTGGCGAGATCCGGCTGTTCAGCTGGCTGCAGACGCGTCAAATCGCGGTGACTGGATCGGCCACCGAACTCGATGCCGTTGATCGCGCCACGGCGAGCAACCCGCAGGATTTGCCAAAGCAACAGGCCGCCATCGCCTACTGGCTCAGCAAGAAGTACCGGATCGCGCCGGAGCCGCTCAGCGCGTTGGTGACGGAAGCCTATGAAATCGGAACCCATACCAAGCTGGACCCGACTCTGATCCTTGCCGTAATGGCGGTCGAATCCGGCTTCAACCCGTTCGCCCAGAGCGCGGTCGGCGCGCAGGGCCTGATGCAGGTCATGACCCAGGTGCACAGCGACAAGTACGAGGACTTTGGCGGCAAGCTGGCCGCTTTCGACCCGCTGACCAACCTGCGCGTGGGCGTCAAGGTATTGCAGGAGTGCATCAGCCGGGCCGGCTCACTGGAAGGCGGTCTGCGTTCGTATGTGGGGGCGGCCCATATTGAGGATGACGGTGGTTATGCAAGCAAGGTGATGGCGGAACATGCCCGGCTGCAGTTGGTTGCAAAAGGCCGCCAGGTTCCGCAAAACGCGAACCAGACGGTGGCAGCGCCGGCAGGATCCGGTCGATCGGATCACAGCCCTGATAAAGTGGCACTCCTTACGCCTTTCTGATCCTCCATTGGCCCCGCAGGTGCCACGCCTCTGATTACATCCATGTACAACCGCAACATCCTCATCGAGCAAACAGACCCCGAAATCTTTGCTGCCATCCAATCCGAAAACGCACGCCAGGAACAGCACATCGAGCTGATCGCCAGCGAGAACTATGCCTCGCCGGCGGTGATGGCCGCGCAGGGAACCCAGCTCACCAACAAGTATGCCGAAGGCTATCCGGGCAAGCGCTATTACGGCGGTTGCGAGTACGTCGACATCGCCGAGCAACTCGCCATCGACCGCGTCAAGCAGCTCTTCGGCGCCGACTGTGCCAACGTGCAGCCGCATTGCGGCGCCTCGGCCAACGAGGCCGTGTTCCTGGCCTTTCTCAAGCCCGGCGACACCATCATGGGCATGAGCCTGGCCGAA
>CAIKMZ010000005.1 GCA_903828665.1 uncultured beta proteobacterium
GGTCGTGCCCCGTGACGTGGTGTAAGTCCACAGCCCGGACAGGCTGAGATACACGTTACTCAGCGTGCCACTGCGGACAGCCGAGTCGGCGGAGTATCGCAGAGGGTTTGAAGTCCTTCAAGTTGCATGTAGCGCCGATTCAAACTCCACTCGTCGTTCTGCTCCAGCATCATGGCGCCGACCAGTCGGGTGATCGACGCATCGTTGGGGAAGATGACTTGTCCGGCACGCAGCAGCACGGGGCGGCGTCCACTGCGCAGTATCTGATTGCGGCCAGTTATTCGCTGAACAAGCGGCTGGTGCTCGACGCAGGCTTTGCCCATGGCCTCAACAGCGCTACGCCAAAATACACATTGTTCAGCGGCATGACGGTTCTGATTGGGAAGCTCAACTGAGCCTCTTGAAGTCGTCCAAGGGAAGTTCAACTTCCCCGGTGAGTAAGCCATGACCGCGCAAGGCGAAGGGTGGCGCTCGCTTTCGCAGTGAGCTTCGACTTCATATTTCCTGATTCATCCCTGTTGGACGGAACATCATTTCGGATTTGACGACGTTTCAGCATCAGATGGGCGTTTCCAAGACAATGCTGAAACAGGTCTTTTGCGGCCGACACTTTCTTGTCGCATACTGCCGATTTTGACTCCCGCACGCAGAACAACCTGACATCCTTGCACCGAGCTGCCTTTCCGATTGGTGGGTCGGGCCAGCGAAAATCGGCAGCCTAGGTCAATCCAATTACGGGGCCAACAGACATAGCCCTTCAGTATTAGGAATCCCATTCCAGTGTGCGTAGTCATAGGCCATAGACTGAGGGGAGGGGGCGGATGTCAACCGCATACTCAGACCATTCCAAAACGAACATACAGGGGGTCCTTGAGTCCAGACTCTGAAAATCCCTTGGCTCGCAGGACACAAGAATCACACTGACCACAGGGTCGACCGTCCTCGTCTGGGTCGTAGCAACTGCTGGTTTCGGAATAGTCCACGCCAAGGCGCATGCCTTCTTGGACAATCTGCGCTTTGGTCATACTGATGAGTGGCGAATGGATCTTCAGTTTCTGAGTCCCTTCAACGCCAGCTCTGGTCGCTAAATTGGCCATCGACTCATAGGCTGCGATGTATTCCGGCCTGCAATCCGGGTAGCCCGAGTAGTCCATTGCATTGACACCGATGAAGATATCTGAGGCCTCCAAAGTCTCGGCCCAAGCCAATGCAAAGCTCAAGAATATTGTATTTCGAGCAGGGACATAGGTAGTCGGTATGCCGTGGGACATATCACTGGCCGTTCGTCCCTTTGGCACGGCAATATCTGCCGTCAAGGCAGAACCACCGAACTCACGCAGGTCAATCTGGGCGACGACGTGCTTAACTGCGCCCAGAGACCGCGCAACCGCCTCCGCCGCCACCAGTTCCTGAATATGCCGCTGCCCGTAGCGAAAGCTTAGCGCGTAAGGATCAAACCCCTGTTCTCGTGCAATCGCCAAGACTGTCGATGAATCAAGTCCCCCGCTGAGCAAGACAACAGCTCTTGGTCGAGCGGAATTTAAATATGCCATGTAGAAAATCCCTACCAGAAAAGTGACTTGCCAGTTTAAACGGGGGCATCTCACGTGTCATGTTCACCGGACCGATACGGTGCGGTCTGAATGATGCATGCAGCCGATAGATACCAGCCGTTAACGTTTCCCAACGGTTGGCCGCGGCGAGGGCTTTTCCAGATGCTGAGTGTTTGCGCGCAACGCCATTTGCGCAGGATGCGCACCTAGCAAATACTCACGCTTGAGTTGCGGTAATTCTTGAAAGGCCTTGGTCCAGTCACGTATTGCCGCGAGTACCTGCAGTCGCGCAAGGTTGCGTCATAGCGACCGCGCAGCGTCAGGCAATCCTTACGAGTCCCTACTTTCGTCGAGTTTGGGAATGAGAAAGCTGTCATACAGAGCGCCGAGTGAAGGCCGACCCGGCGGCCGGCTCGGGTGAGGCCATGCTAGGTGAAAACGATGACGACCGTGTGCCAAATATCACACGCTGGCTCACACGGCGGCGATCTATCTTTGGTGCTCCCTCAACCTGAAAGGATTCATCATGCCAAAGTTTGTTATCGAGCGCGCTATCCCTGGAATCGGTGGTACAAAAGCCCCTGAGCTCCAGGCCATTTCCCAAAAGTCGTGCAGCGTTCTGCAGGACCTCGGACCCGATGTCCAGTGGGTTCAAAGCTACGTCACGGGAGACAAGATCTACTGCATTTACAACGCAGCGAATGAAGAACTGGTCAGGGAGCACGCGCGGCGAGGCGGCTTCCCTGCAAACAGCGTTGCACGGGTCATGTCAATGATTGATCCGACAACCGCAGAAGCATAAGCTTGGCGACGAAGGCCCTGAGAGACAATAGCCTCATGGGCCTTGCAATCCACCTACTTGGCACTCCGCATGTTGTCATTGACGGTCAAGTGGCGGCTGCGCCTCGCGGGAAGAAGGTATGGGGTCTGCTGGCGTTCCTGATTTGCAGTCAGTTGCCGGTGAGCCGAAAGCAGTTGGCCAGGATGCTTTTCGCCGAGGCTGAAGACCCACTTGCAGCCTTGCGTTGGAATCTCAGTGAACTGAGACGCGCGCTTGGTTCCACAGACCTGCAAGGCGAATTGCTGGACTTGCACGTTGATTCAGCAACCTATGTGGACATCCATGTCGTCGCACGTGGTGCATGGGAAGAGGCCATAGAGGTTCCCGGACTGGACCGGGAATTGTTGGATGGTCTGAGTTTTTCCACCTGCCCGGTATTTGAGGTCTGGCTTGCAACTAAGCGCAGACACCTTCAGGCGACCGCAGAGACGGTACTGCGCGAAGCTGCATTGTCCAGGTTGGCGATGGGCGCGCCAGCCGAGGCTGCCGATCTTGCGGGTCGACTGGTTGGCAAGAATCCACTGGATGAAAACTACCAGGCGCTGCTGGTCCGCTGTCTTGCAGCCGCCGGCGATGGCCTGGGCGCAGCACGTCAGGTGGCCGCTTGTCGAGATCTGTTCATGCGCGAACTCGGCGTGCAGCCAGGCGCCACGCTTGAAGCTGCTATGCGCACGGTCACTTCGAGACCGACGGCAATGCCGGTAGTTGGGCGCGCAGGCGTGCTTGCTCAGATCGAGGCAGGCGAGGCCGCTATCGGTGCTGGTGCGCTTGATGCAGGCCTGCAGTGCCTCAGGCGTGCTGTTGCCGAGGCAGATGCAACAACGGGTGACTCGGCACTACGGGCTCGCGCACTAGTGGCACTGGGCGCAGCGTTGGTGCACGCCGCACGAGGTCGCGACGAAGAAGGCGCGATTGCGCTGCATGAAGCGCTTGCTGTTGGGCAGGGGGAGTTGTCCCCGTACGCGGCTGCGGCATGCCGTGAACTCGGTTATGTTGAATTTCTACGCGGTCGCTACGAACGCGCTCACGTGCTGTTGCAGCAGGCTGAAACCCTGGCGGGTCAGGACCGCGCTGAACTGGCTCGAATCGCCATCGTGCACGGCTCTGTGCTCAGCGACACCGCACATTACGTAGCGTCTATCGACATTCTCAAAAGAGCCAAAGATGAGGCAGAGTCGCTAGGAGATTCAAAGCAGGTGGCGTATGCGCTGTCCATGCTGGGTCGCGCCCTGTTGTTACAAGGTAACCTGAAGGAAGCCGCTAGGGTGCTGGACAAGTCTATCGGCATTTCGCGGCCCATCTGGACGGCATTTCTTCCTTGGCCTCAATCGCTGCGCGCCGAAGTTGACATGCTTCTTGGAAATATTGATGCGGCCGCAGAACGCTTCGAGCACGCCTTCGCGCTTGGTTGTCAGCTCGGCGACCCCTGCTGGGAGGGGATTGCTGGTCGAGGGATGGGACGTGTGGCGATTTTCCGCGGCGAGTCGGCGCGCGCGGTGGAAATTCTGGTGGATGCGATAGCGCGAAGCACGCGACTTCCCGACGGATATCTTTGGGCAAAGGCGTACGCACTTGAATCCTTGTGCGGTCTGGCAGTCGCCAACAAGTTGGCACAAGCACCTGGTTGGGTTGACGAGTTGCAGACATTGGCAGCCAGAAGCGGCATGCGAGATCTGACGGTTCGTGCGCTTGTGCACCGACATGAGCTGGGGGAAACTCAAAGCGGAGAAGCCGGCCGCATGCTCGCCAGTGAAATCGAGAGCCAACTCCTGCGCGATTATGTTGAGCGTTCAACAGCGTCACTTTGAGTGCCACGAAGCCTTAAACCAAAGTTTGCTCGCTCATCACCATTCAGCAGCCATTCGCGCCGGATCCACCGGTTGCCTGCGCCCAAGACGCCTAATTCAGGCAGGAACTTGCGGCAAGGCAGTCGCCAAGCACGAGGTGGAAGATTGCGGGAAAACGTTGACGAAGCTGCCTTCCGCTTTGATCGACGCTTTCTTGGCTGATGCCGTCGATCCAATGCTGCAGCCCTTCAGCAAGTGCTTCAGTGCTTGGTATTCCAAGAATGGCGATTCAACGACTTGAAAGCGAGATCAGAAGGATCTTCTCGCCATCCCTCGCAAGCTTGCCTAGAATGATGGACGTCTAGACCTGCAGTTATCTGCTTAAGACCCTACTTGAGCATCAATTTGAGCCGAACTTGGTAAACTTTTGAAAAACTTGGTCTCCCAAACCTTTTGCCGCTAAGCGAACGGCAAGTGTTTGGGAGCAGAAGTTCCACTTTCGGCAAGACTTTGCCTACGAGACCGGCAAGAATCTAAACTCGGATGATGTCTAAGTCATTGGTTTTAGACGACTAGACTGGCAACTCTTTGCTCATCCCTACACCTGTTGGCGTCCCTGGAATGCCCAGCATCATCAAAGGAATTAACATGCTTTTCGAACCCTACAAGGCCCGCCATTTGCAGCTTGCCAATCGCACCGTCATGGCGCCCATGACACGCAGCAGAGCGGTTGACGCCAACACGCCGAACGCGCTGATGGCCGAGTACTACGCCCAGCGCGCGACGGCCGGCCTGATCGTGACCGAAGGCGCGTCTTCCTCGCCCAACGGCCTGGGCTATGCCCGCATTCCGGGCCTGTTCAATGCGCAGCAGGTTAGCGGCTGGAAACTCGTCACCGACGCGGTGCACGCGCGCGGCGGCAAGATCGTGATTCAGCTCATGCACGTGGGCCGCGTGGCACACGTGGCCAACCTGCCGACCGGCGCCGAGGTGGTGGGTCCGTGCGCTGCGGCGTTGCCAGGTGAGATGTACACCGATGCCCATGGCATGCAGGCGCACAGCACGCCGCGCGCCATGACCGAGGGCGACATTGCCCACGCCGTCGCCGAGTACGGGCAGTCTGCCAAGCTGGCGATCGCAGCCGGATTCGACGGGGTCGAACTGCACGCAGCGAACGGCTACCTGATTGAACAGTTTCTCAACCCGAACGTGAACCAGCGCAGCGATGGCTATGGCGCCGGCATCGAGGGACGCAACCGCTTTGCCCTGGAAGTCGCGCGCGCCGCCTCTGCCGCGATCGGGCCCGAGCGCGTTGGCATCCGCTTGTCGCCGCATGGTGTTTTCAACGGAACCGGAACGTTCCCGGATGTCCAGGCGCAGTACCTGGCGCTGGTGAACGAGCTGTCGGCGCTGGGGCTGCTGTATGTGCACCTGCTGGACCACAGCGCCATGGGGGCGCCGCCTGTGCCGGTCGAGCTCAAGGCGCTGCTGCGCGCTGCGTTCAAAGGCCCGTTCATCCTCGCGGGCGGCTTCGATGGCAGCAGTGCGCAGGCCGCGCTGGACGCGGGACAGGCCGATCTGATCGCCTTTGGCCGCCCGTTCCTCGCCAACCCCGACCTCGTGCAGCGCTTGCGCAGTCATGCGGCATTGAACCAGCCCGACATGTCCACCTTCTACACACCGGGCGCCGCAGGCTATACCGATTACCCGACGCTATAGGCAGACGGCGGGGGCCGGGCGCGCGGCTCCTGCGTTGCGCCGTCAGGGCCCGTCAAATGCTCATTTGTCGATTCCGCCCATGCACAGGTACTTGATCACCAGGTACTCGTCCATTCCATACTTGGAGCCTTCGCGGCCCAAGCCGGATTGTTTGACGCCGCCGAAAGGCGCGACCTCGTTGGAAATGATGCCGGTGTTGATGCCAACCATGCCGCTCTCGATGCCTTCACCGACGCGCCAGACGCGGCCGATGTCGCGCGAATAGAAATAGCTGGCCAATCCAAACTCCGTGTCATTGGCCATGGCGATGGCCTCGGCGTCTGTCTTGAAGCGAAAGAGCGGCGCCAACGGGCCAAAGGTTTCCTCGCGTGCCACCAGCATGTCGGGCGTGGCGTCGGCGATCACGGTGGGCTCGAAGAAGCTGTGCCCCAGCGAATGGCGTTTGCCGCCGGTCAGCAGTCGGCCACCCTTGGCCAGCGCATCGGCGATATGTTCTTCCACCTTCTTGACGGCGGCGCCGTCGATCAGCGGGCCTTGCGTCACGCCGGCTTCCACGCCGTTGCCGACCTTGAGCTTCTCGACCGCCGCCACCAGTTTCTTGGCAAACGCATCGTAGACGCCGTCCTGCACGTACAGACGGTTGGCGCAGACGCAGGTTTGCCCGGCATTGCGGTACTTGGACATGATGGCGCCCTCAACGGCGGCGTCCAGGTCGGCATCGTCAAACACGATGAATGGCGCGTTGCCGCCAAGCTCCAGCGAGAGCTTCTTGATGGTCTTGCCGCATTGCTGCATCAGCATGCTGCCAACGTCGGTCGAGCCGGTGAAAGAGAGCTTGCGCACGGTGGTGTTGCTGGTCATCTCGCCGCCGATGGCGCTGGCCGAGCCGGTCACGACGCTGAATATGCCCGGCGGAACGCCCGCGCGCTCGGCCAGCACCGCCAGCGCCAGCGCCGAGTACGGCGTGGCCAGCGCAGGCTTCAACACCATCGGGCAGCCAGCGGCCAGCGCCGGGCCGGCCTTGCGCGTGATCATCGAGGATGGGAAGTTCCAGGGCGTGATCGCGGCGCAGACGCCAATAGGCTGTTTGATGACAACGATGCGGCGGTCGGTCCAGGGCGAACTCAGGGTGTCGCCGCTGACGCGCTTGGCCTCTTCGGCAAACCACTCGATGAACGAGGCCGCGTAGCCGATCTCGCCCTTGGCCTCGGCCAGCGGCTTGCCCTGCTCCACCGTCATGATCAGCGCCAGGTCGTCGGCATTGGCCAGCATCAGGTCATTCCATTTGCGGATCACGGCGCTGCGTTCCTTGCCGGTCTTGGCGCGCCAGCTCGGCCAGGCCGCGTTGGCCTGGGCAATGGCGCGGCGTGTTTCGGCAGCGCCCATCTTGGGCACGGTGCCAATGGTCTCGCCGGTGGCCGGGTTGGTCACGGCACAGGTTTCGCCGCTGTCGGCATCGCACCATTGGCCGTTGATATAGGCTTGTTGACGCAGCAGCGAGGGGTCTTTGAGTTGCAGCATGGGTCTTCTCCGTGTTGTGTTGGTGATTCAGTAAGCGGCCTGGTACAGCGCCAGCGCGTCGTCGTAGGCGACATCGCGCGGGTTGTTGACCAGCAGGCGTTGCACGTTCATAGCGTCGCGCGCCAGCATCGGCAGATCGCTTTCCTTGACGCCGGCCGCGCGCAGGTTCTGCGCGTAGGGCATCGCCGCCACGCGCTCGGCAATGGCGGCGACGAAGGCCGCTGCGGCGTCGCTGTCCGACGCGCCGGCCAGTTGCGGCAGGATGGCGCGTCCGAGTTCGGCGTAAAGCACGCGCGCCGCCGGCAGGTTGTACTGCAGCACCGGCACGAAGACCAGCGAATTGCTCAGCCCGTGCGGCAACCCGTAGTGGCCGCCCAGCGGATAGGCCAGCGCGTGCACGGCACCGACCGGCGCGTTGGCGAAAGCCATGCCCGCGAACAGCGAGCCCAGCAGCATGTTCTCGCGCACAGTCGCGTCGCTTCCGTTGGTCACGGCTGCTGGCAGATTGGCATAGAGCAGTTGCAGCGCCTTGAGGGCCAGCGCGTCGGACAGGGGGTTCTTCTTTAGGCGCGTGGTGAAAGCCTCCACCGCATGCACCATGGCATCGACACCGGTCATGGCCGTGATGGCGCTCGGCAGGCCCAACGTCAGGCGGCTGTCCAGCAGCGCCACGTCCGGGTAGAGCAGAGGCGAAACCACGCCTTTCTTCTCGTGGCTGGGCGTGGTCAGGATCGAGATCGGCGTTACCTCGGAGCCGGTGCCGGCGGTCGTGGGCACCTGGATCAGCGGCAGGCGTGGCCCGCGCGCCAGGCCAATGCCGTAGATGGCGGGCAGCGCCTGCGCGGTGCACGCCAGCAGGGCCACGAGCTTGGCCGTGTCCATCGAACTGCCGCCGCCGAAGCCGACCACGCCATCGGCGAGCGCGCCACGCGCGGCGTCGACGGCAGCCTGCACGCTGAGCTCCGGCGGATCGGCCAGCACGTCGGAGAACACGGTGGCCGCAATGCCAGCCGCTTGCAGCGAGGCCAACGCGCCGCTGAGCAGCCCGGCCTTGATCAGGCCGGCGTCGGTCACCAGAAAGAGCCGGCCAATGCCCAGGCTGGCAGCGATCTCGCCAAGCCGGTCCGCGCCGCCCTGTTCGCAGATGATTTTCGGTGCGGTCTCAAAACTGAATGTTGTCATGATGAATCCCTTGCGAAATGGGTCAGCCGGTAGTATCTCAAGCAAGACGGACCAAACTTGCGTATTTTCGGGTCCGGGCGCGGTAAGCATAAACCACCGTCCGAGCCCCCAATCCTGAGGTGGCTGATAGCATCAGGCTCCTGAAGCCTTTCTTGAAGGAAACAGCATGACGATGCCGCCCCTGTCCCGACTGGCCGCTGCAAGCCTGCTTGCGCTGTGCGGCCATGCCCATGCCCAGACCCGCGAACCGGTTGAGACCTTGTGCCGGACTGCGCAGGCCTGCTTGGCCGAAAGCAGCAAGCTGCTGGTGCGGCCCACGGGTGGCGGCACCAGCGAACTTGCGCGCACGCAGGACCTGTTCTATTGGTTCGGGCGCATCAACATGGCATCCACCGTGGCGAACGTCGAGCGCGGGATCATTCCGCCCGAACTCGCCGGTCCAATCGCGCGCGGCGTTGCGCATTCGATCAACCAGGGTGCATTGCCAGGTGGCAAGCGACCCAAGGACGTGCTGCAGACCGAGAAAATCATCACCGACTTCGCCGGGCCGGACGCGACACTGATCCACACCGGGCGCAGCCGGCAAGACATGCACCCGACGCTGACGATCGGACAGTTGCGCGTCGAACTGCTCGACTTCACCGACCGGCTGGCCGAACTGCGCGCGCAGCTGCTGGAGATGGCCGGCCAGAACGTCGAGACCTTCGTCCCGGCCTACACCAACGGCGTGCAGGCCATGCCGACCAGCCTCGGACACTACCTGCTCGCGTTCGCCGACTCCTTTGCGCGCGATGGCGAGCGCATCCGGCAGACGTGGGCGCGCGTCGACCGCAGTCCGCTCGGCAGCGCCGTGCTGGCCAACTCGAGCTGGCCGCTGGATCGCGCACGCCTGGCCGATTTGCTGGGCTTCGAGGCGCTGGCCGTCAACGGCTACGACGGCACCCAGATCAGCCCCAACGACGTCGGCCTCGAGACGGTGCAGATCGCCGAGTCGACCGCGCTGCGCGTCGGCGCGCTCATGCAGGACATTCACGTCCAGTACCACCAGACGCGCCCTTGGCTACTGCTGGTGCCGGGCAAGACCTACACCAGCAGCGCGATGCCGCAAAAGGCCAATCCCGGCGTGATCCAGGACACGCGCGCGCTGGCCAGCGATGTCGTCGCCTCGGCGCAGAACGTGGTGCTTCGGGCCCACAACGTGACGCCCGGCATGATCGACTACAAATACAGCTGGACCGACGAGCGCGCGCGCACCTTTGTGCTCGGCTCGCAAATGCTGCGCGATGCGACCGATGTGATGGCCTCGCTGCGCGTTGACCCCAAGCGCTCGCTTGAGGAGCTCGAGTCCGAGTGGACCACCTCGATGGAACTGGCCGAGACGCTGCAACGCGAGAACCGGATCCCGTTTCGCGTCGGTCACCACTTCGCTTCCGAGGTGGTGTTGTACGCACGCGAGCACGGATTGCGGCCGAAGGATTTTCCCTACGCGCAGGCCGTGCGCATCTACGCTGAGGCCGGGCAGATGTACAAGCTGGTCGATTCCCGATTGCCATTGGACGAAGCTGGCTTCCAGCGCACCCTGTCACCGGAGGCCATGGTGCGCACGCGGCTCGGCATCGGCGGGCCGCAGCCGGCCGAAGTGCGGCGCATGCTCGGCGTGGCGCAGAAAGCGCTGATCGCAGACCGGCAATGGGTGAATGAGCGGCGCCTGCATCTGGCCACGGCCGAAGCCAAGCTCAACGTGGCATTCGGCGAACTGCTCAAGCGCTGAAGCCGACAGGGAGACACCACGCCTGACAAGCTGAGTTAGACTTGATACGTGCGCAACTGGCGATAGGCACCCGACAATCTTGCGGCCGGGTGACGACGTGGAATACCACTGGGAAGTGCACCGTCGTGATCGGCTCGCAAGCCAGTCGGGACGATCCGTCGTTCGCCTGGGCAGTCCCGCTTCAATGCCGGGACCGTATGCCAAATCCACTCAACGACCAGGACGGCCACCATGTATCTTCGCACGACTTTGATCGAACAAACCGACCCCGAAATCTTTGCTGCCATCCAATCCGAAAACGCACGCCAGGAACAGCACATCGAGCTGATCGCCAGCGAGAACTACGCCTCGCCGGCGGTGATTGCCGCGCAGGGAACCCAGCTCACCAACAAGTATGCCGAAGGCTATCCGGGCAAGCGCTATTACGGCGGTTGCGAGTACGTCGACATCGCCGAGCAGCTCGCCATCGACCGCGTCAAGCAGCTCTTCGGCGCCGACTGTGCCAACGTGCAGCCGCATTGCGGCGCCTCGGCCAACGAGGCCGTGTTCCTGGCCTTTCTCAAGCCCGGCGACACCATCATGGGCATGAGCCTGGCCGAA
>CAIKMZ010000006.1 GCA_903828665.1 uncultured beta proteobacterium
CCGGCGGAGGTGCGCGTGCGCCGGCCGTCGACGATGCTGCCCATGGTCCTGATCTGCTGCACGCCGCGTTTGTCGGTGGCCATGGTCTTCTCCTAAGCGGCTTCGGCGGCAAGCTTCAGCGCGCGACGGCTCTCGGCGCTGGTCATCTTGTCGCCCATGATGGGCACCAGTGCCGGCAGCGGCGGGCAGCAGCGCGCGATGATTTCGTCCAGGCGCTCCATGCCGGCCACCTGGCCGTCGTGCGTGACCTTGAGACAGTCGGCGTTGAGCACGTCGTGACACAGTTCACGGAAGGTCGGGTCACCGGCAGAGACGGTGCTCTTGCGGTTGGCCACGATGCGCCCGAGCATGATGCAGGCACGAATCGTCGGGCGGCCGTTGTTGACGCCCAGCGTGCGGAACTCGCGCACGATGTCGACAATCGATTTGGCCTGGCGCCAGGGCAGGCCGGACTTGGCCTGCGTGATCGCCACTTCGGTTTCGTAGTCGTGGTGACCGACCTTGATCGTGATCATGCGGTCCATCAGCGCGTCCTGTGTTTTGTGCACACCAGCGTACTCTTCCGGGTTGCTGGTGAAGATGGCGCTGAACTGCGGGTGCACCTGCAGGTAGCCGTCGCCGCTGCGCGCGTCGGGCAGTTCCAGCAGACGCTCTTCCAGAATCGACAGCAACACGTTGTTGGCTTCCGGGCGCGAGCGTGTGAACTCGTCATAAATCAGCGTGAAGCCGTATTTGCAAGCCGTGGTCAGGCGGTTGTCGCCCCACTGCTTGGAGACGGTTTCTTCCTGCTTGAGCACGGAGTGGATGTAGTTGTCGACCACCTTGGTTGAGCGATAACCGGTCTGCCCGCCGATCAGGTCGGAGCTGCCGAATTCATCGTCGCCGTGGATCAGGATGACCTGGCGTCCGAGCTGGGCTGCCACGTGCATCGCCAGCGCCGTTTTGCCGGTGCCGGCCGGGCCGCTGAAGTGGATCGGATAGCCGGCGGCGAGGTAGTCCAGCGCCCGCCCGGAGACACCCTGGATATACGGGGTCTCGACAAAGTTGGCTTTCTTCTCCAACGTCAGTGTTGTCAACTCTTCTGCTTCGCTCATCACGTCCACTCCTTGAAGGGGGTTAAAACTGACCGGGCCCTTGCTGCGCTATGCGGCGACAAGCCCGATCCAAATTACGGCTTACTTTCTCTTGGCTTTCCCTGGTTTGGCTTTTGCCTTTGCCTTGGGCGCAGCAGCTTTGGGCGGTGGGGCTTTGACGGCGACAGCCTTGACCGGAGCCTTCTTCACCACCGGCTTGGCACTCTCACCGCGCGGGGGCGTGCTCGGCCACGGTTTGGCCGCAGCAGGCGTCGTTTTCGGTGCCGCCTTGACGCTCACTGGCGGTGCGGTCGGTTTGAACAGGTCGGCTGTTACGCGTGCCATCGGTGCCGCCGGCGTTGCAACGGGTTTGGGTGCCGGACGTGGCGCAGTCGCGGCAGGCAGCCCACGCGGCACGTGCGTGGCCGGCAGGCGTGCCACATACGCACGTGTGCCGTGAAAGCCCTGCATCAGTTCAGCCAGGGAATGCGAGCGGTCACGCCGGCATTCGGCCAGACCGGCCCATTGAATCCTGGCCATTTGGTGGTGCGCCTTGGCGAAGGACAACATCATTTGCGACACGCTGCGTGCGCGCTCGCGCCGGTCCCGCGCCAGACTGGCGCCTTGCGCCGCTGCCATGCGCCGCAGCGCCTTGGTGAATTCGGCGCGGTCGGCATCAAATTCATGAAACAGCGCGGCCACCGCATTGGAGACGTCCTGTTTTGATTCGACCAGGGCCTGGCGCAAATCGCGACGCATCTGGCCGTGGTCCTGGCGAAAGCCCTGGCTCATGGCGCTGGCGTCGTCGCGAATGGCGAGGACCTCGGCCGAGCGACTCAGTCGATCGCTCACCAGTGACTGGCGCAGTGTTTCGCGCATGAGTTCATGCGCCTGGCGAAATTCCTGGCTCATGGCGCTGGCGTTGTCGCGGATTTCAAGTACTTCTGCCGATCGATTGACACGATCGGCCGCTAATTCTGTTTTGAGCGCCTTGGCCATGGCCGTGCGTTCAGACTCAAAGCTGCGCAGCGCGTCGGCTGTTTGCGCTTTGATCTCGGCAACCGCGCGTCCACGCTCACGCGCAGCGGACGTCGTGCCGCTCGCCTTGGAAGTTGCCATGTTTTTTCGGATGATGCTCATTTCAATTCACTCCTCGTAGGCTGGGCGCTCTGCGGATGATTTACGGATCACTTCGATGGTCTGCGTGCAGCGCCGCCGCGCATCGAAAAACTGCTTTCCCTGCCGGGAACAATGAATCCCCGGCAGAGAAAACAATCTGCACTGCCGTTTAGGCCGGTGCTGCTGCGCTGGATGTCAGGCCAATCGCTTCCGCATACTTGAGATAAGTCTCAACCGATGCGATCACGACACGCGCTTCAATCGACAGCAGCTCGATACCGACCAGCGATACCTTGACCCAGGCGTCAATGACGATGCCCTTGTCCAGGATGCGGTCAACAACCTCAGCCAAACTCGAAGAGTCGGTCGATTTTTGTACCTTTGCCATTTTCAATCTCCTAACGTATTGCACCCCTCGGAAAACGCTCTTCAGACACGAAGTACGGGGCTAAATCCTTCGTTGCATA
>CAIKMZ010000007.1 GCA_903828665.1 uncultured beta proteobacterium
CATGGGCACTTTGATGCCGTATCCATCAGAGGATCCACCTCGATTGCTCGAAGTCTCTTCCTGAACAACGGCTGTTCATGCTCCTGGCGTTCAACGCTCTCCTGTTTATCCCCAGTGGGGAGGGAGGCATCCATAGCATCTCGATCCGCAATCCATGGATGCCGCATCAAGTTCGGCATGACAAGCCGCGATAAGGATCATCACGGACCGCTGCCTTTCATTGACGAAGGTATTGACGCCGCATATTTTCACAAAGCGCCCGCTTGCTGAAAATAAGTTAATTCGGTATGCTTGGCGGCAATGACTGCCCCCAAACGATCCATCACGTCCACAAGCGAAGCGGCCAGCCCCGCCTTGCCCAAGCGCGCGCGCGGCCGCCCGCGCAAGACCGCCGAGGAGCGTGACGACGGCAACCGCCGTGGGGCCCTGCTGGCAGCGGCCGCGCGCCTGTTTCGGCGCCAGGGCTTCGACGCCACCAGCACGCGCGATATCGCCGCGGCCGTCGGCATGCACAGCGGCTCGCCCTTCTATCACTTCAAAAGCAAGAAGGCGCTGCTGTGCGCCGTCATGGAGGAGGGCATGCGCTCGGCCATCGCACGCCAGGCGCACGCCGTGCAGGATGTGCCACCCGGTCCGCAGCAGGCCTTGCAGCAGATGCGCCGCCTGATCCGCGCCCATTTCGACACCCTGCACGGACGCGGCAACGACTTTGTTCCGGTCATGCTGTACGAGCACCGGTCTCTCACATCCGCGCAGCGCGCGTCCCTGACCAAACTGCAGGACAGCTATGAGGCGGCCTGGACGCCGGTGCTTGAAGTCCTGCACGCCAGCGGTCAACTGCGCGCGCCGGTCAAGCTCGCGCGCCTCTTGATCCTCGGTGCGCTGAGCTGGTCGGTTCAGTGGTTTGACCCGAAGAAGGGCGCCTCGCTCGACGAGCTGACCGAGGCCTGCATGGTTTTGTTCCTGAAGGAGTGTTGATGACATACCGGTCCATATTTGCCAGCGATCTGTTTCGGTCCAAGGTGGTGGTGGTGACGGGCGGCGGGTCGGGCATCGGCCGCTGCACGGCCCATGAACTGGCGGCGCTCGGCGCGCACGTCGTGCTGATCGGGCGCAAGCTTGAGAAACTTCAGGCGGTCTCCGATGAGATCACGCAGGACGGCGGCGCCGTCAGCACCCAGGTCTGCGACATCCGCGACGAAGAGGCGGTGCGCCAGACCGTGGCGGCGGTGGTCGCGGCGCAGGGCCGCATCGACGGCCTGGTGAACAACGCGGGCGGCCAGTACCTGATGCCGCTCGAAGCCATCAGCGCCAAGGGCTGGGACGCGGTGCTCAGCACCAACCTGACCGGCGGCTTTCTGATGGCGCGCGAGTGCTTTTTGCAGTCGATGACACGGCATGGCGGCGCCATCGTCAACATCGTGGCCGACATCTGGGGCTCGATGCCGGGCATGGGCCACAGCGGCGCAGCGCGCGCCGGCATGGTCAGCTTCACCGAGACCGCCGCGCTCGAGTGGGCGGCCCGGGGCGTGCGCGTCAACGCCGTGGCGCCGGGGTATATCGCCTCCAGCGGCATGGACAAGTACCCGCCTGAACTGCGGCCCATGCTGCGCGAAATACCGCAGACGATTCCGCTCGGGCGCTTCGGCAACGAGGCCGAGGTGGCGGCCGGCATCGTCTATCTGCTCAGCCCGGCGGCCGCCTTCATCAGCGGCAGCACGCTGCGCATCGACGGCGCGCGGCCGCAGGTCCGCATGGGCTGGCCGATGCGCGTGGCCTCCGGGCAGGTGCGCGAGCGCGACGCGATCAAACCGTTCGAAGGCTTTCACCGCGCCACGACGCCGGAGATGTTTTCAAAATGACCGGAATTTCGGGAGCGGACATGACAAGCATGGAACTGGGGCAGGAAGACATTGCGCAGGTGCAGGACGCGGCGCGGCGCTTCATTCAGACCGAGGTGGCGCCGCACCTCGATGCGTGGGAAGAGGCGGGCGAATTTCCGCGCGCGCTCTACCAGCGCGCCGCCGCGCTGGGCTGGCTCGGCATGGGCTATCCGGAGGAATTCGGCGGCACGCCCAGTCCCTGGAATCTGCGCAACGCAATGACGGTGGCGCTGGCCCGCGCCGGCGGCAGCGGCGGGCTGATGGCCAGCCTGTTCAGCCACAACATCGGCTTGCCGCCGGTGTTGCGCCACGGCGGTGCGCAACTGCAGCGCGAGGTCATTCCCGCCGTGCTGCGCGGCGAGAAGATTGCGGCGCTGGCGATCACCGAACCCGGCGGCGGCACCGATGTCTCGGCGCTGCGCACGACCGCCCGGCTCGACGGCAACGACTACGTGGTTGACGGCGAGAAAGTCTTCATCACCTCGGGCATGCGCGCCGACTGGTTCACGGTGGCGGTGCGCACTGACCTCCAGAACAAGGGGCCGATGGGCATCTCGATGCTGATGGTGCCGGGCGATGCGGCCGGGCTGTCGCGCAGTGCGCTGAAGAAAATGGGCTGGCTGTGTTCCGACACGGCGCATCTGCGCTTCGACGGTGTGCGTGTTCCGGCGCGCTATCTGGTGGGCGAGGAGGGCGCCGGCTTCAAGATCATCCTGACCAACTTCAACGGCGAGCGCCTGTCGATGGCGGCCATGGCGCTGGGCTTCTCGGAATGCTGCTACGACGAGGCGCTGTCCTGGGCGCGCCAGCGCAAGACCTTTGGCACGGCGCTGGTGGACCACCAGGTGATCCGCCACAAGCTGATGGACATGAAGATGCGCATCGAATCGACGCGCGCCTGGCTCGACGCCGTGTCGGCGCGGGCCGACTCCGGCAACAAGGCCGACAAGGGCGCGCAGTGGGTGGCGCAGGTCTGCCTGTTGAAGAACCACGCGACGCAGACCATGCAGTTCTGCGCGGACCAGGGCGTGCAGATCCTGGGCGGCATGGGCTACATGCGCGGCACGGCCTGCGAGCGCATCTACCGCGAGGTCAAGGTCATGATGATCGGCGGCGGTGCCGAAGAGATCATGAAGGAGTTGGCCTCGCGTCAGCTCGGTCTGTGACAATCGCGCCATGATCAAAAAAGCTGTGCCCCTGGATGCCATTGAATTCGAAGACGAGTTCGTCACCGGTCTGAAAAAAATATTCGAGGAGATGATTGTCTTCAACCAGGTGCTGGGCCTGAAAGTCACCTCACTCAAACCCACGCGCGTGATCGGGCGCATCGAGATGCGGCCTGAACTGGTCGGCCATTTCGCCTTCAACCGCCTGCACGGCGGCGTCATCAGCGCCGGGCTCGACGCCATGGCCGGCATTGCCGTGATGGCCGCCATCGGCGCGCGCCACATGGACGAGCCGCCCATGCAGCGCCTGCACCGGTTTGCCAAGCTCGGCACCATCGACCTGCGCATCGACTACCTGCGCCCTGCGATCAGCGATCATTTCGAGCTGCGTGCCGAGGTGATGCGCCTGGGCTCGCGCGTTGCCTCCGCGCGCATGGAGTTCCTGGGCGCCAACGGCGAACTGATGTCGACCGGAACCGCCGCCTACATCGTTTCCTGAGCCGGCACGCTGACATCGATGCCGGTGACGTAGACGGTACCGGTAAAGCTCGAAATCGCCAGACCATCGGCGCGCGTGACGTCGATCCGGTAGATCGCGAGCTTGCGCGATCGTGAGACTTCCACCGCATGCGCCTGCAGCCGGTCCCCGGCGCGCGCCGCCTGCTGGTAGGTGATGTGGGCGTCGATGCCGGCGGCCACCTTGCCATGCGAGTTGGAGGCCAGTCCGAAGGCGGTGTCGGCCAGCGTGAAGACTGCGCCACCGTGGCAGGTGCCGTTGAAGTTCAGATGCTGCGCGCCCACCGTCATCGCCACCGTGGCCGTGCCGGCGCCGGCCTCAAGGCAGCTGATGCCCAGCGAGCGCACGAACGGGTCGGCTGCCGCCATCGCCAGCACGCGCGCCTTGACGTCGCCCGCTGCCGGTTCGACCTTCGGTGCCGGACGCGCTTTCAGACGCCGGGCGCGACCGGTGGCGACGAGGTGATCTTCGGCACGGTCGAGCAGCGCGGCCACATCGGCGCCCTTTTCGGCGCTGGTGCCGAGCACCGGAACGGTCCACGCGCCGGCGGCGGGTCTGGCGCGCAGATGCAGCATGTCCTTGAGATCGCGCACCGTGCTGTCGGCGCCCGGCAGATCCGACTTGGTCACCACCAGCAGGTCGGCGATCTCCAGGATGCCGGCCTTGATCGCCTGCACGCTGTCGCCGAGACCGGGCGGGCAGGCGACGATGCGGGTGTCGGCGACGCGCATGATCTCCACCTCGGACTGCCCCGCGCCGACGGTCTCGATGATGATTACATCGAACCCGGCCGCGTCCAGCACGTCGACGATCTCCTCGGTGCTGCTCGACAAACCGCCGAGGTGGCCGCGCGTGGCGAGCGAGCGGATGAAGACGTTCGCGTGCGCGCCGTGCTCGCCCATGCGCACGCGGTCACCGAGCACGGCGCCGCCGCTGACCGGGCTCGACGGATCGACCGCAACCACAGCAATGCGCCGGCCGCGCGCGAGCAACTCGCCCAGCATGGCATGCACCAATGTCGACTTGCCGGCGCCCGGTGCGCCGGTGATGCCCAGCACGTGGGCGCGGCCCAGGTGGGAGCGCAGCGCGTTCGAGACCACGCCGGGCGCGAGCTCGCCGTGTTCGATCTGGCTGATGGCTCGCGCGACCACGCGCCGGTCACCGGCCAGCAGCGCCGGCGGTACCTGCCAGACGGGGTGAAGTGGGGGCCGCTTGCTCACACGACGGCCTGCACGTGGCCAAAGCCCATTTCGCGGCGCAGCGTGTGGCAGATCTCGCCGTGCGTGCAGCCCGCTTCGGCCGCTTCGACCACGCGCGCAAAGACGTTGTCTTTGACGTCGCCGGCGGCGCGCGCGAGCGCATCGAGCGCCTGCTGCACCGGGGCTTGCGATCGCGTGGCCTTGAAGGTCTTGAAGTCGTCGATCAGGGCCTGCATGCCGCCTCGGTCCGGGCGCGCGTTGATGGGGCGCGCGCTGCTGTCCTCTTCCATGGCATAGGCGTTGACGCCGACGACGGTCTGCTCGCCGGACTCGACCTGCTGCTGGAATTTTCGCGCCGACTCGCCGATCATGGCCTGCACCAGGCCCGCTTCGACAGCCGCGTACATGCCGCCGGCGTCTTCGATGACCTTCATGACGCGCTCGATCTCGCCCTGCATCTGGTCCGTCAGCGTTTCGACGTAGTAGCTGCCGCCCAGCGGGTCGATCACGTCGGTCAGGTGCGCCTCTTCGCGCAGCACGTTCTGCGTCGCGATGGCGATGCGCGCGCCGAACTCGCTCGGGCACGACAGCGCCTCGTCGTAGGCGTCGGTGTGCAGCGACTGCAGGCCGCCCAGGATGCCGGCCATCGCCTGCACCGTGACACGCGAGATGTTGTTGAGCGGCTGCTGGCGCGTCAGGTCAACGCCTGAGGTCTGGGCATGGAACTTGAAGCGCCAGGAGCGCGGGTCCTTCGCACCGAGCTGCTCGCGCGTGATGCGGGCCCAGATGCGCCGGGCCGCGCGGAACTTGGCGACCTCCTCGAAGAAGCTGATCGAGACGTCGAAGAAGAAGGTGAAGCGCGGCAGGAACTGGTCCGGGTCCAGGCCGCGCGCCATGCAGTCCTTCGCGTTCTGGATCGCGGTGCACAGCGTGAACGCCATCGACTCGGCCGGCGTGGCGCCGGCCTGCTGCGTGTGCTGTCCGACCACCGACATCGGGTTCCACTTCGGCAGCAGGCGCGTGCAGAAGTGGATGTGATCGGTCAGGATGCGTCGCGCGCCGGGCAGCGCCAGGCGGAAAAACATGTGATTGGCGACGTAGTGGCTCAGGTAGTCGCTCTGGTTCGAGGTGCCGCTGATGGCGCGCCAGTCGGTACCGCGCCGACGCGCCGTGGCCAGCATGAAGGCCAGCAGCGTGAACGGCGTCGGGTCGTTCTGGGCGCAGGAAATCTTCGCCAGATCCACACCCTGCAAGGCCTGGTCCATGTGTGACGTGGTGTTGATCACGGTGCCGCAGGTGCCAAGAAGTTCGATGTGCGACTCATCCATGTCGTAGCCGCGGAACACCGAGTTGCAGGGCAGCAGCGAGATGGCGTTGGCGCCGTTGGCCAGCACTTCGCGCAGCCGCGCGTTGTACTCGACCGGCGTGCCCAGGCCGGTGAGTTGGCGCTGCGACCAGGTCTTGCCCCGGTGCATGGTGGCGTAAATGCCGCGGGTGTAGGGCGCCTGGCCCGGCAGTCCGAGGCCGGCGCCGCGCTCAGCGGCGTTCCAGTCGCGCTCGGTGTAGATCGGCTGGATCGGCACGCCGGAGCGGTTGCGCACGGACTTGTCGATGCCGATGCCGGTAGCGTAATCCTGCTGCCATTGCTTGTAGGCGTCGGCGGGTGAAAGCAGGCTGGGATCGATCGGTTTGTTCATGATGGCTCTCCTGTGGGGCGGCGGGTCAGACGGCAACGCGGCGCGCGCGGCCAGCGACGGTGAGATCGTGCACGCAGGCGGCGATCTCGGCCATCGAACTGCCAGGGTGGAAGACGCGCGCCACGCCGGCCTGCAGCAGAACGGCCTCGTCTTGGTCCGGCACGATGCCGCCGACGATCACCGCCACGTCGCTCATGCCGGCTTCGCGCAGCGCGTCCATCAGCTTGGGCACGATCAGGTGGTCGGTGGCCAGCGATGAAATGCCTATGACGTCGACATCCTCCTCCAGCGCGAGCTTGACCACGGTGGCGATCTCCTGCCAGGGCGGCGTGTAGATCACCTCCATGCCGGCGTCGCGAAGGCCGGCGGCCACGACGCGGCTGCCGCGGTCGTGGCCGTCGAAACCGATCTTGGTGACCAGCACCTTGGGTATGACAGCTTGGTTCATTGGGCGAGCTCCTGACCCTGGTGCAGCAGGGCGATGAATTTGTGCGCGATGGCACGGGGTTTGTATCGGCCGTTAGGGCGATACCAGATCTGGGATGAATTGAGGCCGCCGATCAGCAGCAGGCGGAAGCTGCGCCGGTCTGTGTTGGCGCGCAGCGGCAAGGCCTTGACCAGCTCGACGAACAGCGCCTCATAGCGGTTGCGCAGGTCGATCAGGGTCGGGCTCGCCGCCGGAATGTCGGCCGGATGCACGCGGATCACGACCTGGGCGTAATCGTCGTCGCGCAGGATCGATTCGAGATGGGCGACACAGGCCGCCTCCAGGCGCTGCCAGGGGTCGGTATGGTGCGCCACGGCGGCATTGACGGCGGCGCTGATCTGCTCGACGCCCTTGACGTAGACGGCGCTCAGCAGCGCTTCCTTGGTGGCGAAGTGGCAGTAGAGCGAGCCCGGCAGCATGCCGACCGCGCGCGCGATGTCGCGTACCGAGGTGCCGCCGAAGCCCTGCGTGCGGAACAGGCGGGCGGCTTCGTCGAGCACCTGGGGCAGGCGGCTGTCGCTGTGGGATTTGCGGGTGGTGGCCATGGTTTTTCGGTTGACGTTGGATGCAGTATACCAAACGATCGTTTGCTTTGTTAATTATTCTGACGAGCGTGGACATCGTGCGCAATTGCGAACTCTCAAGAAAGGTGCATTCTTGCCTTGTGCGTCTCGTTTCTGCGTGCTAGCGTGAAGTTTTCAGCTGGAGTAACGCATGTCGACACTCATTGCCAAATACGAAGGTGAATCCAAGTTCTACTGCCCGTACGATTTGAACAAGGTCGATGAATGGTGGGTTGAGCGGGACGTCTTGTACGTCAAGCTCGCCAAGGATTCGGAGCCCGAGGGGTTCCTGCCCTATTGGGAGGCCGACTCCGATCTGTTGCGGCATCCAAGCTCATCTGAGGTGCGGGAATCGCAGCACATCGTCTATGCCTATGCCGACGCGGCGGAGCAGAACCGGCTCGGGAAATTCCGGGTTGGAGATCCCTATCCCAACGAGCGTGAAGCCACGGCAAAGGCGGACACGCTATTCGGCGACAGATGGGTGCTGCTGAACATCGTTCCGGAGTCGGCGGCCGATTTCGTCGACGATGACGCGCTTGAAAACTTCCATCTGGTCTTGAAGGGCGGCATCAAGCTGAGCGCCTTCGCCCAAGTGACACGACTTGACGGGTCGCCTGCCGACCTCGTCGAATTCGATCCAAGACTGGTGACCCCATGGCAGCTTCGTGCCATTGTGCAGGACGCAGAAGGCGACGGGTGGGAAACGATAGCGGTCCACCGTACCCGCAAGGCGCCTGCGTGCTGCGTCATCACCCACGACATGAAATATACGATCCTGCCGAAAGCAAAGAAGTGACGCTGCGCACGCTGCGGCGGTCCTCTTGCTTTTCATGAGCAGTCCGCCGCGCGGGCTAATCAATCGTCGTGCGAACTCTGGTTTCAGTCTTGGACCTGGCGGTTGCGGCGCTCGGTCTCCCGGCGCAAGCGCTCTCGGCGCTCCGCCTTGCGACGATCAACTTCCATGCGATCCGCTTCCCCGGCAGGGGCCACCCTGCGATCAGTAGCCCTGCGCTCGACGGCTCTGCGATCGGTTGCCCGCCGTTTTTGACCGAGTCGATAGCCTCGTCTCATCCAGCCGATGAATACGCCTGCTGAAATTAGCAGGCCGCCGCTGAGCACTGAAAGCGCACTGCCTAGATTCACAATCGTCGCGATGCCGCTCGCTACATAAACATAGGGTAGCGCTTCATACAACCAGTGAGGCTTGTGGAAATCAAACATCGGTCAACCTCCGGTTTCAGACAGGGCGATGCTGCTTCGGATTCTAGGTCGGCTGCCGGAACTTCGAGAGGGAGGCGACCGTCGTAGCGGGTCGCATCCACTCACCAGCAGGTGGCTTTCTTCGCGGGCGCGCAGTGCTATTTCTTGACCGCCGCCATGTCCGTGATGTAAGGCCCGACCACCTTCCACTTGCCGTCCTGGATCTGGGACAGGCGCGAGGCGTCGCTGCCCAGGCGCTTGGTCGGCGAGAACGTGGCCGGCGCGCTGCCGAAGATGTCGGGCGGGATCGTCATCGTGTCCATGACCTTGATGAAGCTGTCGGTTGTCAGGTTGCGGCCGGCCTTGGTGGCGGCGTTGGCGAAGGTGTTGATGATCAGGTAGCCGTAGACCGAGAACACGGCCGGGTCTTCGCCGAACTTAGTCTTGTACTTGTTGGCCCAGAAGCGGATCGGCTGCGAGGTTTCGTCGGTGTAGGGGTTCTGCACGGTCATGGTGGCATACATGCCGTCCATCGCCTTGCCGCCGAGCTTGTGGATCAGGTCGGTGTAGGCGGCGCTGGAGCCCAGGAACACCGGGTTGAAGCCGGTCTTGCGCGACTCGCCGATGGTGCCGATGGTCTCGCGGATGATGGTGCCCAGCACCACGAGTTCGCAGCCGGCCGCCTTCATCTTGGCTACCTGCGACGAGAAGTCGGTCGCGCCACGCTTGAACGAAGTCTTCTCGGTGTAGTCCATGCCCATCGACTTCAGGCCTGCTTCGCCGCCGCGCAGCACTTCGAGCCCGAAGTCGTCGTCCTGAAAAATGGTGCAGACCTTTTTGACGCCTTTTTCCTTGACCATCTGCGGCACGGCGCGCCGGATCTGGTCATAGTAGGTGGCGGCAAACGAGTACTTGAGCCGGTGGAAGGGTTCGTACATCTCGCGCGCAGCCGTCACCGGGAAGAAGTTGATCACGTTCTTCTCGAACTGCACTGGCATCGCTGCCATGTTCTGCGCCGTGCCGATGTGGCCCATCATCATGAAGATCTTGTCCTGATTGACCAGCTTTTGCGCCGCCAGAACCGCCTTCTTCGGGTCGTAGCCGGAGTCCTCCACGATGAGCCGGATCTTGCGGCCGTTGATGCCGCCCTGCTCGTTGATTTCATCGACGGCGAGCATCATGCCCAGCCGGTCCTGCTTGCCGAAGCCGGCGAGCGGCCCCGACAGGTCCTGTATCGAGCCGAGCACGATCTCGGTGTCCGTGACGCCCTGCTGGGCGCAATAGACGTTCGCCGAGAGGGCGAGCGCCGCGAGTGCAATACCGAACGTCTTCTTCATTTTCTGTCTCCTTCAAAAAAACTAGAGTGCTACCTGTACATGGCCTCGATCCGGGCCGTGTATTTCTTTTCGACCAGTTTGCGCTTGAGTTTCATGGTCGGCGTCAGTTCCTCGTCTTCCGCTGTCAACTGGGTCTCGAGCAGGAAGAATTTCTTGATCTGTTCGACGCGCGCGAACTTCTGGTTCACGCGGTCGATCTCGCGCTGGATCAGCGCCTGCACTTCGCGCGAGCGCGTCAGGCTCGCGTAGTTGCTGAACGGCACGTCCGTGTCCTGCGCGAATTTCTCGACGTTCTCCTGGTCGATCATGATGATGGCCGTGAGGTAGGGGCGCTTATCGCCGATCACCACGGCATCGGTGATGTAGGGCGAGAACTTGAGATCGTTCTCTAGTTCGCTCGGCGTCACGTTCTTGCCGCCGGCCGTGATGATGATGTCCTTCATGCGGTCGGTGATCCGGAAGAAGCCATCGGCGTCCATCACGCCGACGTCGCCAGTGTGCAGCCAACCGTCGGCGTTGATCGTTTCGGTCGTTTTTTCTGGCAGGTTCAGGTAGCCGGCAAACACATTCCTGCCGCGTACCAGAATCTCGCCCGTGGCGGGGTCGAGCCGCACCTCGTT
Organism: uncultured beta proteobacterium; assembly: GCA_903828665.1. Lineage (GTDB taxonomy): Bacteria > Pseudomonadota > Gammaproteobacteria > Burkholderiales > Burkholderiaceae_C > Rhodoferax. The sequence continues at coordinate 10,673 of CAIKMZ010000007.1, forward strand.
GAAGGCCGCGGCCGGGCCGATCGAGCCGGGCTTCATGCGCTCCGCTGGCACGCCGGTGGAGGCGCCGCAGGTCTCCGTCATGCCCCAAACTTCGAGCATCGGCACGCCGAGCGCCAAATACCAGCGCACCAGGTCGGGCGAGATCGGCGCCGCGCCCGTGACCAGGAAGCGCGCGCGGTGGATACCGATCATCTTGCGCACGTTGTTCAGCGCCAACCACTGGGCCAGCTGGAACTTGAGCTTGAGCCAGCGGCCCACGGTCTGGCCGGCGAGCACGCGCTCGGCGATCGCGGTGCCCACGCCAATGCCCCAGGCGTAGGCCGCCTGCTGCAGGCCGCTGGCCTCCTTGAGCGCGATCATGACGCCCGAGTAGAACTTCTCCCAGACCCGCGGCACCGCGGTGAAAACCGTGGGCGCGATCTCGCGCACGTTCTCGGGAATCGTTTCCGGGTTTTCGACGAAGTTAAGCTTGGTTCCGGTGTAGAGCGCAAAGTACTCGCCGCCCATGCGCTCGGCGATGTGGCACAGCGGCAGGAAGCACATGCGCTCGTCGCGCTCGTCCTGCGCCACCAGCGTGTTGTAGCCGCGCACGGTGTAGACCAGCCCGGCGTGCAGGTGCATCGCGCCCTTGGGCTTGCCCGTCGTACCCGAGGTGTAGACCAGGATCGCCAGGTCATCCGGTTTGCAGTCTTGCACGCGTTGCTGCAGCGCATCCGGGTGCGCGGCCAGATAGGCGCGGCCGCGTTCGCGCAGCGCGGCCAGGCTGATGATGGCGGGATCGTTGAGCTGGTGCAGCCCTTCCATGTCGAACACCACCATCGCGCGCAGCTGGGGCAACTGATCGCGCACTTCGAGCGCCTTGTCGAGCTGCTCGTCGTCCTCCACGAACAGGATGCGGGTGCGCGAGTCTTCGCACAGGTAATGCACCTGCGACGCGGCGTCGGTCGGGTAGATGCCGTTGGAGACGCCGCCGCAGGACAGCACGGCCAGATCGGCCCAGACCCATTCGACCACCGTGTTGGCGAGGATGGAGGCGCATTCGCCGTGCGCGAAGCCCAAGCTCAGCAGGCCGCCGCCGATCTCGCGCACCGCCTCGGCGCACTGGTTCCAACTCCAGGCGCGCCACAGGCCCAGGTGCTTCTGGCGCAGCCAGGTCGCAGGGCCGCGTTGCGCCACCGCGTTCCAGAACAGCGCGGGAATGGTTTCTCCCGGCAACACGATGTCGCTGTTGGGCTTGATATGGCTGAGGTCCCAGAGTTGCGTCATGCCGGTTATCTCCAGGTCTTCTTCTTTTTCCAGCGCCGCTCGCCGCGCACGCCGTCGTCGCGCAGGCCGAGGTAGAACTCCTTGATGTCGTCCTTCTCGCGCAGGTGGGCGCAGGTGTCTTCCATCACGATACGGCCGTTCTCGAGGACGTAGCCATAGTCGGAGGCGTTGAGCGCCATGTTCGCGTTCTGCTCTACCAGCAGGATGGTGGTGCCGCGCTCGCGGTTGATGCGCACGACGATCTCGAAGATCTCCTTGGTCAGTTTGGGCGACAGTCCCAGGCTTGGCTCATCAAGCAGCATCAGGTTGGGGTCGGCCATCAGCGCGCGCGAGATCGCCAGCATCTGCTGCTGGCCGCCCGAAAGCAGGCCGGCATCCTGCGCGCTGCGCTCGCGCAGAATCGGGAAGTAGGCGAACACGGTCTCGATGTCGCGCGCCACTCCGTCGCGGTCCTTGCGCGTGTAGGCGCCCATCAGCAGGTTCTCGCGCACGCTCAGCAGCGGGAACACTTCGCGCCCCTCCGGCACATGGCTCAGGCCCTGCTGCACGATGGCGGTCGGGTCCTGAGCCGTGATGTCGTTGCCCTTGAACTCGATCGAGCCCTTGCGCGGGTCGATGATTCCGGAGATAGTCTTCAGAATGGTCGTCTTGCCCGCGCCGTTGGAGCCCAGCACGGTGGCGATTTCGCCCCGGCGCACCTGCAGGCTCACCCCCCGGATCGCCTTGATCGGGCCGTAGGCGCTCTCGACGTTGAGCAGTCGCAGCACCGGTGCGTCACTGATGGCGGGTGCGCTGCTGCTCATGGCCTTGCTCCCTGGCCGGACGCAGGCCGGTGCAGGCTGGAGACGTCCTCGATGGAACCCAGATAGGCTTCGATCACGCCCGGATCGCTTTGCACCTCGCGCGGCGTGCCGGTCGCGAGCACCCGGCCCTCGCTCATCGCGAGCACGCGGTCCGACACCTTGGAGACCAGCGTCATGTCGTGCTCCACCATCAGCACCGTGATGCCCAGGTCGTTCTTGATGTCGGCGATCCAGAACGCCATGTCCTCGGTCTCCTCGACGTTCAGGCCGCTGGAGGGCTCGTCGAGCAGCAGCAGCTTGGGTTCCGTGCACAGCGCGCGCGCCATCTCAACTACCTTGCGCACGCCGTAGGGCAGGCCGGCCACCAGCGCATCGCGATGGTGCTGCAGGTCGAGGAACTCGATCACTTCCTCAGCCTTCTCGCGCGCCCTGAGTTCGGCCGCGCGCGTCTTGCGCGTGAAGAGCAGGTCCTGCCAGAAGCCGGTTTTGCGCTGCGTGTGGCAGCCGATCAGCAGGTTGTGCAGCACGGTGGCGTGTTCGAACAGCTCGATGTTCTGGAAGGTGCGCGCGATGCCCAGGCCGGCCACATCCTGCGGCGCCTGTTCGGTTAGGCACAGCATACCCTGCGGACCCAGGTAGTCGATCGTGCCGCTGGTGGGCGTGTAGAGGCGGCTGATCAGATTGAAGACGGTCGTCTTGCCAGCGCCATTGGGCCCGATCAGCGTGAAGACCTCGCTCTGTCGCACATCGAAGCTGACGTCGTTCACGGCCAGCAGGCCGCCGAAGCGCACGCTCAGGTTCTTGGCTGATAGAAGCGTGGAGGTCATTTCAGCCGATCGGATTTTTGGAATGATTTCTGCCGCTTGAACATGCCCTTGCGGTAGAAAGGAAACATCTGCAGGTAGGTGCGGATCTTGAGCCAGCGGCCGTACAAGCCCTGCGGTTCGAACAGCACGAAGGCCACGAGCACCGCGCCGTAGACGAAGCCCTGCAGGCCCGGCGCCTGACCGACGCTGGGTGGCAGGTAGTCCTTCACCATGGCAATGAGCTGCGGCATGCTGATCAGGAAGATGGCGCCCAGAAAGGCGCCGTGCACCGAGCCGACGCCGCCGATCACGATCATCAGCAGCAGGTCGATCGATTGCAGGATGTCGAACTGATCTGGCGAGATGAACTGTAGCTTGTGCGCGTACAGCGCGCCGGCCACGCCGGCCAGCGCCGCCGACCAGGCAAACGAGAGCGTCTTGTAGCGCGCCAGGTGGATGCCCATGCTCTGCGCTGAAATCTCCGAGTCGCGTATCGCGACAAAGGCGCGGCCGGTCGGCGCGCGCAGCAGGTTCAGGATGCCCAGCGTCGCCAGAACGGTGAGCAGCAGGCAGAGAAAGTAGAAGGCCTCGCCGGAGTCCAGCGTCCAGCCGAAGAAGTCGGGCTTCTTGATGTGGATGCCCGCGTTGCCGCCGGTGACCGATTCCCAGCGCGCCAGCACTTCCTCGACGATGAAGCCGAAGGACAGAGTTGCCATTCCCAGGTAGATGCCCTTGACGCGCAGCGCCGGCAGGCCCACCACCACGCCGACCGCCGCCGACAGGCCGGCCGCGCACACCAGTGCCAGAGGAAAGGGCAGTCCGGCATTGGTCAGCACCGCCTGCGTGTAGGCTCCAACGCCGAGGAAGGCGGCGTGCCCAAGCGAGAACAGGCCGGTGTAGCCGGCCAGCAGCATCAGGCCGAGCCCGGCAATCGCGTAGATCAGCACGAAGGTCAGCTGCGCCAGCCAGTACTCGGGCACCAGCCAGGGCGCTGCCAGCAGCGCCAGCAGCAGTGCGCCGTACCAGAACACATGGCCGCCGTGCCGGGCCAGCTTGATGTCCTGTTCGTAGTCGGTCTTGAAAATGAAGCGCATCGTGATCAGACCTTCTTGCGGAGCTTTTCGCCGAACAGGCCGTTCGGTTTGACCACCAGCATGATCAGCACCACGACGTAGGCGGCGGTGTCCTTGAAGCCGTCGGGCAGGTAGAAGCCCGAGAGCGACTCCACGATGCCGATCAGCAGACCGCCGACAATGGCGCCGGGCAGGCTGCCAAAGCCGCCGACCACGGCAGCGGGCATGGCCTTGAGGCCGATGAAGCCCATGTTGGCATGCACGAAGGTGATCGGCGCCAGCAGCAGCCCGGCCACGGCCGCCACGGCCGAGGCCAGTCCCCAGGCCACGCCGTTGAGTTGGCGCACCGGAATGCCCATGTAGTACGCGGCCAACTGGTTTTGCGACGCCGCTTGCATGGCAATGCCGAGCTTGCTGTAGCGAAACAGCAGGTAGAGCAGGGCGCACAGGATCGATGTGACGGCGATCACGACCATTTGCTCGACGTTGAGCACCAGACCGGCGAGCTTCCAGATTTGGTCCTTGTAGGGCACTGGCAGCGTGTGGGTCTCGGTGCCGATGCCGGGAATCATGGTGATCAGGCCGCGCAGCATGTAGCCGATACCGATGGTGAGCATGACCACGGAGAACGCCGGCTGTCCCAGGATCGGGCGGATCACGAGGCGCTCGAGTAGCATACCGAACAAGGCCATGCCCGCCAGCGTGGAGAGCACCGACAGCCAGTAGGGGAATCCGAAAAACGTCATGGCCGCCAGGCCGCCGAAGGCGCCCAGCATCATAAGCTCGCCCTGTGCGAAGCTGACGGTCTCGGTGGCCTTGTAGATCAGCACAAAGCCCAGCGCGATTAGTCCGTAGATGCAGCCTTGCGCGATTCCGCTGATGAGCAGTTGAAGAAGCTGCAATGGGTCTCCCATGATTTGGCCTTTCGGTTATAGCGGCAATCCCGGCAAAGGCCGCGAGGGTTTTCACCAAAGGGTTCTTACCGATGCCCGTCGGTTTGCGTGCGTGGGAAAAGCCGGCATCATGGGGTCCATGAATAACCCTGTTGATATTTCACGGCACGGTGCGGTCACCGTTGTCAAACTGGAGCGCCCTGATGTGCGTAACGCGGTCGATGCCGCCACGGCGCGCGCGCTGTACGCGGCGTTTCTCGCGTTCGAGGCCGATGATGCGGCGCGTGTCGCCGTGTTCCATGGCGCGCACGGTCACTTTTGCGCCGGCTGGGACTTGCTCGCCGGCGCCGCATTGGCGGGGTCGGGTGGCACGGGTGCGCAAGACCCGCTGAGCGGACTCGAGTTTTCGCCGCAGGACTGCGAAGCGCCCGGCCCGCTCGGTCCGATGGGACCGTCGCGTCTGCTGTTGTCCAAGCCGGTGATCGCAGCCGTCAGCGGCGCGGCCGTGGCCGGTGGCATGGAACTGGCGCTGTGGTGCGACATGCGTGTGATGGACGAGGACGCCTACTTCGGCGTGTTCTGCAGGCGCTTCGGCGTGCCACTGATCGACGGCGGCACGGTGCGCCTGCCGCGGCTGATCGGCATGGGTCGTGCGCTGGACCTGATCCTCACCGGGCGCAAGGTGGAAGCGGCGGAGGCCCTGCAGATGGGTTTGTGCAATCGCGTCGTGACCAGCGGGCAGGCCTTGATCGCAGCGCTGGCGCTGGCGCAGCAACTGTGCGAGTTTCCGCAGGCGACGATGCGGGCCGATCGCCTGAGCGCCTATGCGCAGTGGGATTTGCCGCTGCCGCAGGCCTTGCATCAGGAGTGGCAGCGCGGCAAGCAGTGCATCGAGGACGGACTGCAGGGCGCGCTGCGCTTTGCCGCCGGCAGCGGCCGCCACGGCAAGTTCTAGCGTGGATGGAATGAGCAGGAACCGTGCTGAGGCGATCCCGCCGGAGCTGACAGCCGCGCTGCAGCATGCGCAGCGCATCGTCGTCTTCACGGGCGCCGGCGTGTCCGCGGAGAGCGGCATACCGACGTTTCGCGATGCGCTCACCGGATTGTGGGAGCGCTTTGACGCCGAAGACCTGGCCACACCGGAGGCTTTTGCACGCGACCCGGAACTGGTATGGGGCTGGTATGAATGGCGGCGCATGCTGGTGCGGCGCACGCAGCCCAATCCGGCGCACCTTGCCATCGTCGAGCTGGCGCGGCATGTGACGCAGCTCACGGTCGTCACGCAAAACGTGGACGACCTGCACGAGCGCGCCGGCAGCATCGGCGCGCTGCATCTGCATGGCAGCCTGCACTCGGCGCGCTGCAGCGCTTGCGGGGCGACCCATCTCTTTGCGCCGGGCATCCCGGATGAGCCTGAAGGCGGGCGCCGCCTGCGCCCGCCGCTGTGCGCGCGATGCGGTGGCTTGATCCGCCCTGGTGTCGTCTGGTTCGGGGAAAGCCTGCCCGAGGATGTGCTGGCTGGCGCGTTTGCCGCGGCCAGAGCCTGCGATCTGCTGTTGGCCATCGGCACCTCGGGCCTGGTGCAGCCGGCCGCGCGCATTCCCGCGCTGGCAAGGCAATCGGGCGCGCGGGTGGTTCAGGTCAACCCGACGGCAACCGCACTTGATGACGACTGCACCTGGTCGCTGCGCGGTGCCGCCGGGCTTGTCTTGCCGCGCCTGCTGGCGTCAGCGTCGATGTTGCCGCACGCCCCGGTGCGCGGCGGGCAGGGCGCTGCTGATCAAGGCCGCTCCGGCCCATAGCAGCGGTGCGATGCCGAGTGGCGCGACCGCCAGGCCGAAGGACACTGGCACCAGCACCGACGACGCATTGCCGATAAGGGCGCGCAGGCCGAGCGCCTCGCCGCCGCGCCCACCGGGTGTGGCGGCGTGTAACAGCGACAGCATGTTGGGCTGGCTAAAACCGATCGAGGCGCCGAATACGAAGCCCAGCAGCATGAAGACCGCTGCGGCAGAGGCCCACGGCAGGGCCGCCAGCACCAGCGCCATCATGGCCATTGCGGCGCGCATGATTTGCCACTCGTGCAGTCGCGTCGAGAGCCAGGGCATCAGGGCGCGGCTGACGAAGGTCCCCACTGCAAACAGCGAGAACACCGTGCCGATGATGGAGGCTGAAAAGCCCAGGCGCGTGCCCAGCACCGGCAGCATCACGATGAACAAGTCCCAGCAGCACGACAGCGCCAGGCTAACGTAGTAGATGCGGCGCAATTCCGGTGCGGCCAGCAGGTCGTGCCAGGCCGGTGGCTTGGCATCCGCCTGCGCCGCTGTTGCAACTCGGGCGGCCGGCAATGCGGTCAGTTTCCTGAACACAAGCCAGCATGCCATGCAGGTGAATACCGCCATGGTGGCAAAGGCCATGCGAAAGCCCGCATGGTCGATCAGCAGGCCCGAGATGAACGGACCGAGCGCGCTGGAGGCCGAATGCCCGAGCGCGTACCAGCCGAAGTTGCGCAGCCGCTGCTCAGCCGTCTTGCCGTGCGCCATGGCGCCCACGCTGTGCTGGCCGGCGACCGACATGGCGTTGAACCCAAAGCCCACCAGCACGGCCATCACGAACAGCGCCGGCACGCTGAGCCACAGCACCGGCACCACGGCGCCGACCAGCACCGCGAGCACGCCAAAGCGCAGCACCGGCAGCGCGCCCATGCGGTCGACCCAGCGGCCTATCGACATGGCGGCCAGCGTCGGCAGGATCGAGAACATGGCCATAAAGAGCCCCACCACCAGTTCGGGTGAGCCGGCGCGCAGGGCATAGAGCGAGCCCGCCACGCGCCCGCCCGACAGCGCCATGTGGCCCGTCAAAGTGACCAGAATTAGGGGCAGCAGCAGGGGCGGGAGGCGCTTGCCCATTATCCCGGTGGCAGGGCCGGTATTGGCCGCGGGCGGCCCTGATCGTCGATTGCGACGAAGGTGAGCGAGGCCTCGGTCACCTTCATGTACTTTCCCTGCGCGCTGAAACGCTCGGCATAGACCTCGACCTTGACCGTGATCGAGGTGCGCCCGATGCGCACCAGCTTGGAGAAGAAGGTCAGGATGTCGCCGACGCGCACCGGCTGCTTGAAGATGAATTCATTGACCGCCACTGTCGCCATGCGGCCCTGCGCGTAACGCGCCGGGATCACGGAGCCGGCCAGATCGACCTGCGCCATGACCCAGCCGCCGAAGATGTCGCCATTGGCGTTGGAGTCGGCCGGCATCGGAATGACCTTGAGGACCAGTTCCTCGTCGGTGGGCAATTGGACCGCCATCGGGTTGGTGTTCGCAGACATGGGGGACAATCCTCGAAATGTTGAGGACAGAGCTGGCTGCGCTTCGCGCAGCGGCAGCCTGTCCCGCAAAGAACTTGATGACAGGATTGTCCCCTATGCGCCGATCAGGCGAACACAGCCCCATACGAGAAGGTGCCAAAGCTGCCGCCTTGCCTGTTGCCACGCGCTCGGACTGGGCCACGCTGCAGCGCCTGTTTCCCTACCTCTGGCAATATAAGTGGCGTGTCATGGCGGCGCTGGCCTTCATGGTCGGCGCCAAGATGGCCAATGTCGGCGTGCCGGTGCTGCTCAAGCAACTGGTCGACACCATGAACCCGAAGGGCGGCGTCGGCGCCAGCGCGCTGCTGGTGGTGCCGGTGGCTCTGCTGTTCGGCTACGGCCTGCTGCGCCTGTCCACCACCTTGTTTGCCGAGCTGCGCGAGCTCATCTTTGCCAAGGCCACGGAAGGCGCATCGCGCACGATCTCGCTGCAGGTGTTCCGCCATCTGCACGCCCTGAGCCTGCGCTTTCACCTGGAACGCCAGACCGGCGGCATGACGCGCGACATCGAGCGCGGCACACGCGCCGTCAATTCGCTGATCTCGTATTCGCTCTACAGTATCTTTCCGACGCTGATCGAAGTCGCCATGGTGCTGACCTACCTGGCGGTCAAGTTCGACGCCTGGTTTGCCGGCATCACCATCGTCGCGCTGGTGGTCTACATCTCGTTCACCGTTGTGGTGACCGAGTGGCGCACGCATTTTCGCCGCGAGATGAACGAGCTCGATTCCAAGGCGCACAGCCGCGCCATCGATTCGCTGCTGAACTACGAGACGGTCAAGTACTTCAACAACGAGGATTTCGAGGCGCGCCGCTACGACGAGAACCTCGAAAAGTACCGCCGCGCCGCGGTCAAGAGCCAGACCACGCTGAGCCTGCTCAACACCGGCCAGCAGCTGATCATCGCCAGCGGACTGGTCACCATGCTGTGGCGCGCCACGCAGGGCGTGGTCGACGGCCGCATGACGCTGGGCGACCTGGTGATGGTCAACGCCTTCATGATCCAGCTCTACATTCCGCTGGGCTTCCTCGGCGTGCTGTACCGCGAGATCAAGCAGAGCCTGACGGACCTGGAGAAGATGTTCACGCTGATGGAGCGCGAGCGCGAGATCGCCGATGTGCCCGGCGCCAGGCCGCTGCAGGTCGACGGCGCGAGCGTGGCTTTCCGGCATGTCAACTTTGCCTATGATCCGGCGCGCCCGATCCTGCACGACATCAGCTTCGAGATACCGGCCGGCAAGACGGTGGCCGTGGTCGGTCCTTCGGGTTCCGGCAAATCGACGCTGGCGCGCCTGCTGTTTCGCTTCTACGACGTGCAGAGCGGCCAGATCCTGATCGCCGGGCAGGACATCAAGCAGGTGACGCAGGCCAGCGTGCGCCAGGCCATCGGCATCGTGCCGCAGGACACGGTGCTGTTCAATGACACGGTGGAATACAACATCGCCTACGGCCAGCCCGGCGCCACGCATGCGCAGGTCGAGGAGGCCGCGCGTTCGGCGCACATCCACAGCTTCATCGCCGCCACGCCCAAGGGCTACGACACCATGGTCGGCGAGCGTGGCCTGAAGCTCTCGGGCGGCGAGAAGCAGCGGGTGGCGATCGCCCGCACCCTGCTGAAGAACCCCGCGGTGCTGATCTTCGACGAGGCGACCTCGGCCCTGGACAGCGCCAACGAGCGCGCGATCCAGGCCGAACTGCAGAACGTGGCCAAGAACAAGACCACGCTGGTGATTGCGCACCGGCTCTCGACTGTGGTCGACGCGCATGAAATCCTGGTGATGGAAGCGGGCCGCATCATCGAACGCGGCTCGCACGCGCAACTGCTCTCGGCCAATGGGCGCTATGCCCAGATGTGGGCGCTGCAACAGAGTTCCGAGTAGACCCGGATCGACGTCTGTCGGCCATACCTGGCCCGGCAGACCTCTGGTTTTCCCTTGCTTGCGCTTTTTGTAAAGTTGCGTCATGATGCCGGAATCCCTGGTGGTGACGAAGATTTCCTGACTGGTTTCGTGAGAGAGAACTTGCTCGGCTAAACAACTTCTACAAGGAGACGGTGTATGTACTATCAGACCTACGATCCGATGGGGAGCGCGGTCCTTTCGACCATCGTGGCGGCGGTGCCGATCGGCGTGCTGCTCTACTTCATCGCCTTGCACCCGCATCGGGATCAGGACGGGGTGCGTCACCTCGGCATCTCGGCGCCCTACGCCGCCCTGTGCGGTGTCTTCGCCGCGTTCGTCGTCTCGTGTCTGGTATTCCGGATGCCGGTGGCTTCGGCGCTGTCGGCTTTTGCATATGGTTCGCTGTCGGGTTTTCTAGGCATCATCTGGATCGTGCTGGCGGCGATGCTGCTCTACACGATGACGCTGACCGCCGGCAAGTTCGAAATCGTCAAGGAGTCCATCGTCCACGTCTCCTTCGACCGGCGCCTGCAATGTGTGCTGATCGCCTTCTCATTTGGCGCCATCATCGAGGGCACCTCGGGCTTTGGCACACCGGTGGCCATCGCTGGCGCGGTGATGGTGGGCCTGGGCTTCAAGCCGTTCCAGTCGGCCGTGCTCAATTTGCTGGCCAACACGGCGCCGGTGGCGTGGGGCGCGATCGGCACGCCGATCGTGACCCTGGGAGCCGTCAGCGGACTCGATCAGCTCACGCTCTCGACCATGGCCGGGCACCAGTTGCCATGGATTTCGATGCTGGTTCCGTTCTGGCTGGTTGCGGTATTTGTCAAGATGGAAGGCGGCACCTGGAAAGAGGTGTTCGAGGTCTGGCCCGCGACGCTGTGCGCGGGTGTGTCCTTTGCCGCGATGCAGTACTACGCTTCCAGCAGCAGCGAGTTGCACCTGATGACGGACGTGGTCTCAGGCGTGTTCTCTGTCATCTGCACCGCCTTGTTCCTGCGCTTTGTCTGGCACCCCAAGACGCGCTTCCTGTTGCGCTCCGAGCGCGAGGCGCTGGCAGCCTCCGGTCAATCGACCGCCTCGGCAACGACGGACAAGAGCGACTGGAAATATCCGTACAGCGTCGGCGAGACCGTGCACGCATGGATGCCCTGGGTCATCCTGATTGCCTGCTGCGCCGTCTGGGGCATGCCGGCCTGGAAGACCTATCTGAACGGCCTGTTCTCCGGCATTGCCTTCAAGACCGAACTGCTGGGTTCGGCCTTCAGCGGCACCTTGTCGCTGCCGGTCTGGGACATGCCGGCCTTGCACAACATGGTGCAGCGCGTGCCGCCGGTTGTGCTGGCCAACGCCAAGCCGGAAGGGGCGCGCTTTGCCATCAACTGGCTCTCCGCCGCCGGCACCGGCGTGTTCGTGGCGGCCGTGCTGTCCGGTCTGGTGCTGGGGCTCACTGGAAAGCAGTGGCGGGAATCGATTGTCGCCACGGGGCGGCGCATGAAGACGCCGGTGATCGTCATCACGCTGGTGCTGGGTTTGGGCTTCCTGACCCGCTATTCGGGCACCGACGCGGTGCTGGGCCTGGCCTTCACCAGCGCCGGTCCGTGGTACCCGTTCTTCGCCGCCTATCTGGGCTGGCTCGGCGTTTTCCTGACCGGTTCCGACACGGCGTCCAACGCCTTGTTCGGCAGCCTGCAGCGCATCACGGCGCAGCAGCTGCACCTGAACGAAGTGCTCGTGGTGGCGACCAACTCCACCGGCGGCGTCATGGGCAAGATGATCGATGCGCAGTCCATCATGGTGGCCTGCGCGGCCTGCTATGAAGATCCGAAGGAGCGCGCCCATGCCCTGGGGCCGATCTTCCGCACCGTGTTCTGGCATTCGATTGCCGGCGCTGCCGTGGTCGGTGTCATCGCCATGCTGCAGGCCTACATCTTCACCGGTGCCATTCCGGCGCTGCCTATCGGCAAGTAGGTTGGCTGCAATAAAGCAAAATCCCTGCTATCGTTAGCCCGGGCAGTCCAAGTCGCGGTGACGCGGCATGGACGGCATCCTGCAGGAGCCATTGCACACGGGGGATTTATGCTGAGCGCCAATCCGGATTTCGAAATCATCAAGGCATCGTTTCCGATGTTCGGCGTCAACATCGCCGAGCTGTGGGGAACGCGCGGATTCAAGACCTTCATCAATGAGCTGCTCTACGATGCAAAAGGCGGCGCCCGAGGCGGCTTTCCCGAGCCGGTTCTGCAAGCCTTGCGCCGGCTCTCGGACCTGCACGACGTCGAGTTCAGCGCGCTGCTGCCGCCGATCACCGGCACGGATGACTTCAAATTGCTCAATGCATCGTTTCCCAGAATCGCGGACCAGATCAGTGCGATCTGGGGCACCGCGCAATTCAACCCCTATCTGAAAGGCCTGCTGCACGACAACCGCGGCGGCAATCGCCACGGCTTTCCGTTCGAGACGCTGATGGCGCTGCATGCCATGGCAGAGAAGCACAACAAGGAATTCGCGCATCTCTATTCGCAGCTCGATATCTGGAACGCGTCCTGAGTCCGGCGCGGGCCGGCCTCCTGCGCGGGCCGGCAGCGGGACTTCTACAATCGCCTGATCAGCCGCACCGCACGGCATTCCCAGACAGGCAGACCGCATGACCGCACTCCATATTTCTACCGCCTTTGATTCGGGCGCCATCGAGGTCCTGAGCCTGGTTGACCCGGGCGACATCCAGCTCAACATCCGTCCTGACAACGCCAGCGGTTTTGCCCAGTGGTTTCATTTCTGCCTGCAGGGTGCCGCCGGCCAGGCGGTCCGGCTGCGTTTTCTCAACGCGGGCCAATGCGCCTATGCCAAGGGCTGGGTCGATTACCGCGTGGTCGCCAGCTACGACCGCCAGAACTGGTTTCGCATTCCGACGCAGTTCGACGGCCAGGTCATGACGGCCGAACTCGCAGCCGAGACCAACAGCATCTACTTCGCCTATTTCGAGCCTTATTCGCACGAGCGCCATCTGGATCTGATCGGCTCGGCCGGCGCCTCCGACAGCGTGGACGTGCAGCACCTGGGCCAGACGCTCGACGGCCGCGACATGACGCTGCTGCGCATCACGGCACCCGACGGCGAGATGCCCGTTGAACAACGCAGCAAGGTCTGGCTGATCGCGCGCCAGCATCCGGGCGAGGCCATGGCCGAGTGGTTTGTCGAAGGCTTTCTGGAGCGTTTGCTCGCCGACGACGACCCGGTCTCGCGCGTGCTGCTGTCGCGCTGCGTCTTTCACGTCGTGCCCAACATGAACCCGGACGGTGCGGCGCGCGGCAACCTGCGCACCAACGCCGGCGGCGCGAACCTGAACCGCGAGTGGCAGGCGCCGAGCCTGGAGCGCTCGCCCGAGGTCTTCCTGGTGCGCCAGAAGATGCTTGACGTCGGTGTTGACCTGAACCTCGACGCGCACGGCGACGAGGTTCTGCCCTACAACTTCTGCGTCGGCAGCGAAGGCAACCCGGGCTACACGCCGCGTATCGAGGCGCTGGAGAATGCTTTCAAGTCGGCCTGGGTCGCTACCTACCCGGATTTTCAGACGGCACGCGGTTACGCGCGCATCGAGCCGGGACAGTCGAATCCGACGCTGGCCACAAGCTGGGTGGCGCAGAACTTTGATTGCCTGGCGTTCACCATCGAGATGCCGTTCAAGGACAACGCCGATCTGCCCGACGCGCTGACCGGCTGGAGCGGAGAGCGCGCGAAGAAGCTCGGTGCCAGCGTGCTGCTGCCGATCCTGGCGGTCGTCGACCAGTTGCGGGCCGCATCATGAGCGACGCCGGCAAGCCCCCCGCCTTTCGCCGCGCCGCACCGCCACCGGGGCGCGCGCCTGCTGCTGCGGCAGCGGTCAACAGCAGCGGCACGTTGCGACTGAACAAGCGCATGGCCGAGCTCGGCCTGGCCTCGCGGCGCGAAGCTGACGACTGGATCGGCCGCGGCTGGGTCAAGGTCAATGGCGAGGTCGCCACCATGGGCATGCAGGTGACGCCCGACGTGCGTATCGAGATCGCCAAGCAGGCGCAGGGGCAGCAGGCGAACCAGGTGACGATCCTGCTCAACAAGCCGATGGGCATCGTCAGCGGCCAGGCCGAGGACGGGCATCAGCCCGCCATCACGCTGATCCAGCCGCAAAACCGCTGGGCCGAGGACAACGCGCGTTTCTTCTTCCACCCCAAGCAGCTGCAAAGTCTGGTGCCGGCCGGGCGCCTTGACATCGACTCGATTGGCCTCTTGGTGCTGACGCAGGATGGGCGCGTCGCGCGCCAGCTGATCGGCGAGGACGCGGTGATGGAAAAGGAATACCTGGTGCGCGTGAGTTACACCGGGTTTACCGATCCCGATGGGCAGCCGGACCGCCTGCTGCAGATCAATGACGGCGACCCGGTCAGCACCAATGTGCAGGCCATCTTCCCGGCCGAAGGCCTCGCGCGCCTGCGCCACGGCCTGAGCCTGGACGGGCAGACGCTAAAGCCCGCCAAGGTCAGCTGGCAGAACCCCGAGCAATTGCGCGTCGTGCTGACCGAAGGCAAGAAGCGTCAGATCCGGCGCATGTGCGAACTCGTCGGCCTCAAGGTCGTGGGCCTCAAGCGCGTGCGCATCGGCAACGTGATGCTGGGCAATCTGCCGCTCGGCCAATGGCGCTACCTGGCGCCGCATGAGCATTTTTGATCCGTTGCGGGACAGACCGCAGCTACGCGAAGCGAGACAGCTCTGTCCTCAACCGTTTGTCGGATGTTCAAAGTGTGAATGGACACATCGTTACTTTGGGGGAATAGCATGAAGATCAAGGTTTCCAAATTTGTCCCGCTGCTGGCGCTGCTCGCGGCGTGCGCGGCACAGGGGCAGGACGGCGGCACAGTCAACGCCATTTGCAGCACCGACCAGCCCTGGTGCGAGCGCGCCGCGCAGGAGTTCACGCGCGCCACCGGCATCAAGGTGCTGCAGTCGCACAAGGCCACCGGCGAGGCGGCCGCGCAGTTGCGTGCGGAAGCGGCCAATCCCAAGACCGACATCTGGTGGGGCGGCACGGGCGACCCGTTCCTGCAGGCGGCTGAACTCGGCCTGCTGCAAGCCTATCGTCCGGACTACATCAACGACCTGCAGAGCTGGAGCGTGCGCCAGTACGCGATGACGCAGAACATGGTCGGCGGCTTCTACACCTCGGCCATCGGCTTTGGTTGGAACACCGAACTGCTGAAGAAGAAGAACCTGCCCGAGCCCAAGTGCTGGGCCGATCTGATCAAGCCCGAATACAAGGGCGACATCGAGATCTCGCACCCGGCCTCCAGCGGCACGGCCTACACCATCCTGGCCGGATTGGTGCAGCTGATGGGTGAGGAGCCGGCCTTCGACTACATGAAGAAGCTGCACAGGAACATCAGCAACTACACGCGCAGCGGCCAGGCGCAGGCGCCCAACGTGGCAAAGGGCGAAGTGGCGATCGGCGTGAGCTTCATCTTCGGCTTCGACGGCTGGCGCCACAACAAGTACCCGGTCAAGACCACGGCGCCGTGCGAGGGAACTAGCTACGAAGTCGGCGGCATTGCCATGGTCAAGGGCCAGCGCAACAAGGAAGCCGCCAAGCGCTACTACGACTGGCTCATGAGCCCGCAGGGGCAGGCCATCGGCGCTCAGGTCAACAGCCTGCAGGTGCCGGCCAACAAGACCTTCAAGCTCGATCCGCGCATCCCGCTGCTCGACAACGTGCGTCTGATCAAGTACGACTTCGAGAAGTACGGCAAGGCGGCTGAACGCAAGCGCCTGCTGGAACGCTGGACCCGGGAGATCGAGTCGCTGCCGCGCTGAACGGCATGACCAAGCCGAAACCTTCGGGCCACTGGCGCGCTTCCGACCTGCGCGGCGTGGCGCAGCTGGCGACACAGGCCACGACGGCGGTCGCCCACATCGCCGAAGGCGTGCACCAGTCGGTATGGGGCGCCATGGGCGTGCCCGGCGGCAAGCAGGCGGGACAGACACGCGGCCTGACGCGGCTCGTCTATCAGAGCGTGCGCGGCATCGCGCAACTCGTTGGCAATGGACTCGAGACGCTGCTGACCCGGCTGGCGCCGGTGCTCGAAATGGCCGATGAGGCCGCGCCCGGCTCGCCGCAGCGCGAAGCCGTGCTGGCCGCGCTCAACGGCGTCATGGGCGACCGGCTGCGCGCGAGTGCCAACCCGCTGGCCACGCCGATGACGCTGCGCTACCAGGGCCGGGCGCTGGACTGGAAGGCGCTGCCGGCCATGCCGGAGGCGGGCGGCAAGCTGCTGCTGCTGATCCACGGCCTTTGCATGAACGAGCTGCAGTGGCCCGCGCACGGTCATGCAGAAGCCCTAGCTGCACTCGGCTACACGCCGGTCTACCTGCGCTACAACTCGGGCCTGCACGTCTCGCAAAACGGCCATGAACTGGCGGCGCAACTGGAACAGTTGCTGACGCACTGGCCGGTGCCCTTGCAGGAGATCACCGTGCTGGGGCACAGCATGGGCGGCCTGCTGATACGCAGCGCCTGGCACTACGCCAGGCAGGCTGAATTGCGCTGGCCCGACGTTCTCAAACACATCGTTTTCCTCGGTACGCCTCACCATGGCGCACCGCTCGAGCGTGCGGGCAACTGGGTCGATGTGATTCTGGGCAGCACGCCGTACTCGGTGCCGTTCACGCGGCTCGCGCAGTTGCGCAGCGCGGGCGTCACCGATCTGCGCTACGGCCACGTGCTCGATGCCGACTGGCAAGGCCATGAGCGCTTTCGTCGCCAACCCGACAGCCGCGCGCCGCTGCCGCTGCCTGCCGGCGTGGCCTGCTACGCGGTGGCCGCAACCACGGCAGCCAAGCGCAGCCTGCTGGCCGATCGCCTGCTGGGCGACGGTCTGGTGCCGCTGCACAGCGCCCTGGGTCAGCATGACGATGCGCGGCGCACGCTGGTCTTTGCCAAGTCCGCGCAACTGATCGTCTACCGCACCGGCCATATCGCGTTGCTCGGCAGCGCCGAGGTGACACGCCAGCTGGTGCAGTGGCTGTCATCCGGTCCTGAAGTCTTGTCGTCCCGGACCTGATCCGGGATTCAGTGCCATGCGGGCCATGGATTGCGGGTCGTGGCCCGCAATGACAGGCAGTGGTTGTCATCCCGTCCTCGGATCAAGTCCGCCATGACGTATGCGGGTCAGGTGTCGCTGCCCAGCACGGCATTCCACAAGGCCAGCACCGCGTCGCGCTGCCCGGTGAGCTCGGACAGATCAACATGGGTCGGCTCTTCGTTCAGGCGCGCGCGGTGCTGCACGCGGCGCAGTTCGCGATAGGCGCTGGCGGCGGCGTGGCCGACGCCGTGCGGCAGCAGGCCGATGATCTCGGCCGTCTCCAGCAGCGCGATGTTGCCGGTGTTGGCCGTCAATTCATCGTGCGCGCTGGCGTTGCACAGCACGAGGTACTGCATGACGAACTCGACGTCGATCATGCCGCCCGGGCTGTGCTTGACGTCGAAGTGCTCGCCGCGCACCGGATGCGCACCGCGCACGCGGTTGCGCATGCTGATGATTTCCTGCTTGAGGTCCTGCGCGTGGCGCGGCGCGGTGATGACGGCTTTGCGGATGGCATCGAAGCGCTGGCGCAGCGCCTCGTCGCCGAGCACGAAGCGCGCGCGCGTCATGGCCTGGTGTTCCCAGGTCCAGGCGGTATTGCTGCCGCGCTGCTGCTGGTAGTTGGCGTAGGCGTCAAAGGTGGTGACCAGCAGCCCGGAATTGCCGTTCGGGCGCAGGTCGGTGTCGATCTCGTAGAGATCGCCTTCACCGGTCTTGACCGTGAGCCAGTTGATCAGCTTGCGCACCAGGGCGGCATAGATCTCGGCGGCGCGTTCGTCCTCGTCCTCGTAGACGAAGACGATGTCCAGGTCGCTGCCGTAGCCGAGTTCCTTGCCGCCGAGCTTGCCGTAGGCAATGATGGCGAATTGCGGCGTCTCGCGGTGGCGCCTGGCCAGGCGGCTCCAGCACCAGCGCGTCGTCACGCGCAACACCGCCTCGGCCAGCGAGCTCAGGTCGTCGGCCACCTGCTCCACGGTCAGGCGCCCTTCGATATCGCGCGCGAGCGTGCGGAACACCTCGGCGTGGTGCGCGCGGCGCAGCAGGTTGAGCAGGGCCTCGTCATCATCCTCGCCGGTGCCGGCCAGGGACTGGCGACGGTGCTCGAGTTCGGACTCGAATTCGGCAGCGGCAAAGCGTTCGTCGAGCATGTCGGCGTTGGCCAGCTCGTCGATCACGCCCGGATGCAGCAGCAGATAGCGCGCTGGCCAGCGCGCAGCGCCCAGTATTCTGAGCAGGCGCTCGTGCACGTTCGGGCGCTCCAGCAGCAGCGCCAGATAGCTTTCGCGGCGCAGCAGCGGCTCGATCCAGTCGGCCAGGCGCACGGCCGCCGTTTCCGTCACCTTGCCTTCGCGGACCCATTGCGCGGTGCGCGACAGCAAGCGCAGCAAGCGGGCGCGCGAATCCTCTCGGAGCGCCAGCACGCGCGGGTGTTCGCGCCAGGGCGCGACGCGCGCGCGGAAATCGGCGGGCAGCGATTCGAGCAATTCATCAAAGCCGGGCGCCACGGTGCTCGATTTGCCGCCATTGCAATTCTTGCATTCCTTTTCGCCGCCGCCGAGCAGCGAGTCGAATTCCTGCGCCACCAGTTCGCGATGCGTGTTGAGCTGGTGCAGCAGCGCGGGCACGCCGGTATAACCCATGGCGGCAGCGATCCAGTCCAAGTCATGGTCCTGTGTCGGCAGCACATGGGTCTGCTGATCGTCGAGGTACTGGATGCGATGCTCGATCCGGCGCAGGAAGTCGTAGGCCTGCGCCAGCGCTTCGGCGCTGGCCTTGGGCATCAGACCTGCCTTGGCCAGGCGCGGCAGCGCCGCGAGCGTGGCGCGTGTGCGCAACTCGGGGAACTGGCCGGCGCGCACCACTTGCAGCAGCTGAACGATGAACTCGATCTCGCGGATGCCGCCGCGCCCGAGCTTGACGTCATTGGCGCGCTCCGGGCGCCCGCTGCTGCGCTTGTTCGCATGCTCGCGAATCTGCCTGTGCAGCACCCGCAGCGAGTCGAACACGCTGTAGTCCAGGTAGCGCCGGAACACGAAGGGCAGCACCACGTCGCGCAGCCGCTGCGCCGCACGCCGGTCGCTGCCGCCCACTTGCGCTACGACACGGCTCTTGAGCCAGGCAAAGCGTTCCCATTCGCGGCCCTGGACGTGGAAGTACTCTTCGAGCGCGCCGAGCGATACCGCCGGCGGCCCCGAATTGCCGTTGGGACGCAGCGCCAGGTCGACGCGAAAGACAAAGCCGTGCTCGGTGGTGTCGCCGATCAGCGCGTAGATCGCGCGCACCGCCTTGGCGAAGTACTCTTGGTTGGAGATGCGACCGCGTCCCTGCGCGTCGCCGCTGGTCTCGCCGTCTTCGTCGTAGATGTAGATCAGGTCGATGTCGCTCGAGACATTGAGCTCGCGCGCGCCGAGCTTGCCCATGCCGATGACCCAGAGCAGGGCGCGCGCGCCGCCGGCCGTTCCGGGGCTGCCGTGGCTTTGGTCGAGTGTCTGCTGCACGTCGTTGCAGGCTTGCTGCAGCGTGAATTCGGCCAGCTCGGTCATGGCCTGCGTCACCTGCTGCAGGGGCGCCTGCGCGTCGCAATCCAGGCAGAGCAGGCGCTCGAGCACCAACTGGCGCGTGATGCGCAGGGCGCTGGCGGTATCGCTGCCGCCGCCCTGCAACGCCGCAAAAGTCTGCGCCATCGTCTGCCGATCGGGCAGGCCCGGCGGCAACAGCGGCAACTGGCTTTCAAAGCGGCGGCGCACGCGCTGGCAAAAGCGCGAGTGCGTGGACAAGGCCGGGCCGGTCATAATTCCTGTCATAGCTATGGGTTCCCATGATTGACGCAACGCCTGCCCCAACCTCACTGCCGAAGACACTGACGACCGTGGCGCGCTGGTCACTGGTTTTGACCGTGACTGCATGGTTTCTTTTTGGCGCGACCTGGGCTGCGTTGCACTGGTTCATTGTGCCGCGAATCGATGAGTTGCGCCCATGGCTGGAACAGCGGGCCTCACAGGTGATAGGGGTTCCGGTTCATATCGGCGCCATCACTGCCCATTCCGGCGGCATGATCCCCTCGTTCGAGTTGACCGATGTCCAGTTGCTCGACAGCCAGGGCCGTGCCGCATTGCGCCTGCCGCGCGTGCTTGCCGCGCTGTCGCCGGCGTCGCTCTGGCGCATGGGTTTCGAGCAGCTCTACATCGACCGCCCGGAGCTCGACATCCGGCGCGACCGCAACGGCAGGATTCTTGTGGCGGGGCTCGATTTTTCGAAGAACGGCGAAGCAGACCCGGACACGGCGGACTGGTTCTTTGCGCAAACCGAATTCGTCATCCGGGACGGCACGGTGCAGTGGACCGATGAGTTGCGCGAGGCGCCGCCGCTGGCGCTGGCCGCGGTCGACATCGTGCTACGTAACCGCGGGCGTCAGCATGCGATGCGCATTGATGCGACACCGCCCGAGGCGTGGGGCAGCCGCTTTAGCATGCGCGGCCTGTTCGAGCAGCCCTTGCTGTCGCTGCACAAGGGCCAGTGGCGCGACTGGAAAGGCCAGCTCTACGCGGAGTTGGGGCGCGTCGATCTGGCCGAGTTGCGGCGCTATGCCCCGATCGGAGTCGACCTGCAGCAGGGCAACGGGGCGCTCACGACCTGGGTCGATGTCAGCCAGGGCCAGATCGTCGGGGCGCTGGCCGATGTCGCGCTGGGCGAAGTGCGCGTGACGCTGGGCAAGGACTTGCAGGCGCTGGATTTGCTTGCGGTGCGCGGGCGACTGGGCGGCAAGGTACTGGCCTCGGGTTTCGAGTTCTCGACCCAGGCCCTGCAGTTCGACACGCGCGAAGGTCTGCACTGGCCGGGCGGCAATGTCAGTGTCAGCTACCTCGGCTCCGAAGGCAGGATGCCGGCGCGCGGCGAACTCAAGGCCGACCGGCTTGATCTGGGCGCCCTGTCGCAGATCGCCAACCGTCTGCCGTTCGAGCCCTCGGCGCGCGCGCAACTGCTGGCCCATGCCCCAAAGGGACAGGTCGAGCGCCTGCAGCTGAGCTGGCAGGGGCCGCTGGAGGACTGGACCCAGTACGACGTGAAGGGGCTGGTGAGCCAGCTTCAACTCGACCTGACGCCGAATTCCCCGGGCGTGCGAGGCGCGCGCGTCGAGTTCGATTTCAACCAGGCGAGCGGGCGCGCCAGCATCGGCATCGCCGGTGGCAGTTTGTCGGTGCCGGGCGTTTTCGATGATCCCCTGATCGCAATCGACCATCTGGCAACCGAGGCGCGCTGGCAGCTCAGCGGCGAGCACATCGCCGTCCAGCTGTCGAATCTCAAGTTCAGCAACGCCGATGCCCAGGGCGAAGCGCAGATCAAGTGGGAGACCAGCGACCCGGTCAAGTCATCCGGACGCAGCCGCTTTCCGGGCGTGCTCGACTTGCAGGCCACGCTCAGCCGCGCCGACGGCACCCGGGTCTACCGCTATCTGCCGAGTTTGATTCACAAGCCGGTGCGCGATTACGTGCATGACGCGATACAGGCCGGCTCGGCCAGCGCGGCACGCTTCCGGGTCAAGGGCGATTTGCACGACATGCCGTTCACCGACCCGAAGCTCGGCGAGTTCCGGATTTCGGTCGATGTTCAAAATGCCACCTATGCCTACGTGCCGCGCAAGCTCCAGCCCAAGGATGCCCTGCCGTGGCCGGCGCTGACCCAGCTGAGCGGCGAGCTAGTGTTTGACCGCGCGCAGCTGCAGGTCAAGGGCGCGCATGCCCGGATGGGTGCCAGCGGCGGTTTGCAGGTGGGCAAGGTTGAGGCCGTGATACCGGACTTGAAGCACGCGGTGGTGGCGGTCAATGCCGAGGTGCGTGGCCCGCTGAGCGAGGCGCTGGGCATCGTCAATGGGTCGCCGCTCGGGGAGATGACCGGACGCGCGCTCGCACGCGCCGTCGCCAGCGCCAGCGCCGACTACCGGCTCAAGCTCTCGCTGCCGATCGCCAGCATCGAAAAATCATTGGTGCAGGGCAGCGTCACCCTGGCCGGCAACGATGTCCAGATCACGCCCGATACGCCGCGCCTGCTGCGCTCGCGCGGCGTCGTGAATTTTTCCGAACACGACGTTTCGATCGTCGGCGGGCAAGCCAATATGCTCGGCGGCGAGGCGCGCATCGAAGGCGGCTCCGTCCCGGCCGCGGCGGCTGCGCGCAGCGGCCTGGCCATGCAAATCCGCGCCAGCGGAACGGTATCGGCCGAGGGCTTGCGCCAGGCGCGCGAGCTCGGTTTTGTCGCGCGCTTGGCGCAGCACGCCAGCGGCAGCGCGGCCTACACCGCCGTTCTCGGCTTTCGTCGCGGCGAACCCGAACTGCTGGTGACGAGTAACCTGCAGGGACTGGGCTCGACCCTGCCGGCGCCTTTCGGCAAGAGCGCCGAGTCGGTGCTGCCGCTGCGCCTGGAGACCTCGCTGCAGCGCGATTCGATGCAGCCAGTACCGGGTGGCCAGCTGCGATTGCGGGATCAGCTGACGCTCGATATCGGACGCCTGGCGTCGCTGGCCTATGTGCGCGATCTCTCGGGACCGGAGCCGCGCGTGCTGCGCGGCAGTTTGGGCATCGGCCTGTCGCCGCAGGAAACCGTGCCCGTGCCCGACGACGGCGTGGCGGCCAGCATCAACCTGGCCGCGCTCGACCTCGACGCCTGGAACGCGGTGCTGGCGCAGGCGGCCGGCACGTCGCTGACCGACAGCGCATCGGGCACGGTCGCGCTGGGCTATCTGCCCGGCAGCGTGGCGGTGCGCGCGCGTGAACTGACGCTGGCCGGGCGCCGGTTCAACAACGTGGTGGTCGGCGGCTCGCGCGATGGGCTGCTCTGGCGCGCCAATCTCGATGCGAGCGAACTCAGTGGCTACCTGGAGTACCGCGCGCCATCGGGCAGCGGTGCCGGGCGCGTCTATGCGCGACTGGCGCGCCTGACCATTGCCGCCAATGCCGCCAGCGAGGTCGAGGCCCTGCTCAGCGAGCAGCCGGCCAGTGTGCCGGCGCTCGACATCGCGGTGGAGGATTTCGAGTTGCGCGGCAAGCGCTTGGGGCGCCTTGAGATCGAGGCAGTGAACCGCGGGCCGGGCACGGCCGGGCGCGAGGCGACGACGCGTGAATGGCGTCTCAACAAGTTCAATATCAGCACGCCCGATGCCGTGCTGACGGCCAGCGGCAATTGGGCCAGCCTCAACGCACAGAACGGGCCGGAGTTCGCAGGCCCGGGGCGCGGCGCGCCGCCGCGCCGGCGCACGGTTCTGAATTTCAAGCTCGACATCGCCGATGGCGGCGGCCTGCTCAACCGCCTGGGCATGAAGGACGTGGTGCGGCGCGGGCGTGGCAAGATGGAAGGACAGATCGCCTGGCTCGGCTCACCGCTGAGCCTGGACTACCCGTCCATGAGTGGCGCCTTCGCCATCAACGTCGAGAGCGGCCAGTTCCTCAAGGCCGAGCCCGGCATTGCCAAGCTGCTCGGCGTGCTGAGCCTGCAGTCGCTGCCGCGCCGACTGACGCTGGATTTTCGTGATGTCTTCAGCGACGGTTTTGCCTTCGACTTTCTGCGCGGCGACGTCGCCATCGAGCAGGGCATCGCCCGGACCAACAACCTACAAATGCAGGGCGTCAATGCGGCCGTGTTGATGGACGGCAAGGCCGATTTCGCACGCGAAACGCAGGACATCAAGGTGGTGGTGGTGCCCGAGATCAATGCCGGCACCGCGTCCCTGATCGCGTCGGTCATCAATCCCGCTGTCGGCATCGGCACCTTCCTGGCGCAACTGTTCCTGCGCCGGCCGCTGATCGAGGCGGCGACGCAGGAGTTTCATATCGACGGCAGCTGGACCGACCCGAAGATCAGCAAGATCGAACGCAAGTCCAATACCGACGCCGCCGCAGCCGCCAGGGCCAGGGAGCCTGGGCGTTGAATGGTCTTTACTCAACGCTGCGCTGGTGGCTCGCCGGGCTTGGATGCCTGATCGGGCGCGCCGTTGCCACGTGCCACGGCCGGCGGCAATTCGCCGCCCTTGCGTCCTGAAAACATGGTCCACCAGACAATCAGCAGCAGCAGCACCAAGGCACCGAGTGCTTCTAACAAGAGTAAACGCATGAACCGATTCCTGTGGGCAGTCCTCAATGGTTTGATTGTAGGGACGCTCGTGGCCTGCGGCAGCGGGCCGCTGCGGCCGCCGGCGAGCCCGGCGCCGGTCACGGCCACGGCCACAGCACTGCCCGGCGCCGAGCCGCCGGAGTCGGTCGGGCCCTTGCCGGCCCCGATCATGCAGGCGCGCAGCCGCTGGACGGCCGTGCCGTGGAGCGAGTTGCCGCTCTGGGGCCAGGACCCCTTGCATGAGGCCTGGAACGCCTGGCTCAAGAGCTGTGAGCGCCCCGGGCCGGTGTTTGCGTCGCTGTGCAGCGAGATCCGGCGCCTGAGCCTGGGCAGCGATCAGGAGCAGCAGGACTGGATGCGCGCGCGGCTGCAGCCGTACCGGGTCGATGCGCTGCAGGGTGGCAGCGAGGGGCTGCTGACAGCCTATTTCGAGCCTCTGCTCGAAGGGGCGCGCCGTGCCGGCGGGCGTTTCACGGTGCCCCTGTACCGGCCGCCGGCCGGTCTGGTGCAGCGCAAACCCTGGTACACGCGTCAGGAGATCGACACGCTGCCTGCGGCGCAGGCGGCGCTCAAGGGTCGTGAAATCGTCTACTTGGCCGATCCGATCGACGCCCTGGTCGCGCAGATTCAGGGCTCCACCCGCCTGCGCATCACGGAGGCCGACGGCACGCAGCGCCTGGTGCGGCTGGCTTATGCCGGTTCCAACGAGCAGCCCTACAGGAGCGTCGGGCGCTGGCTGATCGATCAGGGTGCCGTGCGCGATGCGTCCTGGCCGGCCATCAAGGCCTGGGCGCAGCAGCATCCGGCGCGCGTCAACGAATTGCTGTGGAGCAACCCGCGCACCGTTTTCTTCAAGGAAGAGCCCTTGTCCGATTCGGACGCCGCCTGGGGCCCCAAGGGCGCGCAGGGCGTGCCGCTGACGCCAGGGCG
Source organism: uncultured beta proteobacterium (assembly GCA_903828665.1). Taxonomy (GTDB): domain Bacteria; phylum Pseudomonadota; class Gammaproteobacteria; order Burkholderiales; family Burkholderiaceae_C; genus Rhodoferax. The sequence continues at coordinate 35,925 of CAIKMZ010000007.1, forward strand.
ATCGATTGCCGTCGATCCCGGCAGCATCCCGTATGGCACGCCGGTCTGGCTGGTGTCGAGCGGCCCGACGGCCCAGCTGCACAAGCTGGTGCTGGCGCAGGACACCGGCAGCGCGATCGTCGGTGCGGTGCGGGCCGATTATTTTGCCGGCTGGGGCGAGCCGGCGGCCGAGTTGGCCGGCCGGCTCAAGCAGCCCCTGCGCCTTTGGGTGCTCTGGCCACGCATACAATAGCCGGCTGCCGGTCCCACGCGCCTGGCGCGCCAAAAGTGGCCCTGCCGCTTGTTTTCTCGATACATTTTTCTGGAGTTGCCGTGTTTATTTCCTCTGCCTTTGCCCAAACCGCACCCGCCGCCGGCGGCGGTGACATGCAGTCATCGCTCATGAGTATGCTGCCGCTGGTGCTGATGTTCGTGGTGCTGTATTTCGTGATGATCCGTCCGCAGATGAAGAAGCAAAAGGAACATCGCGCCATGATCGACGCGCTGGCCAAGGGCGACGAAGTGGTCACGGTCGGTGGTGTGCTCGGCAAGGTTAGCAAGATGGGCGACAGCTACGTCGGCCTGGAAGTGGCCAATGGCGTGGAACTGCAGGTCCAGCGCAGCGCCGTGGTGCAGGTCTTGCCCAAGGGCAGCATCAAGTAATCCTGCTTTTTACCGCCACACAAGAAATGCGATCATGAATCGTTACCCGATCTGGAAGTACGCGATCATCGTGATCGCGCTGGTGGTGGGGTTCCTCTATACCCTGCCGAATTTTTTTGGTGAAGCGCCCGCGGTCCAGGTATCGTCGGCCAAAGTGACCTTCAAGGTCGACGCCGGCACGCTGGCGCGGGTTGAAGAAGTGCTCAAGGCGGCCGGCCTGACGCCCGATCTGGTGTCACTGGACAACACGTCGGTCAAGGCGCGCTTCGACAACACCGAGAACCAGCTCAAGGCCAAGGATGCGCTACAAAAGGCGTTCAACCCGGATCCGGCCAACGCCGGCTACGTGGTGGCGCTCAACCTGCTGTCGCGCTCGCCGACCTGGCTGACCTCGCTGCACGCGTTTCCGATGTACCTCGGGCTGGATTTGCGCGGCGGCGTGCACTTCATGCTGCAGGTCGACATGCAGGCGGCCCTGACCAAGAAGGCCGAATCGCTCGCTGGTGATATCCGCACCAGCCTGCGCGAGAAGAATGTGCGCCACAGCGGCATCAACCGCGTCGGCCAGACGATCGAAGTGCGCTTTCGCGACAACGAGGCGCTGACGGCCGCCAAGGCCGTGCTGCAGGACCAGTTCACCGATCTGCAGTCGGTCGATGCGATGGATGGCACCGATTACAAACTGACCGCCTCGATCAAGCCCGAGGCGGCGCGGCGCGTGCAGGACCAGTCGCTCAAGCAGAACATCACCACGCTGCACAACCGGATCAACGAGCTCGGCGTGGCCGAGCCGGTGATCCAGCAGCAGGGGCTGGACCGTATCGTGGTGCAACTGCCCGGCGTGCAGGACACGGCCAAGGCCAAGGACATCCTGGGCCGCACCGCCACGCTCGAAGTGCGCATGGTCGATGAGAGCAGCGAAGCCAGCGCGGCAGTCGGCGGCGCGGCGGCCGTGCCGTTCGGTTCCGAGCGCTATCTGGAGCGCAGCGGCCAGCCCATCATCGTCAAGAAGCAGGTCATCTTGACCGGCGAGAACCTGACCGACGCCCAGGCCGGCTTCGACAGCCAGACGCATGAGCCGGTGGTCAACCTGACGCTCGACGCCAAGGGCGCGCGCGTCTTCAAGGATGTGACGCGCGAAAACGTCGGCAAGCGCATGGCGATCCTGCTGTTCGAGAAGGGCAAGGGCGAGGTCGTGACCGCGCCGGTGATCCGCTCTGAGATCGGCGGCGGACGCGTGCAGATCTCCGGTCGCATGACGACGATGGAAGCCAACGACACCTCGCTGCTGCTGCGCGCCGGGTCGCTGGCCGCGCCGATGGAAATCATCGAGGAAACCACGATCGGCCCGAGCCTAGGCGCCGAGAACATCGCCAAGGGCTTCAACAGCGTGACCTACGGGTTCACGGTGGTGGCGATCTTCATGTGCCTGTACTACGTGCTGTTCGGCATGTTCTCCAGCATCTCGCTGGCCGTCAACCTGTTGCTGCTGGTGGCGGTGCTGTCGATGCTGCAGGCCACGCTGACCCTGCCGGGCATGGCCGCCATGGCCCTGGTGCTGGGCATGGCGATCGACTCGAACGTGCTGATTAACGAGCGCGTGCGCGAGGAACTGCGCAGCGGAGCGTCGCCGCAGGCGGCCATCCACGCCGGTTACGACCGGGCCTGGGCCACGGTGCTGGACTCCAATGTCACCTCGTTCATCGCGGGCCTGGCCCTGCTGGCCTTCGGTTCCGGACCGGTCAAGGGCTTCGCCGTCGTGCACTGCCTGGGCATCCTGACCAGCATGTTCTCCGGCGTCTTCTTTTCGCGCGGTCTGGTCAATCTTTGGTATGGCCGGCAGAACAAGCTCAAGAGCCTGTCCATCGGCACCGTCTGGCGCCCCGAGCCGGATTCGCAGGTTAAGCCAAGCTAAGGAACACTTCTCATGGAATTTTTCAGAATCCGCCGCGACATCCCGTTCATGCGGCATGCGCTGGTGTTCAACCTGGTGTCGCTCGTCACCTTTCTGGCCGCGGTGTTCTTCCTGTTTTCACGCGGTTTGCACCTGTCGGTCGAATTCACTGGCGGCACGCTGATGGAGGTCAGTTACACGCAAACCGCCGACCTCAATGCGGTGCGCAGCACCGTGGAAAAGCTGGGTCTGAGCGATGTGCTGGTGCAGAACTTCGGCACCACGCACGATGTGCTGATCCGCCTGCCGGTGCAAAAGGGTGTGAGTTCGGCGCAGCAGAGCGAGCACGTGATGAGCGCCCTCAAGGCCGCCGACGCCGGTGCGTCGCTGCGCCGCACCGAATTCGTCGGCCCGCAGGTTGGCGACGAACTGGCCACCGACGGCCTGAAGGCGCTGGCCTCCGTCGTGATCGGCATCATGCTGTATCTGGCGATCCGCTTCGAGTGGAAATTTGCGGTCGCTGCGATCATCGCCAATCTGCACGACGTCGTCATCATCCTGGGCTTCTTCGCCTTCTTTCAGTGGGAGTTTTCGCTTCCGGTGCTGGCGGCGGTGCTGGCGGTACTCGGTTATTCGGTCAACGAATCGGTCGTCATCTTTGACCGGATCCGCGAGAACTTCCGCCGCTACCGCAAGATGAACACGGTGCAGATCATCGACAGTTCGATTACCTCCACCATCAGCCGCACCATCATCACGCACGGCTGCACGCAGCTCATGGTGCTGTCGATGCTGCTGTTCGGCGGCGCCACGCTGCATTACTTTGCGCTGGCGCTGACGATCGGCATCCTGTTCGGCATCTATTCGTCGGTATTCGTCGCGGCTGCCATCGCCATGTGGCTCGGCATCCAGCGCGAAGACCTGATCAAGGGCGGCGGCAAGAAAGAAGGGGATCCCAATGATCCCAACGCGGGCGCTACAGTCTAATTAGAATTTGCGGCATGGCCACATCCCCCACGATTGCACAGCAGGCTCGACTGGCCCAGGAGACGCGCAAGCGTTTCGTTATGCAGGCGGAGCGCGCCATGGTGGAACTTGGCGCCGCGGTCGAGGCGCGGTTCGCCGAGTTGATGAACGAAGCCGCACCCTCGCGTGAAATGAACCTGCGGCGTGATGCCTGGTCTCTTTACCAGAGTCAGCGCAAGGCCTGGGTCGAGGGCACTTGCCGCGACTGGCAGGAGGCACTCAAGCCGGTGACGGTCAAGCCCAAGGTCAGGGTGGAATCCGGCTTCGAACTGGTCGGAACCGAGGTGGTGGAAGACAAGATCCTGGCCTCGCGCCTAGCGCTGGGCCTGATGGAGTTTGTTGGCGCCGAGCTGAGCGACCTGTACTTGCGCATCAAGCACCTGGACGACGGGCGCGAGCTGGACAACCACGATATCCTGCGGCCCGAAGTGTTGTTCCTGTGGATGATCCAGCGCTGGTCGACCACGGGCATGACACGCCAAGCATGGCTCATGGTGCACGATGTGGCGCGCAAGGTGCTGACCGAGCCGCTCAAGCATGCCTATGCCAGCTGCAACGCGTTCCTGATCGGGAACGGCGTGATGCCGACGATCGCGCTGGAAGATCGCGTCAAGCGCGTGCCCTCGGCCGAGCCGCGCTTCGAGCCCTCGAAGTCGGCCGCGTTGTCTGCGGCTAAGAACACACGGGGCGGGCCGCTGACGGGGGGGCGAGCCGATTCCGGATTCGGCGGTGCAGCCGAGGAAACGCGCATGCTGACCCGGGCCGTGCCCATGGGCAGGGCGCGCACGCAGGGCATGGGTGTAGTCGGGCAGCTCAAGCGTTTGCTCAGCAGTTCGGTCGGCACCAGTTTTGAAAGCACGGCCCAGCTCAAGCCGTCAGCCGGATTGACGGCTGCGATGAAGCGCTCGACCGCCGCCGCGGCCGCTGGCACGGGCGGCGACACGCTCATGCAGGAGCGCAGCTCGGCCGGCGTGGCGCGCGCGGCCGATGACCTGCGCCGCTGGTCGACCGAACTCAAGCACAAGGCCGAGACCCCCAATGAAAAGGCGGTGATCGAGGTTGTGGCGCTGATGTTCCAGGCCATCCTGCAGGAAGAGCGCATCCCGCCGGCCATTCGCCTGTGGGTGGCTCGCCTGCAAATGCCGGTGCTGCGCGTGGCGCTGGCAGAACCGGATTTCTTTGGCACGCTGGACCACCCGGCGCGCCAGTTGATCGACCGCATGGGGTCCTGCGTCATGGGTTTCGATGCCAGCGGTATCAACGGCAGCGCACTCGAGACCGAAATCAAGCGGGTGGTGCAGGTGATCGAGCAGTACCCCGAAACCGGCCGGCGCGTCTACCAACTGGTGTATGACGAGTTCCAGAAGTTTCTGGCGCAGTTCCTGACCGATCAGGCCTCCACGCAGAAGGCCGTGAGCGTGGCCCAGCAGGTCGAGCAGAAGGAGACCTTGACGATCCAGTACACGATCGAGATGCGCAACATGCTCAAGGACATGCCGGTGAGCGATGCGATTTCGCAGTTCTTGTTCAAGGTCTGGGCCGAGGTGCTGGCCGTGGCCGCCGTGCGCAAGGGCCCGCAGCACGCCGAGACGCTGGCGCTCAAGAAATTGGCGAGCGACCTGGTCTGGTCGGCCAGCGCCAAACCCAACCGTGCGGATCGCGCGCGCGTGATTGGCGCCTTGCCGCAATTGCTGCAGAACCTGCGCGTCGGCATGGCGCTGCTGGGCGTGTCGCCGCAGGACCAGGATGCCCATATCAAGACCGTCAACGACACGCTGGCCGACGCTTTTGTGTCCAAGACGCAGGCGATCCCGGCGGCGCAGATCGCGGCCATGGCCAAACGCCTGGCCCACCTGGAAGATTTCGTCGTGGACGAGGACCCGGGTGAACTGCCGCTGGATGCGCAGAACATCGAAATGATGCTGGGCATGGATGCATCCAACATCGATGTCGTGACCGATGGCGGTTCCAACCCGACGGCTGCGATGACCGCCTGGGCCCAGGAACTGCAGCTTGGCTCTTGGTTCACGCTCGACCACAACGGGCGTGTGGTGCAGGTGCAATTCATCTGGCGCAGCGAGCGCAAGCACCTGAACCTGTTTGCCTCGACCGATGGCCGCAGCTACCTGATCCAGGCCGCGCGTCTGGCGGCCTACCTGCAGGCCGGCCTGCTGATTCCCGAGGAGCAGGAGGCGCTTACCGTGCGCGCCACTCGCGATGCACTGGGCAAGCTCGCCGCCAACCCTGAGCGGCTGCTGAGCTGACGGTCATTTGGCGCTTGGCGACCGGTTTGACGCTGATGGGTGCCCCCGGGGCATGACCCCGCGTGCGATCGCATTGGTTCTTGCCGCTGCCGTACGCCATGGAACTTGATTGCCAAGAAATCGGGCGGCGGCAACCACTTAGTGTTGATGGGGTCGATTCTGGTGTGCGTCGTATGGATCCCCGTGGTCGTTTGGGTCGGCGTCCAAGAGACTATCCGCTGGAGTATCGTCGAATGGACGGTTCTGGTCGCCAGTGCCGTGGTCCATATTCTGTACTTCCGCAGCTGCTGCATGGCTATGCGGTATCGGACTTGACCGTGGTCTACCCGATGGCGCGCGGCAGCGGGCCGCTCTTGAGTTCCATCTGCGCGGTCATGGTGATCGGCGAGGCCATTTCGCCCGTGAGTGTGACCAGATGCTGTCCAGCAGGCCGAATGCGGCCAGAGTTTTCTTGCGATTTCGTTGCCGATAGGGGGTCAGGCGCAGCTCGTTGCAGAGTTGTGCGTGCTTCATGGCTGGCTCTCGCGCGCGAGGGCGACCTCAGCGCGGGTTGGTCAGGCGGTCGCCGACTTTGACGCCGTCCGTTATTTCCATGACCAAGCCGTAAGACAGTTTCTCGAAGGTGCGAAACACCATCAGCAAACCGTTGCGCTCGTCGGGCAGGCGGATTTCGGCGCGTTGCGGGTCGGTTGGGTCGACCAGCCGTTTGCCGCCTTTCTGGATGGCCAGCACGTGGCCGACCTCGATGCCGTCGCGGGTACCGCGATTGATCGCCACGACCTGGTTCTGGCCCGCGTTGACAACCCCATTGCCATAGACCGAAACGATGTGCGCATCGACCTTGCCCGCCGGTGCGTGCGGCACGAAGGTCTGGAACTCGCGCTCAGGCTCGGGCAGCAGCCGGTCGCCAACGCGCACCTCCTCCTTGGCCGCCGAGATATCGATGGTGGCCGGGACAATGTCGGTCTGCGTCTTGCCATCCTTGTCGGTGATCTGGTCGATCGTTTCGCTGCGCACCAGCAGCGCCTTGCCGACATACGGCGCCTCGTAGCCCAGCACTTCACCGGTCAGCGGGTCCTTCAGGGGTTTGGCGTCACGGAACAGGCGGAACGCCTTCTGCTTTCGAACCGGATCATCGATCAGCGCCTTGCCATCCGGGCTGCGCGCGTAGGCGCGGTCGCCCCGGCTCAGCAGAACCCGGCCATCCTGCGTGGCGACGATGCGCGATGCGGTCCTGAGCCCTTCTTCTTCGACGATCACCGGCCCGGCCAGGAACGGCTCGAGCATGTTCGTGTTCAAGCTCGGCAGCGCGTCGTCGGGCAGGGCTTCGGAGCGTACGCGCGGCGACAGGCGCACGGTGGCCAGCGACGCCATCTCGGCATTGGCCGCGTCAGCTGCTGAGCCCTTCATGCGCAACAGGGCGCGGCCGTCCTTCTTTTCCAAGTACAGGGTCTGGCCCGGATAGATCAGGTGCGGATTGCGGATCTCGTCGAGGTTCATGCCCCACAACTCGGGCCAGCGCCACGGACTCTTGAGGAACAGGCCCGATATCGCCCACAGCGTGTCACCGCGCACGACGGTGTAGCTGTCCGGTGCGTTGGCAGCCAGTTCGGTCAGCGGCACGCCGGCCTGCGCGACCTGCGTTGCCGTGGCCTTTTGCGCCGGCGTCACGGGAAAATTCTGGGCCCATGCGGCAGTGCCCGTCATCAGAACGCCGCCTGCCAGCGCCAGCGTTGCGCCGAGCGTCCCGCTTGCAAGCTTGAATTTCACCGTCATCGTGTTTGTCATGTTGAGCCGCATTGAAAATGCCATGGGCATTGTTTTGAAAGACGGGTTTCTGCCGCTTCGCTGGCCAGAAATTCCGGATAAATCTGCCACGATTCTGCACGCAAGGCCCTGACAGGGCAACGCCTTTGGCGCAGAAGCTCGGCCAGAGCGCCGAAAAGTGGCGAAAATAGCGACATACTACGGACCGTTCCAGGACATTGCGCCCCAAGGCGCAGGCGTCTGCACGGCGCTGCTTCTTCCTCAATTGAATTCGTCATGGCCTTACTCCCGATTCTTCGCTATCCCGATTCCCGCTTGCACACCGTCGCCAAACCGGTGAGCACGGTCGACGCCCGCATCAAGACGCTGATCGCCGACATGCTTCAGACCATGTACGAGGCCAAGGGCATCGGACTGGCGGCGACGCAGGTCGATGTGCATGAGAGGCTGATTGTCATGGATGTGTCGGAAGAGCGTGATCAGGCCATCATCCTGATCAATCCGCAGCTGGTCTGGACCAGTGCCGAAACCCATCTCAACGAAGAGGGTTGCCTGTCGGTGCCCGGCATCTACGACGGCGTCGAGCGATTTGATGCCGTCACCGTGAGCGCGCTCGACGAGCATGGCACCTCGCGCGTGCTGCAGGCCGAGGATCTGCTTGCGGTGTGCATCCAGCACGAGATGGATCACCTGATGGGCAAGGTCTTTGTCGAATACCTCTCGCCCCTCAAGCGCAACCGCATCAAGAAGAAGATGATCAAGGCCCAGCGCGAGGAAGCGCAGTGAGGCTGATCTTCGCCGGCACGCCGGAGTTCTCGCGCGTGGCCCTGGAGCATTTGCACGCGGCCGGGCATGAGATCGCGCTGGTGCTGACGCAGCCGGACCGTCCGGCCGGACGCGGCATGAAACTGCATGCTTCCGCAGTCAAGCAGTTCGCCCTCGACAAGGGCCTGCCCGTCGCGCAGCCGCGCAGTCTGCGTCTGGATGGCAAGTACCCGGACGATGCGCGCGCGGCGCAGGCCGCGCTGCTGGCTGTCAAGGCCGATGCGATGGTGGTAGCGGCCTACGGATTGATCCTGCCTCAATGGGTGCTTGATGTTCCGGCTCGCGGATGCTTCAACATCCATGCGTCCATCCTGCCGCGCTGGCGCGGTGCCGCGCCGATCCAGCGCGCGATCGAAGCGGGCGATGCTGAAACCGGTGTCACCATCATGCAGATGGACGCCGGGCTGGATACCGGCAACATGCTGTTGGCGCACACAACCGAAATCACGGCCAGCGACACGACCGGCAGCCTGCAGGAACGGCTTGCCGTGCTTGGCGCGCGGCTCATGCTGCTGGCGCTGCAAGTCGCCTCGGTCAATGCCCTCAAGCCCATTGTGCAGCCGGTCGAGGGTGTGACCTACGCGCACAAGATCGACAAGGCCGAGGCGGCGATCGACTGGACGCAAAGCGCGGAGGTGATCGCGAGGCGTGTGCGTGCCTTCAATCCGGCGCCTGGCGCCACTGCCGTGCTCCAAGGCGAGACGATCAAGATCTGGCGTGCCCAGGCGCTCCCGCGCAGCGCCGCACCGGGCACGCAGACCGGCGACGTAGTTGACGTCAGCAGCGAAGGCATTGCGGTGGCCGCACAGGATTCGACGCTTCTCATCACCGAACTGCAGCGGCCCGGGGCCAAGCGCCTGAGCGTGGCCGATTTCCTGCGCGGCTTCGAGCTGCGGCCCGGCATGGCCTTTGAGAAGAGCCTGCACTAGGGCCTCCGGGATGTTCTTCCTGCGCGCGCATTACCGCCACCCCGAATTTCGTCTCGGGGTGAGGGATTCGCTTGGCGTGGCGCCCGGCATCGCAGCCTGGGGTTTGATGACCGGGGTGGCGATGGTCAATTCCGGCATGAGCACGGCCGAGGCGCTGCTGATGAGCTTGATCGTCTATGCCGGCAGTTCGCAGCTCGCCGCCATTCCGCTGCTCAGCGCCGGCGCGCCAATGTGGGTGATCCTGGCCACCGGTTTTTGCGTCAACCTGCGCTTCGTGGTCTTCAGCGCCCACCTGCGGCCCTACATGATGCATCTGCCGCTCGGGCAGCGCCTGCTCACCGGTTATCTAACCACCGACCTGAGCTATGTGCTGTTCAGCAACCGCTTTCCGCACGAAAGCCATGAGCCTGCGCAACGCCTGGCGCAGCAGGCCTATCTGGCGGGCAATTGCGGCGTGAACTGGGTGACCTGGGTTGGCTGCAGCGTGCTCGGCGTGGTGCTGGCCAACTTCATTCCCGCGCGCTGGGGCCTGGGCTTTGCCGGCATCCTGGCGCTGTTGGGCGTCCTGAGTTCGCTGGCTTCGAACCGGCTGCGCCGGGTCTCGATTGGCATTGCCGGGGCCGTCGCGGTTGCTGCCTTTGCGCTGCCGTTCAAGCTCAACATCCTGGCGGCGATCATCGTGACGGTGCTCATTTGCCTGATGCTGGAAAACACGGTCTGGTTCAGAAGGGACCGCGCATGAATGGTGTGGCCAACCCCTGGACTGTGGCGGTCATCATCGGCCTTGCGCTGGTGACGGTGCTGACTCGCACCCTGTTCTTCATCTCCAGCAAGCCCTGGCGGCTGCCGCTGTGGGCGCAGCGCGGGCTGCAGTACGCGCCCATTGCCGCGCTTGCCGCCGTCGTCGTGCCGGAAATTGTGATGACGCAAGGGGAGCTCATCCACACCTGGCAGGATGCGCGGCTGTTTGCCGCGGTCGCCGGCGCCGGCTGGTTCGTTTGGCGCAAAGGGGCCGGGCAGGCCGTGCTGGGCACCATCATCGCCGGCATGGCGGTCTACCTGCCCTTGCACCTCGGCCTGGGTTGGTAGGCCCGCAGCGCGCTTTTACAATCCGGTCACAGAACACTTTTACGAACAGGGTTTTTATGAACGCCATCCGTTTTTCCGACCTGTGTGCGCAGGGCCAGGTCACTGGCAAGCGCGTATTCATCCGTGCCGATCTCAACGTGCCGCAGGACGATGCGGGGAACATCACCGAAGACACGCGCATTCGCGCCTCCATCCCCTGCATCAAGATGGCGCTGGACGCCGGCGCCGCCGTGATGGTGACTTCGCATCTGGGGCGACCGACCGAAGGCACCCTCACAGCGGCCGATTCGCTCGCGCCGGTGGCGCAGCGGCTGGCCGAGCTGTTGGGTCGTCCCGTGCCGCTGCTGCAGAACTGGGTCGATGGCGTCAGCGTGAAAGCGGGTGACGTCGTGCTGCTGGAGAACTGCCGCGTCAACAAGGGCGAGAAGAAGAACAACGAGGAACTGGCGAAAAAGATGGCCGCGCTGTGCGACATCTTTGTGCACGATGCCTTCGGCACCGCGCACCGCGCCGAAGCGTCCACCTATGGCATTGCGCAGTTTGCCAAGGTGGCCTGCGCCGGCCCGCTGCTGGCGGCCGAGATGGACGCCATCACGCTGGCGCTGGCGAACCCGAAGCGGCCCATGGTGGCCATCGTGGCCGGCTCCAAGGTCTCGACCAAGCTCAGCATTCTCATGAGCCTGGCCAGCAAGGTCGATCAACTGATTGTCGGCGGCGGCATTGCCAACACCTTCATGCTGGCATCGGGCCTGAAGATCGGCAAGAGCCTGGCCGAGCCCGATCTGCTCTCCGATGCCAAGGCCGTGATCGAAGCCATGCGCGCACGCGGCGCGGCGGTGCCGATCCCGACCGACGTCGTGACCGCCAAGACCTTCGCCGCCGACGCGCCGGCCACGGTCAAGGCCGCCACCGAGGTGGCGGACGATGACCTGATCCTGGACATCGGCCCGCAGACGGCTGCGCTGCTCGCAGCGCAGCTCAAGGCGGCCGGCACCATCGTCTGGAACGGCCCGGTCGGCGTCTTCGAGTTTCCGGCCTTTGAGAACGGCACGCGCGTGATCGCGCATGCGATCGCCGACTCCAGCGCCTTTTCGATCGCCGGTGGTGGCGACACGCTGGCGGCCATCGCCAAGTACGGCATTGAAAAGCGGATCGGCTACATCTCGACCGGCGGCGGCGCCTTTCTCGAAGTGCTCGAAGGCAAGACCCTGCCGGCCTTCGAAATCCTCGCGCGCCGCGCCAGCGCCTGAACCGGCGCCGTTCGATCCCTTTTTTCCGCGCTTCATGCCCATGCTGATATAGCGGATATTGACTTCGGCGCCGTGCTGTGATCAGCTTCGCCGGATGAATCTCTCGGCATCAGGCAGCGCCCTCGGACGCGGCGGTTGGGACCGCCGAAGGGTCGCGCCGCGCCGGCGCCAGCTCGCGCTGATCACCGGCGTTGTTATGCTGGCCGCGCTCGCGTTGCGGATCTGGACCGTCAACCCCTTCTTCGAACTGGTCGCCGAAACCCTGCTGTTCGGCATGGGCGTGCTGTTTGCGCCGACGCTGGCGGGTGTCTGGCGCCAGAGGCTGCTCTCGCGCCGCACGGCGCAACTGCTGGCCATCGTGGTCGGCGCGGTGCTCGCACCCCTGACCTTCAAGCTGCTCTCGGCCCATGGTGAACCGTCGTTGTTCTTCGACTCGGTGCCGATCGTGCGCGGCTATGTCATGCTGACGATGGGTGGCGCGGTCATCGGAACGCTGGTCGCGCTCGGTGCGCTGTACCGCGATCGCGATGCCCAGGCGCGGGCCGAGGCCCTGCAGTTCGCTCTTGAGCGCGAAACCCTGGAGCGCCAGGCCGCCAACGCGCGCCTGCAATTGATGACGGCCCAGATCGAGCCGCACTTTCTGCTCAACACGCTGGCCAATGTGCAGGAGCTGGTCGAAAGCGGTTCGCCGCGGGCGGCACCGATGTTCCGCAACCTGATCGCCTACCTGCGCGCGGCGGTGCCGCAACTGCAGCGCGAAGCCGCCACGCTGGGCGATGAAGAGCAGTTGCTGCGCTCCTATTTCGACCTGATGCTCATGCGCATGGCGGATCGCCTCACGGTATCGATCGACATCGATCCGGATCTGCGTTCGATCCGCTTTCCGCCAATGGCCTTGCTGACGCTGGCGGAAAACGCGATCAAGCACGGCATCGATCCGGCCTGCGAGGGCGGTGTGATCCACATTGGCGCGCGCCGGCTGGATGCCGGCACGGTGCAGGTCTGGGTCGCCGATACTGGTGTCGGCCTGGCGGCCAGTGCTGGCATGGGCACGGGCCTGAGCAATCTGCAGGCCCGCCTGAAGGCCTTCTTCGGTGCCGACGCCAGCCTGACGTTGAGCGAGCAGCGGCCGCATGGCGTGCGCGCCGATCTGCGCCTGAGCGTGGCTGCCTGACATGTCTGCCGCAACGGCCCTGATCGCCGATGACGAGCCGCTGCTGCGCGAGCGGCTGGTGTCGCATCTGTCGCGACTGTGGCCGCAACTGCTGGTGGTGGCGCAGGCGCGCAACGGCCGCGAGGCGGTCGAATTGTTCGAGCGGTTGCAGCCGCAGGTGGCGTTTCTCGATGTACACATGCCGGGCATGAATGGCATAGAGGCCGCGCGGTGCTTCAGCGGCCGCGCTGAACTGGTGTTCGTCACCGCCTTCGAGGACTATGCGGTGGAGGCCTTTCGCGAGGGTGCCATCGACTACATCGTCAAACCGATCGAAGAGGAGCGCCTGGCTGACACCGTGCGGCGCCTGCGTCATCGCATGCAGCAGACGTCGCCCGCGTTGCGGCCCGAACTCGACGCCGCCCTGAGCCGCGTGCTGGCGCAAATGCATGAGCGCGGACCGGTCACGCCGCGCTGGTTGCGCTGGATCCGCGCGTCGGTGGGCAGCACCGTGCACCTGATACCGGTCGAGCAGGTGGCTTACCTGAAGTCCGCCACCAAGTACACGCTGGTCGTGTGGGAGGGCGGCGAGGCGCTGATTCGCAAGACGATCCGGGAACTGGCGGACGAGCTCGACCCCGAGCATTTCGTCCAGATTCACCGCTCGACCATCGTCAACCTGGGCCAGGTCGTGCGGTTTTCACATGGCCCGGGAGACGCCGGCGAAGTGCATCTGAAGGGGCGCAGCGAGCGGCTCGCGGTGAGTCGCAACTTTGTCCATCTTTTCCATCACATGTGAATGTCCTGCTGCGCTCGCGCGCTGCGCGTCTCGGGGTCCTGCTGCTGCACGCTGGCCAGCGTCCTCTCGGGTTCGTTCGGGGTGGCCGCGCGCCGGCCCACGATCACGACTGGCGCCAGCGTCACTTCGCGCAGCGCGGGCGTCGCCGCCTGTGCGCTCACCAGCGCGCTGGCCGCCGGTGCTCGCGTCTGGCTGCTTGCACCCTCGGTTGCCAGCTGATTGAAACGCCAGAGCAAGGAGCCCTGGATCACCACGCTGATTAATACCGCGCCGGCGAGTGATTTGTTGTGCATTGCGTTCCACATGTCTGACTCCTGTTGGCCCCGGTTCTGGGCTGTTTGCGGGCAAGTGTAGGAACACCAAGGGGTCGCTACAAGTGGCATGAGACAGATTGCGGATGTGTGCGACGAGCAGCGGATTTTGCGGAACAGGCGTGGCGGCGGTTTGCGCATCGCTTCGCTCGCAATGTCGGCCGGTGTTATGGATTTGCGCGATCGGGCCGTGTTGCAAGCTGATGTCGGCATGTAACTGCTTCCGTGGGAAAATGGGAACTTAATTACGAAGCGAGATTCCTATGCCCCGTCGCGCCACCAAGATCGTCGCCACCCTCGGTCCGGCCTGCAGCGATCCCGTCCTGCTGGAACAGATGATTCGTGCAGGCGTCAACGTCGTGCGCCTGAACTTCAGCCATGGCACGGCGCAGGACCATATCGACCGGGCGCGCATGGTGCGGGAAGCCTCGGCGCGCGTCGGCCGCGAGGTCGCCATCATGGCCGACCTGCAGGGCCCGAAGATCCGTGTCGGCAAATTTGCCGAGGGCAAGGTGATGCTGGAGCCGGGCCAGAAGTTTGTGCTCGATGCCGCGCGAACCGAACTCGGCGATGTGCGCGCTGTCGGGCTCGACTACAAGGCGCTGCCGCGCGAGGTCAGGGCCGGCGATGTGCTGCTGCTCAATGACGGCCTGATCGTGATCACGGTCGACGCGGTGCGGGGCGAGGCGATTCACACCACGGTCAAGCTCGGCGGCGAGTTGTCGAACAACAAGGGCATCAACAAGCAGGGCGGCGGCTTGAGCGCGCCGGCGCTGACGGCCAAGGACATGGACGACATCCGCACGGCCATGAGTTTTCACGCCGACTATGTGGCGGTGAGCTTTCCCAAGAACGCGACCGACATGGAGATGGCGCGTCAGTTGTGCAACGTGGCGGCTGATGACGGCCACCACCCGGGGCTGATCGCCAAGATCGAGCGCGCCGAGGCGATCCCTAAGCTCGAGGAGATCCTGCTCGCCAGCGACGGCATCATGGTCGCGCGTGGCGACCTCGCGGTGGAGGTCGGCAACGCCGCCGTGCCGGCTCTGCAGAAGCGCATGATCAAGCTCGCGCGTGAGCACGACAAGGTTGTAATCACGGCGACTCAGATGATGGAGTCGATGATCACGAATCCGGTGCCTACGCGTGCCGAGGTCAGCGATGTGGCCAACGCCGTGCTCGACGGCACCGATGCCGTGATGCTCTCGGCCGAGACAGCCGCCGGCAAGTACCCGCTTGAGACTGTGATCGAGATGGCCAAGATCTGCCATGCGGCCGAGGGTGCCGAGGACTTCAAGCTCGAAGCCGATTTCACCGGCAAGACCTTCAAGCGCATCGACCAGTCGATCGCCATGGGGGCGCTGTTCACGGCGCACCATCTCGGCGCCAAGGCCATCGTTGCGATGACGGACAGCGGTTCCACTGCGCTGTGGATGAGCCGCCATCTGATCCAGGTTCCGATTTATGCGCTGACATCCAAGGTTGTGACGCAGCGCCGCATGACGCTGTACCGCAACGTGCGTCCGCTGTTCATGGACACGAGCGCCGACCGCGACACGGCGCTGGCCGAAGTCGAGAGCAACCTCAAGGAGCGCGGCCTGGTGCAGAAAGGCGATGTCTATGCGATCACCTGCGGTGAACCGATGGGCGCGCCGGGCGGCACCAACATGCTCAAGATTTGCAAGGTGGGCTAGCGCGTCATTGGGGGCCCGACCCGCAATCCAGGGTCCGGGTGGCAGGATGCCGGATCATGTCCGGCATGACAAACCGGAACAGAGACTGTTGCGTCGCCACGCTCCTCGCCATGACGAAGGGGGCGCATTGAAGAGAAGGTCGTCGTCCCTTCCAGACGGTAAAATTCCACTCAGCGGTAAATAGTTACCACGCGGTTACCAACTTCTAGGAATTTCAAAATGGCTCTTGTTTCAATGCGCGAGTTGCTCGATCATGCCGCGGCCAATGGCTACGGCATTCCGGCGTTCAATGTCAACAACCTGGAGCAGGTGCAGGCCGTCATGGCCGCGGCCGACGAGGTTGGTGCGCCGGTCATCCTGCAGGCTAGCGCCGGCGCCCGCAAGTACGCCGGTGAGTCCTTCATCAAGCACCTGATCCTGGCGGCGGTCGAGGCCTACCCGCACATTCCGCTGGTCATGCACCAGGATCACGGCCAGAGCCCCGATGTTTGCCAGGGCGCGATCAACCTGGGCTTCAGCTCGGTCATGATGGACGGCTCGCTGATGGCCGACGGCAAGACCATCGCCAGCTACGAGTACAACGTCGAAGTCACGCGAAAGGTCGTGGACATGGCGCATGCCACCGGCGTCACGGTGGAAGGCGAACTCGGCTGCCTGGGCAGCCTGGAGACCATGAAGGGCGACAAGGAAGACGGCCATGGCACGGACGCCACCATGACGCGCGAGCAGATGCTGACCGACCCCGAGCAGGCGGCCGATTTCGTCAAACGCACCCAGCTCGACGCATTGGCGATCGCCATCGGCACCAGCCACGGCGCCTACAAGTTCACGCGCAAGCCCACTGGCGACATTCTCGCGATCGACCGCGTCAAGCAGATCAACCAGCGCATTCCCAATACGCATTTGGTGATGCACGGCTCGAGCAGCGTGCCGCAGGAACTGCTCGCCATCATCCGCGAGTTTGGCGGCGACATGAAGGAAACCTACGGCGTGCCGGTGGAAGAGATCCAGAAGGCGATCAAGTTCGGCGTGCGCAAGATCAACATCGATACTGACATCCGCCTGGCCATGACCGGTGCCGTGCGCAAGTACATGGCACAGAATCCGGACAAGTTCGACATGCGCGACTGGCTCAAACCCGCGCGCGAGGCTGCCAAGCAGATTTGCAAGCAGCGTTACCTGGAGTTCGGTTGCGAGGGCCAGGCCGCCAAGATTAAGGGCCACAGCCTGTTTACGGTCGCGGGTCAATACGCAAGAGGTGAGCTGGCGCAAGTTGTCCAGTAATCCATCGTTGCGATAATAGGGGCCTGCCACGGTTGAATCACCGTTGCAGGCCTTTTTTCAATCTGTTCCTTCACGCCTGATTGCCTGCCATGACCGCTGCACTGCATACATCCACCCTCACTTCGCTTCCGCTGCTGGCCCGCGGCAAGGTGCGCGACAACTATGCCGTGGGGTCAGACCGCATCCTGATGGTCGCCAGCGACCGCTTAAGCGCGTTCGACGTCATCATGGGCGAGCCGATTCCGGGCAAGGGCGCGCTGCTGACGAAGATGGCGCTGTTCTGGTTCGACAAGCTGGGCCCGAACGGTTTGAACATCTGCCCGATCCACCTGACTGGCGAGGCGCCCGAGAGCGTGGTCACGCCAGCTGAAGTGCCGCAGGTGACGGGCCGCTCGATGTTGGTGAAGCGCCTCAAGCCCCTGCCGGTGGAAGCGGTGGTGCGCGGCTACCTGGCCGGCAGCGGCTGGAAGGAATACCAGCAAAGCCAGTCGGTGTGCGGCGTCAAACTGCCCGCCGGTTTGAAAAACGCGTCGAAGCTGCCCACACCGATATACACGCCGGCCGCGAAGGCCGCCGCCGGTGACCATGACGAGAACATCACCTTCGAGCAGACAGTTGCCACCATTGGCCTCGACCTGGCCACGCGGATGCGCGACATCAGCATCCGCCTGTACCAGGCGGCCGCCGAGATGGCATTGAAGAAGGGCATCATCATTGCCGACACCAAGTTCGAGTTCGGCCTGGACGCCGACGGCACGCTAACCTTGATGGACGAAGTGCTGACACCCGACTCGTCACGCTTCTGGCCGGCCGAGAGCTACCAGGAAGGTATCAACCCGCCGAGCTACGACAAGCAGTTTGTGCGCGACTGGCTCGAGCAGGTGCAGGTCGATGGCAAGCCGTGGAACAAGACGCCACCGGCGCCGCGCGTTCCCAACGAGGTGATTGCCAAGACGGCGGCCAAGTATCAGGAAGCGTTGCAGCGGCTCATGGCCTGATCCGGCCCCTAAGTCAGCTCAGCACGACGCTGCTCAGACGGCGCCGGTAGGTGGCCACGGTCGGATCGACCGGCGGAATCTGTCCATCGGCGACCTTGACTGGAGGCGGCTCGATGATGTCGAGGATAGCGATATAGGTCTTGCGCGCCAGGTCCTCGGCCCAAGTCTTGTCGCGTATAAGAATTTCCAGCAGTTCGTCCATTGCCGCCGTCCAGTCCGACTGCGCCATCAGGCCCTGCGCTCGGGCGAAGCGGGCGTCGAAGTCGCGCTTGTTGGCGCCGATCTTGGCATCCACTGCGGCCAGTTCGTCGCCGCGTTCGGCCGCGAAATCGAGCGCGTTCATCCAGCGCTGCAGCGAATCGAAGCGCCGCACTAAAGACGTCTGATTGATGACCGGCGCGAAAGCCACCTTGGCGTCATCGAGCGCGCCCTCCTGCATCAGCAGCTTGACGTAGTTGAAGCGTGCGTCCTCGTCCTGCGGGTTCTTCAGCACGGCCTGGTGCAAGGCTTCGCGTCGCGCCACCGGGTCGTTCTCGTCCGGCGCGTCGGATACTGTTTCGCCCGTCACTTCCGCTTCCAGCACCTCGCCTTCGGGCAGGTGCTTGTCAAGAAAGGCCTTGATCTGGCCCTCGGGCAGCGCACCCATGAAGCCGTCCACCGGTTTGCCGCCGGCCATCAGCACGCAGGTCGGGATGCTGCGGATCCCAAAGGCCTGCGCCAGTTCCTGCTCCTGATCGGAGTCGATCTTCACCAGCTTGAAGCGCCCCACGTACTCGGTCTCGAGCTTTTCCAGCAGCGGGCCGATCACCTTGCACGGGCCGCACCAGGGTGCCCAGAAGTCGACCAGCACCGGCGTTTGCATCGAGGCGGCAACGACCTCCGTGTCGAAGTTTTCAACCGTAACGTTTATCATTTTGTTTAGTTCAGTAAAATTAAAGCCTGATCACTTGCGGGACCGAGCAGCACGGGCGGGCTTTGCGCCCCGGTGGCGCGGGACTCACTACCATGAAAAATCAAATCGGCGTCGTCATGGGTTCCAGTTCCGACTGGGACACCATGCAACATGCAGTCCACATTCTCCAACAGTTTGGCATCGCCCATGATGCGCGCGTGCTTTCGGCGCATCGCATGCCGGACGACATGTTTGCCTATGCCGAAGGGGCACGCGCTGCCGGCCTCAAGGCGATTATCGCGGGCGCCGGCGGAGCAGCGCATCTGCCCGGCATGCTGGCGGCCAAGACCACGGTGCCGGTGCTCGGTGTGCCGGTGGCGAGCCGTCATCTGTCGGGCGTCGACTCGCTGCACAGCATCGTGCAGATGCCCAAGGGCGTGCCGGTTGCCACCTTCGCCATCGGCGCCGCGGGCGCCGCCAATGCCGCGCTGTTTGCGGTGGCCATGCTGGCCAATGACAACCCGGCGCTGCGCGCCAAGCTCGACGCCTTCCGCGCCGAACAGACCGAAGTGGCGCGCGGCATGACGCTGCCGCCGGTGCTATGAGCGGTTTCACGCTCCTTCCGGGGGCTACGGGCAACGGACAGCAAACGACTCTGGGTGTCATGGGCGGCGGCCAGCTCGGCCGCATGTTCGTGCAGGCGGCGCAGGCCATGGGCTACTTCACGGCGGTACTCGACCCCGACGTGATCAGCCCGGCTGGATTGGTCAGCCACTACCATATCCAGACCGCCTACCTCGATGAGCAGGGCCTGGCGCAACTGATCCAGCGCTGCGCCGCGATAACTACCGAGTTCGAGAACGTGCCGGCGCCGGCGCTGTTTACGCTGGGTGCTGCGCGGCCGGTCGCGCCCGGCGCGGAGGCAGTGGGCATCGCGCAGGACCGGATCAAGGAGAAAGCGCATTTCGTGCGCTGCGGCGTGCGCTGCGCGCCCTATGCCGTGATCGAGAGCGCGGCGCAACTGGCCGCTGTACCGGACGACCTGCTGCCCGGCATCCTGAAAACGGCGCGCCTGGGCTACGACGGCAAGGGCCAGCAGCGCGTCACGAGCCAGGCCGAATTGTCGGCGGCCTGGGATGCGCTCAAGGGCGTGCCGTGCGTGCTCGAGAAGATGCTGGCGCTCAAGGCAGAGTGCTCGGTAATCGTGGCGCGCGGTGCCGACGGCGTCTGCGTCAATCTGCCGCTGCAACTCAACTTGCACCGCGACGGCATCCTGGCTGTGACCGAGGTGTTCGACGGCAACCTGCCGGCGCCGCTGGTTGCGCAGGCCATCGCCGCAACGCGCGCGATCGCCGAGCAGTTGCAGTACGTCGGCGTGCTGTGCGTCGAATTCTTCGTGCTGCAGGACGATTCGCTGGTTGTCAACGAGATGGCGCCGCGCCCGCATAACAGCGGCCACTACAGTCTGGACGCCTGCGACCTCTCGCAGTTCGACCTGCAGGTGCGCACGCTCGCCGGACTCCCGCTGGTGCAGCCGCGCCAGCACAGCCCGGCCATCATGCTCAACCTGCTGGGTGATTTGTGGATCGACGGCGCGACGCCGCCCTGGGACCAGGTGCTGGCGCTGCCCGGCGCGCACCTGCACCTGTACGGCAAGCTCAAGGCGAGCAAAGGTCGCAAGATGGGGCATCTGACGCTCACCGGCGCCACTGTAGCGCAAGTGCGTGCCACCGCCCTGCAGGCGGCCCGCCTGCTTGGCATCGCGCCGTTCTGAGGTCGTTCGCATGATTCTCGATGGAAGGGATGCAAGCGCCATTGCGGCCGCGGCGAAGGCGATCGTTGATGGCGAACTGGTCGGCCTGCCAACCGAGACCGTTTACGGTCTGGCAGCCGACGCCGACAACGCCACGGCCATCGCCAAGATCTTCGCCGCCAAGGGTCGTCCGGCCGATCACCCGCTGATCGTGCACGTGAGCGACGCTGGCAGCGTGGCCCACTTTGCATCCGATGTACCCGATTTCGCCCGCGCCTTGATCCAGACCTTCTGGCCCGGGCCGCTGACGCTGATCCTGCCGCGCCAGAGCGGCGTGGCTGCTGCTGCTGCGGGCGGTCAGGACTCGATCGGCCTGCGTTGTCCATCGCACCCGGTGGCGCAGGCACTGCTTAAGGCCTGCCGGGTCGGCGGTACGAAACCGGTGTGGGGCATCGCCGCGCCGAGCGCCAACCTGTTTGGCCGCGTCAGCCCGACCACGGCGCAGCACGTGCAAGACGAGTTCGGTGACAGTCTGCTGGTGGTCGACGGCGGCGCTTGCAGCGTCGGCATCGAGTCCACCATCATCGACTGCACGCGCGGCGTGCCGGTGCTGCTGCGCCCCGGTGCCGTCACGCGCGAGCAGGTGCAGGCGGCATGCGGTGTTGCTGTGCTGTCCAATGAAGCGATGGAGGCACTCGACAAGACGGCGCCGCGCGCCTCGGGTACGCTCGAATCGCATTACGCACCCAAGGCCAAGGTACGCCTGATGGACGCCAAGGCGCTGCAGACCGCACTCGACCTGCTAGGGCGCGACGCCGATGCCAAGGGTGGTGCTCCCGTCATCGCCACCTATTCGCGCGTGGTGCTGCGGACGCCTTCGGCCACGGTGCTGCGCCGGCGCATGCCAGATGATGCGGCGGCCACGGCGCAGCAGTTGTTCGCCGTGCTGCGCGCGTTCGATGCCCAGGGCGTCAGGCTGATCTGGATCGAGTCGCCCCCCGACACGCCCGAATGGGATGGCGTGCGTGATCGACTGCTGCGCTCCGCTGCCGGCTGACCGAAATGATTGGCAGGGCTTTTGACCGACTGTGATACCAAATGGAACCGGGTCAGCGGTCAGACGCCAGCGGGCGTTGCGACCGGCACAAGTTTGCGCATCACGGTCAGCAGGTGCATCTTGTTATCGTGCCACTTTTGCTCTTCGATTCGAAAATAGCCGTTGAATCCATACATGCTTGCTAGGCGTGTCTTGTCGTCGAAGTAGAGCGGAAAAGTCTCTTCCGTGATGATGTTGACGTGGGTCGGGTCGCGCCAGGCTGCCGCCGCCGGAAAGGCCGGCGTGCAGGAATAGAAGACCCCTCCCGGCTTGAGCACCCGGTAGATTTCATTCATGAGTTCGACAAAGCAGAATCGCCGCTCCGGCTTGTAGATGATTCGCGGTATGTGCTCGAGGAAGTCGATGGCGGTCACGCCATCGAAAAAGTCGTTGCCACAGGGGATCGGCTCGACGGCCAAGTCCGCGCTGTAGATCCGTGCATCCACATCCTGCCGAATATCGATTCCGTAAACCTCCTCCATCTGGAATGGGTTCTTCGGCATGGTTCCGCAGCCAAGGTCCAAAGTCTTTCTTGTCATTTGCGCAGGCACTCCTGTTTGTTGCGGTCGGCAAATGGTAGGGCAATTTGGCGTCGATGGACGCTGCGCTTTCGCCCGGCGCAAGCCGCAATAGTTCATGGCCGCGTCAACCCCGCGGGCGGCTCGACCGTTAAGGAACTCTGTCGGCGATCCCCCGGATCGCGCAGGCCAACCAATTTCCAGGAAACACCATGAAGAAACTTATTGCCCTTGCCGCTGTCCTGTCTGCCTTTGTTGTCTCCAGCATTGCTCAAACCAATGCGCCGATGCCCCCCGCGCAAGCTCCGGCTGCTGCCGCCGCTGCTGAACCGGCTGCTCCGACCAAGGCCAAGGCCGCCAAGCCAGCCAAGAAGGCCAAAGCCGTGAAGCACGCGAAGAAGGCCAAGCACGCAAAGCATGCCAAGAAGGCGAAAGCCAAGACCGAATAAGGAACCCAAAGCGCCCGTCACCGGGCGCTTTCAGTTTTGTCAGTTCGCTGGACCGTCAGTGCTCCAGCCGCCGCCCAGCACGCGGTACAGCGTTACCAGATTTTGCTGGTATTGAACCTGTGTCTGCACCAGCGCCTGCTGCGCTGCGAACAAGGAACGCTGGGCATCCAATGCATCGAGATAGCTCGCCACGCCGTTGCGGTAGCGCAGCTCGGCGAGTCGGTAGCGGTCCTGCTCGGCGCGCACCAGGGCTTCCTGCGCGCGCAACTGCTCGCCCAGCGTGGCGCGGCCGGCCAACGCGTCGGCCACCTCGCGAAAGGCGGACTGGATCGCGCGCTCATATTGCGCCGTGGCGATATCGCGGCCCACTTCCGCCACTTTCAAATTAGCCTGGTTGCGTCCGCCATCAAAAATCGGTTGTAGCAACTGCGGTGCAAAGCTCCACGCCGTGGAACCGGCCTTGAACAGGTCCCCCAGTTGGGTGCTGGCACTGCCCAGGCTGGCGGTCAGTGTAATTTTCGGGAAGAAGGCGGCGCGTGCCGCGCCGATGTTGGCATTGGCCGCGATCAGTTGCTGTTCGGCCTGGCGGATGTCGGGCCGGCGTGCCAGCAGGTCCGAGGGCAGTCCGGCTGCCAGTTCGGGCAGTGTGGCGGGCGCGGTGATCGGCAGACCAGTCGCAAGGTCCGTTGGCAAAGCCTGACCCAGCAGCAGGACCAGCGCGTTTTCGTCCAGGGCGCGCTGGCGTGTCGCCAGCGCCAGCGCGACGCGCGCCGACTCCAGCAGCGACTCGGCCTGGCGCAGGTCGATCTGTGAACTCGCACCATTGTCGAAACGCAACTTGATCAGACGCTGCGACGCTTCGCGTGTCTGCAGCGTCTGCTGCGTCACACGCAGCAGTTCCTCGTCGCCCTGCAAAGCCAGGTAGCTGGTCGCCACGGCAGCTACCAGGCTGATCTGCACCGACTTGCGCGCTTCCTCGGTGGCCAGGTACTGGGCCAGCGCCGTGTCGGAAAGGCTGCGCACGCGGCCAAACAGATCGAGTTCGTAGGACGTGACCAGCAGACCCGCCGTGTAGAGACTGGCCAGTGTGGTCGCGGTCGGCGGTTGGCGCGTCCAGGCGACGCCGGCATTGACCGTTGGCGTCTGGTCAGCGTGGCGGATGTCGTACTGGGCGCGCGCCTGCTCGATGTTGAGCACGGCTAGGCGCAGATCGCGGTTGTTCGCCAGTGCCAGTGTGACCAGTTGCTTGAGCCGCTCGTCCGTGAAGAACTGGCGCCACTCGATCGCTGTTGCTGCCGTCGCGTTGGCGGTGCTGCCGTTCGGATCGGGGAATCTGCTCGCGACCGGCGCGACCGGGCGCTGGTAGTCCGGTGCCATCGAACTACAGGCGGCCAGCGTTAGCGCCAGTACGGCAGCACTCACGCCCTTGAGCTGCATGAAGGCGGCGCTCATGGCTGGCCCTCCGTCACTGCCGGCGTGGCCGGGCTTTCGTCGTTCTCGTGTGCGTACTTTCGGCGCTGGCGCTCGCTGCCCTTGAAGATGCGGCGCACGACGACGAAGAACAGCGGCACAAAGAACACCGACAAGGTCGTGGCTGAGATCATGCCGCCCATGACGCCGGTGCCGATTGCATGCTGGCTGGCCGAGCCCGCGCCAGATGCCACCACCAGCGGCAGCACGCCCAGGATGAAGGCCATCGAGGTCATCAGGATCGGGCGAAAGCGCAGGTGTGCGGCTTCCAGCACCGCCTCGACCAGACCGCGGCCCTGCGCGTGTAGATCTTTCGCAAACTCGATGATCAGCACCGCGTTCTTGGCTGAGAGGCCGATGATCGTGATCAGGCCGACCTTGAAGTAGACGTCGTTCTCCAGCCCTCGCAGGCCCGTGGCCAGCGTCACGCCGAGCACGCCCAGCGGCACCACCAGAATCACCGCGAACGGAATCGACCAGCTCTCGTAGAGCGCGGCCAGGCACAGGAACACCGCCAGCAGCGAGAACGCGAACAGGTAGATAGCGGTCGAGCCGGAGAGTTTTTCTTCGCGCGACTGACCCGTCCACTCATAGGCAAAGCCCGGCGGCAACTGGCCGACCAGGCGCTCCATCTCGGCCATGGCTGCACCCGTGCTCTGCCCCGCTGCCGGCTCGCCCGCGATGCGCATGGTCGGGTAGCCGTTGTAGCGGATGGTCTGCATCGGACCCGTGATCCATTCTGTATGGGCAAAGGCCGACAGCGGCACCGGCTGGCCGGCGCTGTTCGGCACATTGATCTTCAGCAGGTCCTCGGGCTGCATGCGCGCATTGGCTTCAGCCTGCACCACGACGCGCTGTACGCGGCCTGCGTTCGGGAAATCGTTGACGTACGAGGAGCCCAGCGCGGTCGATAGCGAGGTGTTGATGGCACTGAAGTTCACGCCCAAAGCGCTCGCCTTATCGCGGTCGATGTTCAGCTGCAATTGTGCGGCGTCCTCCAGACCGTCCGGACGCACAGCGGTCAGCAGTTTGTTCTGCGCCGCCATGCCGAGCAACTGGTTGCGCGCCGCGACCAGCGCGTCATGCCCGTTGCCGCCGCGGTCCTGCAAGCGCATGGCAAAGCCGTTGGCGCGTCCCAATTCGGGAATCGGCGGCGGGCTGACCGGGAAAATGAAGGCATCGCGAATGCCGGCCAGCGCGCCGAATGAGCGACCCACCAGTCCCTGTGCCGAATGAGCGGCGCCGCTGCGCTCCTTCCAGTCCTTCAGCGTGATGAAGGCCAGGCCCGTGTTCTGACCGCTGCCGGCAAAGCTAAAGCCCAGGATGCTGACCATGCTCTCAACTTCAGGTTGCTTGAGGATGAATTCTTCCACCCGGTTCATGACGCCGCCGGTGCGGTTGACAGTGGCGCCCGGGGGCAATTGCACGTTCACCAGGATGTTGCCCTGGTCTTCATTGGGAAGGAATGAAGTCGGCAGGCGGTTCAGCAGCAGCACGACGACGGCGATGATGGCGGCATACAGAACCAGGAAGCGACCGGTCTTCTTGAGCAGGCGCGCGACCCAGCTTTCATAGCCCTTGGCCGTGGCCGAGAAGCCGCGGTTGAACCAGCCGAAGAAGCCGGTCTTGGCGTGGTGGTGACCGGCCTCGACCGGTCTGAGCAGGGTGGCGCACAGGGCTGGTGTGAAGGACAAAGCCATGAAGGCCGAGAACAGGATGGAACTCAGCATCACCACCGAAAACTGGCGGTAGATGTTGCCGATTGATCCGCTGAAGAAAGCGAGCGGAACGAACACCGACACCAATACCACAGTGACGCCGATGATCGCGTTGGAGATCTGGCTCATCGCCTTGCGCGTGGCCGCCAGCGGCGACAGGCCCTCGGTGCTCATGATGCGCTCGACGTTCTCCACCACGACGATGGCGTCGTCGACGACGATGCCGATCACCAGTACCATGCCGAACATGGTCAGCACATTGATCGAGAAACCCAGCGTCTGCAGCACGGCGAAGGTGCCCATCAGCGCGATCGGCACCACCAGTGTCGGGATCAGCGTGTAGCGGATGTCCTGCAGGAACAGATACATCACCAGGAACACCAGAATCACCGCTTCGATCAGCGTCTCGATCACCTGGCGAATCGAGATCTCGACGAAGCGCGAACTGTCGAAGGGAATGACCGCCGTCACCCCTGGCGGGAAGTAGGGCGAAAGCTCTTGCAGACGCTGCTTGACCGCCTTCGCCGTGGCCACCGCGTTGCCGGTGGGCGAGAGCTGGACGCCGATGCCGGTCGACGCCTTGCCGTCCAGGCGGGACTGCGTGCCGTAGGACTGCGCGCCGAGTTCGACCCGCGCCACATCCTTGAGGCGAACTGTGGAACCGTCGGCGTTGGCGCGCACGACGACTTCGCCGAATTCACTGGCCGAGGTCAATTGGCCCTTGACGACGACGGTGGCAAAGATTGCCTGGCCCGGTAGGTTCGGCAGGTCGCCGATGGTGCCCGATGCGACCTGCGCGTTTTGCGCGGTGATGGCTGCCATCACGTCATTGGATGACAGCCGGTAGCCGACCAGCTTGGCCGGGTCGATCCAGATGCGCATGGCGCGCTCCGTGCCGAACAACTGGGCCTGGCCGACGCCGGGGATGCGCTGGATCTCAGGCAGCACGTTGCGTGAGGCGTAGTCGCCCAGCGCCACTGGGTCGATCGCCGGGTCGCTCGACGACAGGATGGTGAACAGCAGGAAGTTGGTGCGCGCCTTGTCCACGCGCACACCTTGCTGCGTCACGGCCTGTGGGAGGCGCGGCGCGGCGCGGCTCAGGCGGTTTTGTACATCGACCTGCGCCAGATCGGGGCTGGTGCCGGGCTCGAAGCTCAGCGTGATGGAGCCGGTGCCGTCGGCCTGCGCTACCGATTCGACGTAGATCAGGCCCGGCGAGCCGTTCATCTCGCGCTCGATGACGCTCAGCACGCTGTCCTCGAGCGTCTGCGCCGAGGCGCCCGGGTAGGCCGCCGAGACGATGATCGAGGGCGGCGCCACCGAAGGGTACTGCGCCACCGGCAACTGCGTGACGGCCACCGCGCCGAAGACCACGATGAAGAGGGCGATGACCCAGGCAAAGATGGGCCGGTCGATAAAGAATTGCGCCATGCCGCGCTCCTTAGGACCGTGCGGCCGAAGCGGCGGCCGAGGCCGGCGCCGCTATCGGTGCTGCTCCGGGCGGACTCCAGGGCACGGGCTTGGCCTTGGGCGACTTGCCCTGCAGCTTCTGGAAGCCATCGACGACGACCTGCTCGCCCGTCTGCAAGCCTTCGAGCACCACCCATTGTTCGTCCTTGGCGCTGCCGATCTTGACCGCACGCGTGCTGACCGTGCCGTCGGCGGCTACCACCTTCACGCTGTCGCCCTGAGAACTGCGCTGCACCGCTTGTTGCGGCAAAAGCATGGCCGCGTTGAAGGCGGCTTGTTCCAGCCGCGCGCGAACATACATGCCGGGCAGCAGCGTGCCTTTCGGATTGGGCACTTCGGCGCGCAACGTGATCTGGCCCGAGCTGGGGTCGACCGTCAGGTCCGAGAACAGCAGTTTCGCCGGCAGCGGATAGATGCTGCCGTCATCGAGCACGATGCGCACGGCGGCCGTGGCCTTGTCGCCGGCGGTCTTGAGTTTGCCGCTGGCGATCTGCGCGCGCAGGCGCAAAACGTCGGCCACTGGCTGTGTTATGTTGACAAACATCGGATCGACTTGCTGCACCAGCGCCAGCGGAGTGGCTTCGCCCTGGCCGACCAGCGCCCCTTCGGTGACCAGGGCGCGGCCGATGCGCCCGGCGATCGGCGATGTCACGGCGGCATAGCCGACGTTGATCTGCGCCGTCTGAACGGCGGCCTTGCCGATGGCGACGTCGGCCTGCGCCTGCTTGTGCGCGGCGACGGCGTTGACATAGTCCTGCTGGCTGATGGCATTGGCGTCGAGCAGCGGTTTGTAGCGCTCGGCCTGCGCCTGCGCCTGCATCAGGTTGGCTTCGGCGCGTGCCAGTGACGCCTGTGCGCTTGCCAGGCTTGCGCGGTAGGGCGCTGCGTCGATCTCGAACAAGGGCTGGTTCGCCTTGACCTCGGAGCCTTCGCGGAACAACAGGCGCTGCAGGATACCGGCTACGCGGGCGCGCACCTGTGCCACACGCGAAGCCTCGGTGCGTCCCGGCAGTTCGGTCTGCAGGCCGACCGTGGCCTGCGTCACGGTGACGACGCCGACCTCGGCCGCCGGTGCGCCGCCGCCGCCCGCAGCAGGGGGTGCTGCGCCCTGGCCGCAACCGGCCAGCAGGATGGCCAACACGGTGCCGGCCAAAACCCCACGCGGCTGCGTTGACGCAGCCAAGCTATTCAAGACGTTTCGTCCGATGAACATGCACAAACCTTTCGATGAATCTGGCCCGGACCCAAGGGCAGGACCCGGCGAAATCGGTCTCACCCATGGTGGGTTTGACGGCAATAGTACTAGCAGTGTAAGCGGGGCCGAACGGCCCTGCTGCGCTTGGGTGTGATCTTGCTGGTTAGAACAGGCGCTCCGGCGGCCTTTGGCCTGCCGGTACACGCTAGGGGTGCTGGTCGTCGCGAGCCGGCTGGCTGAGAAAACACCGTGCGTCTGTGTGATTTAGAATACCGCCATCCATCACTGACGTGGTGGTGTTCGCTAGGGGTGCTGTCCTTCGGGGCGGCTGAGAAAAAACCCTATGAACCTGTATGTGTGGTCTCTGATTTCAGGGGCACACACTATGCGTTTTGGTAAATGCCAAAAACGCACAAGGTAATTCTTGCGCAGGGAAGCGTCGCCAGGCACCGTCCGTTTCAAACCGGACGAGCTTGGCACTCCCCCTGCCGTCGAAAAAGGAACATCGATGGCACTCTCTTTGAAATTGACTCCGCTGGTGGCCGCACTCGCGGCACTGGCAACCCTTTCCACCCACGCGCAGATCGCGCCGCAACGCATGGAGACGGTCACCGTCACCGGCAAGGCGGCGCCGCTGCTGGACGTCGACAACGCCGATGTTGGCGGCTTCGGCGTCGCGCTGGCCAAGACGCCGCAAAGCGTGACCGTGCTGACAAGCGATCTGCTGACCGGCAACGCCGTGCAGTCGTTGTCGCAGGCGCTCAAGCTCGACGCCTCGCTATCGGACAACTACAACACGACCGGCTACATCGAAAGCGTCTCGGTGCGCGGCTTCCTGCTCGACCAGAGCGGCAACTACAGCCGCAACGGGCTGGCGATCTCGAATTACGCGCCGGTTGCGCTGGAGAACAAGGAACGCATCGAGGTCCTCAAGGGCGTGGCCGGTCTGCAGTCGGGCGTCTCGGCGCCCGGCGGCCTGGTCAATTACGTCACCAAGGTGCCGCTGAAGTACGCCTTCACCGCGGTCTCGGTCGGGGTCGATAGCAATGGCGCGGCCAAGGTCCATCTCGATGCCAGCCGTGTCTTCGGTGGCGTCGGCCTGCGCCTCAACGTGGTCGATGAGCACATGGATTCGCCATTCGACCAGTCAAGCGGCTCGCGCCAGTTGTTCAGTCTCGCACTGGCCACGGCGCTCGGGCGCGACACGTCGGTGTCGGCCAACTTCGAATACCAGCGCCAGAGCCAGCCTTCGGTGCCCGGGCTCGGGCTGCTCGACAGCAATGGCGACGGCGTCGGCGACACGCTGCCCAGTCCGATCAATCCTCGTCTGAACCTCAACAACCAGAGCTGGTCGCTGCCGTTCCAGGTCAACGCCACGACCGCCGAGATTGCGCTCAACCACCGCTTCAGTGCCGACTGGCAGGGTCGTTTCGCCGCGAACACTCAAACCAGCATCATCAACGACCGGATCGCGTTTCCGGATGGCTGCAGCAGCGGCGCGACCTACGTCTATCCGGGCCTGTGCGGTAACGGCGACGTCGATGTCTACGACTACCGCAGCGAAGGCGAGCGCCGCAGCCTGACCAGCTGGGACGCGCGTCTGGATGGAAAGTTCAAAGCCCTGGGCATGCAGCAGGCGGCCCGCCTCGGCTTGAGCGGCCGCAGCAGCCGCGCCGACCTGCCGGCGATGCAGGCCTACAACTACGTCGGCACCACGAACATCTTCGCGCCCATTGCGCTGCCGGCTGATCCGACGCTGACGGTGCTCAACACCAACAGCCGGGAGCGCGCGCTCGAAGCCTATGGATCACTCGTGTCTGATCTGGGCGCCAATGTGCAGTCCTTCATCGGCGTGCGCGTCTCGCGTCTGAGTCGCAGCAGCGAACAGAGCGACGGCAGCGAGGCGGTCTCGTTCGAGCAGACCGTCAGCACACCCTGGGCCGGCCTGGCCTGGACGCCAAGCGCTGGCACCACGCTTTATGCGTCCTGGGGCCAGGGCGTGGAACTCGAGACCGTGCCGAACAAGCCGGCCCTTTTCGCCAACCCGGGCCAGGTGCTGCCGGCGCTCAAGAGCGAGCAGACCGAGATCGGCATCAAGTGGCAGGCGCATCCGCGCCTGCTGCTGAGCGCGGCGGCCTTCAGCATCGACAAGCCCTATGCCGACGACCTGCCCGGCACCGTTGCCAATCCGTTGCCGCTGCGCGTGGCCGGCGCCAAGACGGCGCGCCATCGCGGCTTCGAGCTGACGGCTGCCGGCCGCGTCGACAGCGCGCTGTCGCTGCAGGCCAGCCTGATGGCGCTGGACGCCACCTACACCCAGGCTGTCGACCCGTCGCTGGTGGGGCAGCGCGTGACCAATGTGCCGCGTTTCAAGGGCTCGCTGTTTGCCGACTACAAGATTGCCGCCGTGCCAGGCCTGTCGCTCAACGGCCTTGCCAGTTTCGAAGGCGCCAAGACGGCGACGGCCGACGGCAGCGTCGAGCTGCCGCGCGCCTGGCAGCTCGACCTTGGTGGCAGCTACCAGCAGCGCCTGGCCGGCCACGTCACGACCTGGCGGCTGAACGTGGAGAACCTGACCGACCGCGCCTACTGGCGCGAGGCGCCGACCACCGACTGGGGCGGCATCTACCTGTTCCCGTCGACGCCGCGCACGGTGCGGCTGAGCGCTACGGTAGAGTTCTAGCCCATGCTGGCCACCGCGTTCACGCTGCTGGGCTCGGCTGTGACCTGGCTCGAGCTGTTCGCGTTCTTTTTGGCGCTGGCCAACATCGCGTGCAACGTGTTCGAGATCCACTGGGGTTGGCCGCTGACGATCATCGCCAGCGGCCTTTATGCCTGGCTGTTCTACGCGAGCAAGCTTTACGGCGAAGCGGGCGTGAACCTGTTCTTTGTCGTCACCGCGTTCTGGGGCTGGTGGCAGTGGCTTCGCGGGCACCGCGCCGGCTCCGACGCCGCGCTGCGCATCGCGCGGCTCGATGCGCGCGGCTGGCGCTGGTGTGTTGCGGGCTACGCCGTGCTGTGGCTGCTGTGCGCGCTGCTGCTGCGCAGCGTGACCGATTCCGATGTGCCCTGGGCTGATGGTTTCGTCACCGCGGGCAGCGTCGTCGGCACCGTGTTGCTGGCGCGCAAGCTGATCGAGAACTGGCCGCTGTGGCTGCTGGTCAACGCGGCGAGCATCGCGCTGTTTGCCTACAAGGGCCTGCAGCTGACCGTGCTGCTCTACGTGATCTTCTTCGGTCTGGCGATCTGGGGCTGGCATGGCTGGAAGCAGCGCATGGGCAGCAGCACCATCGAAGGCGGTGCGCCATGACGCAGCCGCGCGCCATCTGCATCATCGGTGCCGAGAGCACTGGCAAGACGACGCTGGCGCAGTCGTTGGCGGCGCATTTCGACAGCCCGTGGGTGCCCGAGTACCTGCGCACGTTCTGCGACTTGCAGGGCCGCACGCCGACGCGCGACGAGCAGGTGCAAATACTGCAAACGCAGCATGACGGTGTGCTGGCGGCGCATCTGGTGGCCATCGACAAGGGCGCGCCTTTTGTGTTTTGCGACACCGCGCCGCTGCTGACGGCCATATACAGCGAATTTCTCTTTGACGACGTTTCCTTGCATGCGCGCGCGCGCCAAATGCACGCACGCTACGCCATGACCCTGCTGCTGGCGCCCGACATCGCCTGGGTTGCCGACGGGCTGCAGCGCGACGGCGAACAGGTGCGCGGACCGGTGACGCAGATGATCGAGCGCGAACTCGCCGTCATCACGCAGCCGGTCGTCACCATCACCGGCCAGGGCGACGCCCGCCTGCAATCAGCCATCGCGGCCGTCACGGCGTACCGATGAACAGGTAGGCGTTGGCCGAGCCGCTGCTCGAGCGCCCCAGGCCGACGTAGACCGGGCCGAAGGAGGTCTCGCCGCCAGCGTAGAGAAGGGTCGAGTTGAGCCAGCCGCTAGGGTTCAATTCCGACAAGGGCATGCCAACCTTGCCAGCTTCGAGCGCAAGGCCCAAGCGCATGTCACCGCGCATTCCGAGCGGCATGCGCCCGACGATTCGTTCACCCCGCACATGAGCATAGCTCACCTTGTCACCCAGCAACTGGCCGGAGGCATAGCCCGACAGGTTCAGAAAGCCGCCGAGCTTGGCTGCGTCCTGCGCCGGCAACTGGCCGTGGCTTGCGCCGTCGTAGCTTGCGCGAACCCCGAGCACCCAGTCGCCTATCGGGTACGCACCGTTGAGCCCGAGCGCCACGCGCCCGTAAGCATCGCGCGAGGATTCGAACCAGCTTGCGCGCGCCGACCAGCCGCGCGATGGGAAGTAGAGTTGATCGAGCTGGTCGAGTTCGACACTGGCCAGCCAGCCGCTGGTGCGCAGCGGCTCGATGGGCAGGATCGGCACGCCCGTGTCGAGTCGGACCGAGCGTTGTTCCTCGCGCCAGCCTAGGCGCGCCTGACCCAGCAAACCGATGTTGATACCGGCTGACAGATCTAGTCGGCTCACGTTATCGCGGTAGGTCGAAATGCGCAGATCGCCGATGTAGACGGCGGCATCCTCGCGCCGCACCGAGCCATGGGCTTCGACGAAATAGCGCTGCGCTGCATCCAGCGGCTGATACCACTCGGCCGCGATGCCGGTGTCGCTGCCTAGTTCGCCCGCCAGCAGCAGCTCGCCGCCGAGCGGGTTGAGCCAGGTCTTCTGGTAGGCCGCGCGCAGGCTGTAGGTGGAGCCGCCGCTCAGGCTTGAATTCAGGTTCAGGCCCATGCGCACGTAGTCTGGCCCCCAGCTCTTTTCCGTGGGCAGGATGCGCAGGACATTGCGCTCGTGCTGGGGCAGCAGCGTGTAGTCCACACGTTCGTAGTAGCCGTCGCCGTAGGCGCGCAGCAGGTCACGGTTTAGTCCCTTGGTGTCAAGAGGTTGATCGACCTTTTGTTGCAGGTAGCGTGTCAGGGTGACCGGATTGACGGTTTGCAACCCGGCGACTTCGATGGCGTCGACGCGCGGCCGCTGCATGGCCGGTACCGCCAAGCTCTCGCGCCAGGCGGCATAGGCAGGCTCGTCGACCGACAGGCGCTGCAGGGCGGCCATGACAGCCTGGGTGGCGCTGCGGCCGCGGTCGGCCGCTTCGCCGTTGCGGTCGAAATCGGCAGCCGTGATGCCCTCGAGTTCGGGCTTGATATAGATATCACCCGAATTTAGGTTGGCGAGTGACTGCGTCACGTTCTGCTCCGTGAGGATGGCCACCATCTGCGCCGAGACCGAGAGCAAACCGCTGATCGCGCTGGCCTTGAGCAGGGGTGAGCCGACGTTGACCGCGATCACCACCTGCGCGCCGCAGCGCTCGCGTACCTCGCGGATTGGAACGTTGTCGACCAGACCGCCATCGACCAGCTTGCGCCCGCGGTATTCGAGCGGCGCCATCAGTCCGGGTACCGACATGCTGGCGCGCATCGCCTGCGTCAGGCTGCCGTCGCGGTAGACCACGCGCTCGCCGCTGGCGATGTCGGTGGCGATGATGGAAACCGGCAGCGGCAGAGATTCGATCAGCCGCTCGCCGGCATCAGCATGCACCAGCTGATTGAAAAACAGCTTGATTTTCTGGCCCGAGACTACACCGGGTGGCGTCATGGCACCCTGGGCGTTGACGCCGGTTTCGCTGCCGGGCAGGTAGCGCTGCGTCAGGCGCTTGTTGCGGTAGTTAACCTCGTCGTAGGCCGGGTTGTCCTGGAACATGTCTTTCCAGTCAGCACCGGCCATTTCGCGGCGCATGGTCGCCGGGTCGAGCCCGGCGGCCCAGGCACCGGCGATCAGCGCGCCCATGCTGGTGCCGGCCACGCAGTCCACCGGGACGCGCAGTTGCTCCAGCACCTCGAGTACACCGATATGCGCGGCGCCGCGCGCGCCGCCGCCACCGAGTACGAGACCGACGCGCGGCCGTTCGTCTGCCATGGCGACGACGGCGCTGGCAGTGAGGGCGAGCGCGATCAGCGTGAGACGGCGCATTAGATCGGCACCGCCGCCAGCCACGCCGCCAGCGCGGCGCTGACCTGCTGCGGTTGCTCGATCGTGGACAGGTGACCGCAGTGCTCGACCACGACGAGTTGGGCGCCCGGAATCAACGCTGCCATTTCGATGTGCAGTTCCAGCGGTGTCAGCAGGTCTTCGCGGCCGCACAACACGAGCATTGGGCACTGAATGCGGGGCAGGAAAGGACGACTGTCGATGCGGCCCATGATGGCTCGCTGCTGGCGCTCGAATGCGGCGGGCCCGACGCTATGCGCCATATCCTCGACGAGTTTGACGATCGATCGATCGGCGACGTGGTCGGGATGCAGCAGCCTGGGCGTGAGGCTGTCGATGACCGCTTGGAAGTCGGTCTTCGCCAGTGCCATTAGGTTCTTGCGCGACTCGATCGCCGGCGCCGAATCAGGACGCGAATTAGTGTCGAGCAGGGCCAGCGCGACGACACGCTCGGGGGCCTGGCGCATGATCTCCATGGCGACGTAGCCGCCCATCGAAAGCCCCGCCAGCGCGAAGCGTTCGGCCGGTGCCTTGGCGAGTGCAGCAGCGGCGAGTGCGGCGATCGAGTCGTGCTCGCTGATGTCGGCCGTGACGAGCGAATGGCATTGGGCAAGGAACGCCGCCTGATGCTGCCAAAGGCGCTCGTCATCGAGCAGGCCAGGCACAGCGTAGAGTGGAAAATTGTTCATGACGATGGGGAAGAAGTCGCGTGGGTGGCGGGTCAGGGATCAACGGGACCATTATTCACCATCACCCCAGCTTTCGTTGCGAGGCCAAAGGCCGTGGCAATCCATGCCCCGGTTTGTCATGCCAGACTCAATCCGGCATCCACTGCCAGGCCGGCTGTGGATTGCAGGTCAAACCCGCAATGACATTCAAGAAGCTGGATTGCCGCGCCTCATCTCAGCGCGTGAGGATCCGGTTGGTCAGGAATGGGTTCTTGAACAACTCGCCGTCGGTCGTAAACGGTGTTTTCGCCTTGGCCGCGGCGGCTAGGCCGCTCGGCGTCGGACAACTGCCGTTGGCGCGGTATTGCAGTGCCGCTGCGACGCGCGCCTCGCTCGCGTTGCCCAGTGCATGGGTGAAGTCGTCGCCGATAGAGCAGCCCGGCAGCACGGCGTTGGCAGCCAGGCCGGTTGTGGCACCGTTCTGCGGGGCGAAGCCGTCGGTGTAGTCGCCGAAGCCCGCCGCGTTCACGCCCTTGAACTGGATCGAGAAGTAGGTCGTGCCGCAGTTGTCCGTTGGGTAAAAGCCGTAAGGCTTGCCGCAGGTGGTGGAGCCGATCTGGATCACCTCGACCCCGGCGCCGCGCAGGCTGTTGATGATGGATTCGCTGGCCGAGCAGGTTTCGGATCCCGTCAGCACAAAGACACGCGAGAGATTCAGAAAGGGCAAGGCCGTGCCGGCCGGTGTTGTGCTCAGGCCGGCCGCTGTCGATTGAAAAGGCGTCGGCCTGATGGTATTCCCTGTGACCGGATCGACGCTCGGATGCTTGGCGTTGAAAGTCAGCAACTCGAAGGTCTTGCTGCTCGTGCGCGCTGGCCCTGCAATCATGTAGGCCAGCTCACTGGCAACCACCAGATAGCCGCCGCCGTTGTAGCGCAGGTCCAGCACCAGATCGGACACGTTGGCGTTCTTGAGCTGCGTCACCGCGCTGATCAGCGCCGGCTCGGCGGTGGCGATATGGTCGTTGAACAGCATGTAGCCGACCGTGCCACCGGCCAGCGTGCCGACGTTCTGCACCGGTGCCGAGGTGATGTTGGCTGACACCATGGTGATGGTGCGGGTGTTGGCCGAGCCCTGATCCTGCACCACGAAGGTATGGGATTCACCGGCGTTGGTGGGAAACAGTCCGGCATTGAGCACATTGACCCCGGCTTGTGTCGCGTCGTTGACCAGATCGACGCCGTCGACCCGCAGGATGCTGGCACCGCGCGCTAGTGCCGCGCCAGAGCTGGTGGCGGGCGTGCCCGGTTCCGTGTAGGCGACCACCGCGTGGCGTGGCACCGTCGAGCGCAGCAATGCCCAGGTCGCACCGTAGCCGGCTTGTACGCCGGAAGTTGACAACTGCTCCCACACCGGCGTTTCATAGGTGAAGTGAAACTTGTCCTTCGCGGCACCGCTTGCGGTCAGGCTGCTGGTCTTGAGCGCATTGAAATAACTGATGGCGTTGCTGTAGTTCGCAGGCGCGGGGTAGGGCACTTCGCTATACCAGAGGTAGGTGTCATAGGTCCAGGCCGCCAGCCAGTTCTGCTCGTCGAGCAGTGTGCCCAGGGTGTCAGGATAGGCCACACCCGTAATGGGGTCGGTCCCCATGCGTGGCGCAATGCACCTGGCCGCCAAGGTCGATGCCGCAGGCAGGCTGGCGAATCCGATGCCGCCCCCACCACCACCGCCGCTACTTCCGCCGCCGCCCCCACAACTGGCGAGCAGGACTGCCGCGGCCAACGTGATTGCTAATCTGATCATCAATCGTGACCTCATGTTGCGTATTCTCCGCTGAAGATTTGCTGCACCTATTCTGACGATAGCCTGCTTTCGATTTGATTACTATCCTTATAGGTGATATGTCGACTGGGTCAAAGCAAAGCACTTCATCATTGTGTAACAGCCCTCGTTGCTCTCTTGATTAAACTGCGTGCGCTTCATCCGTCCATTTTGAGGAGTGTCCTTTCATGAGCGAGTTCCCTGCCGACATCTACACCGAGCCGTCCAATATCGATGTCGATACGCTGAAGAATCTTGGCCCGCTGCGCGCCATGGCCGGCATCTGGCAGGGGCAGCGCGGACTCGATGTCAAGCCGAAAGCCGAAGGGCCCAAGAAGCAGGCGTACGTGGAACGCATGGAGCTGCAGCCGATCGATCCGGTGAGCAACGGCCCGCAGCTGCTGTACGGCCTGCGTTACCTGACGCATATCGTCAAGCCTGAGCAGGTCAAGACCTACCATGAA
Organism: uncultured beta proteobacterium; assembly: GCA_903828665.1. Taxonomy (GTDB): domain Bacteria; phylum Pseudomonadota; class Gammaproteobacteria; order Burkholderiales; family Burkholderiaceae_C; genus Rhodoferax. Next base: position 73,375 of record CAIKMZ010000007.1, read on the forward strand.
CAGGTTGGCTACTGGTTGTGGGAGTCGGCCACCGGAACCGTCATCCACACACTCACGATTCCGCGCGGCCAGACCGTCATGGCGGCCGGCAAGGCCAGTGCCGACGCCACAGAGTTCGAGCTGCTCGCAACGCGCGAGTCGGACAGCTTCGGCATCTGCTCCATCCCGTTTCTCGATTACGCCTTCCGGACCGTCGAGTTCCGGATCAAAGTCAGCATCAACCCAGACGGCAGTTGGTCATACGACGAAGACACGGTGCTCCTGATCCGCGGTCAGGCTGAACCCTTTCACCACCGCGATCGCAACACGCTGGTCCGTATCGCGGCGCCCACGCCGAATCCGCTGGGGCGCCCCTAGCTCACCAGAGCGCGCGCGTCTGCGCGAAGTGCGCGGCCAGGAAGTCGATCAGTGCGCGCACCTTGGCCGAGACGTGCTTGCGTGTGGGGTAGACCGCGTAGATGCCGAGTTCAATCGAACGAAACTGCGGCAGCAGTTCAACCAGAGTGCCGGCCTTGATGTCGGGGCCGACCAGAAAGCTCGGCTGCAGGATCACGCCCTGGTGTGCGAGCGCCGCCGCGCGGCAGGTGTCGCCGCTGTTCGTGCTGATACAGGGTTGGGTCTTGACACTGACCGGGCCCTGCGGCCCGTCGAAATGCCACTCGTCCCGGGTTGACCAGTAGCTGTAGGAGATCACCGCGTGCTGTGCCAGATCGGCCGGCTCCTTCGGCGTGCCCTGCAGCGCCAGATACTGCGGCGAGGCGCACAGCACCATGCGCGTGCTCGCCAGCCGCTTGCTCACCAGCGTCGAGTTGTCCAGCCGGGCGATGCGGATCGCCACGTCGTAGCCTTCTTCCACCAGGTCGACCAGACGGTCGGCCAGGGTCACATCGAGTTTAACCTTCGGATGCTGGCTACGAAATGCCCCCCACAGCGGCGCCAGGTGCAGCACACCGAAGGTGAACGGCGCATTGATGCGCAGCAGGCCGCTGGCCGCATGGCTGCGCGAAGTGATTTCTTCCTCGGCCTCGGCCAGTTCCGCGAGCAGTTCCTTGCTGCGGCTGTAGAAGACCTGGCCCTCGTCGGTCAGGGAAAGCCGGCGCGTCGTGCGGTGCAGCAGGCGCACACCGAGCCGCGTTTCCATGTCAACGACATAGCGCGACACGGCCGCCTTGGACATGTCAAGCGCGTCGGCCGCCTTGACGAAACTACCGGCGTCGACCACGGCGTTGAAGGTCTGCATTTCCAGGAAGCGATCCATTGTTCCTCCTATCGAGATAATTAATCTGAATATATGATATTTATCTTATCCGGTGATTCCAATACAGTTCAACCCTTGCACTGCCGAACACGAGTTCAAGTCAGTGCAGCAAAAGCAAAACCGAACCACTGAACGCAAAGGAAACACCATGTCCAACTCCATCCAAAACCCCCTGAACCTGATCGGCCGTCTGCTGCTGGTCGCGTTGTTCTTGCCCGCCGGCATCGGCAAGCTGACCGGATTTGCCGGCACTGTCGGCTACATCGCTTCCATCGGCCTGCCGATGCCCACGCTGGGCGCTGCGCTGGCCTTGATCGTCGAGATCGTCGGCAGCCTCGCGCTGCTGGCGGGTTACCAGACGCGCATCGCGGCACTGGTGCTCGCGGTGTTCACGCTTGTCGCAAGCTTCTTCTTCCACGCCTACTGGAGCGCGGCGCCGGATCAGGCCTTCATCGTGCAACTCCTGTTCTTCAAGAACCTCGCTGTGGTCGGTGGCCTGCTGGTTCTGGCAGCCCAAGGTGCCGGCGGCTGGAGCCTTGACGCGCGCGCCGAGCAGTAGAACCTGATGCCTTCTGCGAGAACTTCATGACAACTTCAACCAAAGCGCCCGTCCTGTTCATCTCGCATGGGGCGCCAACCTTTGCCATCGAGCCCGGTGTTCTCGGCCCGCAACTGCGGGCCCTGGGGGCGCAGCTGGGCCAGGTCAAGGCCGTGCTGGTCGTGTCGCCGCACTGGCAGACGCGCGACGTCAAGGTGATGACGACGGCCAAGCCCGAGACCATCCATGACTTCGGCGGCTTCCCCGCCATCCTGTACGAGTTGGCCTACCCGGCCAGCGGCGCGCCCGAAGTCGCCAGGCAGGCCGCCGAACTGCTTGAGCAGGCGGGCTTTCGCGTCGGTTTCGATGCCGGTCGCGGTCTCGACCATGGTGCCTGGGTGCCGCTCTGGCACCTGGTGTCGCAGGCCGACCTGCCGGTCTTTCAGGTTTCGATGCCGGTCACGCTGGACACGGCGCAGGCCGTCAAGCTGGGGCAGGCGCTGGCTGCGCTGCGCGAGCAGGGCGTGATGATTGTTGCCTCGGGCAGCATGACGCACAACCTGTACGAATTCCGCCAGGCCGGCGCGCAACCTCAGGCTTATGCGCAGGAGTTCACAAGCTGGGTGCGCACGGCCGTGCTCGCCAGGGCGACGGCTGCGGTGGTTGCGTACCGAAGCGAGGCGCCGCATGCCGAGCGCGCCCATCCGACCGACGAGCATTTCCTGCCGCTGCTGATCGCCATGGGCGCAACAAGCGCGGACGATCCGCTGCGCGTGCTCGATGGCGGCATCACCTACGGCGTGATCTCGATGGAATCCTATGTCTGGGGCCTCGCGTGAAGAACAACAATTTTGAACTGAGCTTCGCATCGCGGCCGGCGCGTTCGGCGCCGCCCAAGGCGCTCGTGCTCCTGCTGCACGGTGTCGGCGGCTCCGAGAGCAACCTCGCGGACATGGCTGCGGCGATCGACCCTGATGCGCTCGTCATCATGCCGCGCGGCCCGATCACGCTCGGTGCCGGCCAATACGGCTGGTTTCGCGTCAACTTCACGGCCGTCGGCCCGGTCATTGTTGCCAGCGAGGCCGAGCAAAGCCGCCAGACCGTGCTGCGCTTTGTGGAACAACTGCAGGTGGCCCATGGCATTTCGTCGCAGCGCACGGTGATTGCCGGCTTCAGCCAGGGCGGCATCGTCAGTGCCAGCGTGGCGCTGAGCGCGCCCGAGCAGCTGGCGGGTTTCGGCCTGTTGTCTGGCCGCATCCTGCCCGAACTGGCGCCGCATATTGCGGACCGGGCGCGTCTGACCAAGCTGCGCGCCTTCATCGGCCACGGCGAGTACGACAGCAAACTCCCGCTGGCCTGGGCCCAGCGCGCGGACCAGTGGCTCAGCGAGTTGGGCGTGGCGCACGTGACCCGCATTTACCCGATCGACCACGGCATCAGCGCCGCGATGCAGTCCGATTTTCTGGATTGGCTGCACGGGCTTGTTACAGTGCAGTGAGATGACACACGACATGGAACGGCGCTATGCGGCATTGCGCGCGGACTGCCCGGCGGGCAGTGCCGTCACGGTGCTGCACATCGACGCGCAGCAGACCTTGATTGCCAGTGGCACCGGGCCGCAGCCCGATGTGACATTCACACTGGCCCTCGGATCACACAAGACCGCTGCGGATCTCTTCTGGCACAAGCCGCCGACGCCGGGCGAGATGGAAAACGCGATCATGGTCGTTGAAGACGAGTTGTTTCGCGTGCGGGCGCTGGCGGCAAATGGTTCTGTGCTGCGCTCCGATGATCCGGCGCTGCGCCAGATCGCCCTGTTGGCCGGCGCCACCGACGACGCCGAGCTGACGCTGTCGGTCGATGCGGTCGAGCGCCTGTTTGATGCGCTGGCCGCGCTCGTGCTCGGGCGACCGGCAAGCAGCGCCGGCATTCCGGACGATGCGGCCTTTGCCGCCACGCTGTTGATCCTGCGCGAGTTCATGCACCATCTGCAGTTTGCATCGATCCGCATCAGCGCGCCAGTGCAGCCGGCGTAGCCCGGGCGGCGTCATTTGTTTGACCTGACGCACAGCGCATTCCGGCCGCTCGAATTAGCATCGAGCCATCAAGCTGAACAGCAATCGTATTCAGCGCGACCTAAGCAGCATCCCATGTCCTTTCAAGATTTGTACAAGAACAAGCGCGCCACACCGGACGATGCCATCGGGCTGATCAACGACGGCGACTTCATCATCGTGCCGACCGGCGTCGCCGAGCCGCCCACCTTGTTGACGGCCCTGTCGGAGCGGCGTTTGAGCCTGCACGACGTCAAGGTGGCGCAAATCCTGGCGGTGCGCAAGTACGGCTACTTCGATCAGCAGACTTCGGCCCATGTGCGCCATGTCGCCTTCTTCTTCGGTGGTGCCTCGCGCGCCGGCGGCCAGGGCGGCTGGATCGATTTCATCCCATGCAGCTTTTCCGATATTCCGGTCATGATCGAGCGCGGGCAGATTGCCGCCGACGTCGTCTTTTCTCTGGCCTCGCCGATGGACGAGAACGGCTATTTCTCTCTCGGGCTGGGCGCCGATTACACCATGGCGGCGCTGAAGCGTGCGCGCGCCGTGGTGCTCGAAGTCAATCCGAATGTGCCGTTCGCACATGGCAATTGCCGGGTTCACATCTCGCAGGTGACGGCGCTCGTCGAGAGCAGCGACCCGGTGATGGAGGTCGGCTTGCCCAAGATCGGTCCGGTGCAGGAAGCGATCGGCAAATACGTGGCCGACCTGATCGACGACGGCTCCACGCTGCAGATCGGCTACGGCGGCATTCCGGATGCGGTGGTGATGCAGCTCACGCAAAAGCACGACCTGGGCATCCATACCGAGATGATCGGCGACGGCATCCTGACCCTGGTTGAAAGCGGCGCTGCCAACAACCGTATGAAGAACTACCTGCCGGGCAAGATGATTGCAACCTTCGCCCTGGGATCGAAGAAGCTGTACCAGTTCATGGACCGCAACCCCAGCCTTGAAATGCACCCGGCGGACTTCACCAACGACTCGTACCTGGCAGCGCAGAACGACAAGCTGGTGGCGATCAACGCAACGCTGCAGGTGGACCTGCTGGGCCAGTGCGGTTCGGAAAGCCTGGGCCACCTGCCTTATTCGGGAACCGGCGGCCAGGTCGATTTTGTGCGCGCGGCCAATCGCTCGCGCGGCGGCAAGGCCTTCATGGTGCTGCCCTCGACCGCCAAGGACGACAGCTTGACGCGCATCGTGCCCGTGCTGTCGCCCGGCACGCATGTGACGACCAGCAAGAACGACATCAACTACGTGGTCACCGAATTCGGCGTGGCCCAGTTGCGCGGCAAGTCAGCCAAGCAGCGCGCGCAGGAAATGATCGCCATCGCGCACCCCGCGTTCCGCGCCGAACTGACGGAAGGCGCGCGCAAGCTCCAACTGCTTTAGCTTTTGGACAAGGCACACTCGGCGGCCTTGCGCGCGTGGATCGAGGTGGTGTCGAACAGCGGAACCGTTGCATCGGTGGCATCGACCAGCAGCGAGATTTCGGTGCAGCCCAGGATGATGGCTTGCGCGCCCTGGCGCACCAGGTCGGCCATCACGCTGCGGTAGACCGCTCGCGAGGCCGGCAGGATTCGGCCCAGGCACAACTCCTCATAAATGATGCGGTGCACCTGCTCGCGCTCGGGCAGGCTCGGCACCAGCACGTCGAGCCCGTGACGCTGGCGCAGCCGTTCGCGGTAGAAGTCCTGCTCCATCGTGAAGCGGGTGCCGAGCAAACCGACCCGCGTATGGCCCGCCTGTTTAATTTCCACGGCAGTCGGATCGGCGATGTGGAACAGCGGAATCGCAACGGCGGCCTCGATGTCGGCGGCGACCTTGTGCATGGTGTTGGTGCATAGCACCAGAAAATCGGCGCCCGCCGCTTCGAGCGCGCACGCAGCCAGCGCCAGCGCGGCACCCGCTGCCGCCCAGTCACCGGCGTGCTGCAGGCGCTCGATCTCTTGGAAGTCCACGCTGTAGAGCACCAGTCGGGCCGAGTGCAGGCCGCCGAGTTGCTCTCTGACGGTTTCGTTGATCTGGCGGTAGTAGGGCACGGTCGATTCCCAACTCATGCCGCCGATGAGACCGATGGTTTTCAAATGCGCTCCTTGTGCGTTGAACCGTTCGAGAATAGCTGACCGGGCCGTCTGGCATGCCGACGATACATTCTTTACACTTGCTTCACTGACTTTTTGGCGAGCCGGGCGTTATGAACGGCATGATCAAAACCTGTGTGAGTTATCGAAAGAACCTAGCTATGAAGAAACTACTCGTCCTGACCACCGCCATGGCTGCCTGCGGCCTGTCCTTTGCCCAGCAGGAGTGGGCCCGCGTGACCTCGGTCACGCCCGTCATTCAGCAGGTCACCGTACCGCGCCAGGTCTGCAATACCGAGCAGGAAGTTGTGCAACAACAAAGATCCGGCGCTGGCGCCATCATGGGCGCGATCGCGGGCGGCGCCATGGGCAATGCTGTCGGCGGCGGTACCGGCAAGACGGCGGCCACCATGATCGGCATCCTCGGCGGCGCGGTCGTCGGCGACAAGATCGAGGGCTCACCGCAGGCGCAAGTGCAGAACGTGCAGCATTGCCGGATGCAGAACTTCTACGAGAACCGCACGGTCGGCTACAACGTCGGTTACGAATACGCGGGCAAGCAGTACTCGGTGCAGATGCCGAACGACCCGGGCCAGCACATTCTTCTGCAAATCACGCCGGTGGTCTCCAACGGCTCAATGCCGCCGCCCCCGCCATACCCGCAGCGTTGATCAGCGGCGCCGTTCGCGCCGCGCAATCCAGACGGTCGACGCCAGGATGACGAAGGCGCCGAGCAGCGTGGTCTGGCTCGGTATGTCGGAAAACACCAGCCAGCCCAACAGCGAGGCCCAGATCAGATCGAGAAAGCGCAGCGACTGCGTGGCCGAGATGTCGGTGATGCGAAAGCCCCGGGTCAGGCAGTAGTGGCCGAGCGAGCCAAGCATGCCGGCAACGAGAAAGCCCAGCCATTGCCAGAGGCTTGGCTGTGTCCAGTGCCACAGCCCGAGCGGCAGACTGAGCACGCTCACGCTGATCGACTGCCAGAGGACGATCACGCCTGATTGTTCGTAGCGCGTGAGCGTCTTGGTCATCAGGAAAGAGGCCGCGAAGACCGGCGCCGAGGCCAGCATCACCAGCGCGTACCAGTTGCCCTGGCCGCTGAGCTTGGGCAGCACCACCACCAGCACACCGGCAAAGCCGATCGCGGCCGCGACCCAGCGGTCGCCGCGCATCTTTTCGCCGAGAAACCAGGCCGCGCCGATCATGATGAAGATCGGCCCCGTGAAGCCGATGGCCGTCATGTCGGCCAGCGCGATGTGGGGCAGGGCGGTGAACCACAGCATCAATCCGAGCGTGTGCACGGCGCCGCGCCACAACTGTCCGCTTAGATTGATCGGGATATAGCTGCGCCAGCCCTGGCGCCAGATCAGCGGCAGCATCGCCGCAGCGCCGAACAGGAAGCGCAGGAACTGCGACTGAAACGGGTCGAGCGAAAGAGTGATCTTGCGCACGATGGTGTTGAGCACTGTGAACAGCAGTCCGCTCAAGGCGACCCACAGCATGGCGCGCCAGACCGGCGGCAGGCGAAAAGCCTGCCTGCGCGCGTGCCGGTGCGCGAGCGCCACCCGGTGTCGCAGCAGACCGGAAAAATGGCTTCTGAATTTCACCCGCGGTGTGCGTCGCTGCTGTGCATGGTCCTTGCAGTGTAGGGGCGCCGCATGTGGCGGGAAGTCGCTGGCAGGACAGGCCATGCCTTGCCCGGCCCCGTTGCCAAAGCAGGTGCCGGCGGCCCCAAAATGATCAGAAATTTTGTTAACATGGCGGCAATTGTAAATTTCTGTACATCGTGAATTTCTCCCTGCTCCGCTTGGCAAACTGATGGCAACCTTTCCCGGCAACCCGTCGATGGCGCAGCGCATTGCGCGGGTACTGCCGACGCTGACTCAATCGCACCGGCGTCTGGCGGATTACGTGCTGGCGCGCCCCCTACAAGTGGCCACGCTGCCGATCGACGAACTGGCGGCCACGCTAGGTGTTTCGGTTGCCACCGCGAACCGCTTTGCGCGGGCTCTGGAGTTCGACGGCTATCCGCAGTTCCGCGCTGCCCTAGTGCTTGGATTCGAGACCACGCTGGCGCCCGTCGAAAAGCTGCGCAGCCAGCTAGAACAACCGGCGCGAGCCGCCGAAGTGTTCGCCGCCGCCCTGTCCGAAACCCAGCGCAATATCGAGGCCACGCGCCAGGCACTCGATGCGCAAAGCTGCGAGCAAGCGGTGCATGCGATCTTGGGTGCGAAAGACATCTGCATCATCGGCTTGGGCAGCAGCAGTTGGCTCGGTGGCCTGTTGCGGCGTTCGCTTGATCCCTATTGCGCCAATGTCGAGTTGCTTGCCAGCGTGGAAGGCTCGTCGCATGCGGCGCGCCGGGTGGCGCGCATGCAGGGCGGTGATCTTCTGATTGCTATTGCCTACCCGCGCTACGTCAACGACACCGTCGTGCTGGCGCAGCGTGCGCGCGACGCCGGTGTGCCGGTACTGGCGCTGACCGACCGCGTGACCTCGCCGCTGGCGCCGCTGGCCACGGTGTCGCTTTATGCCCAGACCGACAGCCAGTACTTCGCCAACTCCGAGGCTAGTGTGCTGGCGCTGATCGAAGCCCTGGGCAGCGCCGTCGCGCACTGTGCCAAGGATTCGATCAAGGCCGCAACCGGGCTGGCCGAGGCCGTCCTGCCCTGGCTGCATGGCGCGCCCACCGGACGTCAGCGGCCCGCTTCCGCCGTTGCAGCCGTCGCGGTCAAGCCGCGTGCACGCCGAAATACCTCCAGAACAGCAAAGGATCGTCCATGAGCACCAGCACCATCCTTCCCGTGATCGCCATCCACGGCGGCGCCGGCACCATGAGCCGCGCCAGCATCGACGCTGGCCAGGACCGCGCGTACCACGCGGCCTTGCAGGAGATTCTTCTGGCCGGACAGGACCTGCTGGCGCGCGGCGGTAGCGCGCTCGATGCCGTCAGCCTGTCGGTCGACATGTTCGAGGATTGCCCGCTTTTCAACGCGGGTCACGGTGCGGTTTTCACGCACGACGCCACGCACGAGCTCGATGCCGCCATCATGGATGGCGCCAGCCTGCGCGCCGGCGCGGTCGCTTGCGTTAGCCGCGTGCGCCGTCCCCTGCGTGCGGCGCGCGCCGTGATGGAGCGCAGCGAGCATGTGCTGCTGGTAGGTGCTGGCGCCGAAGCCTTCGCCCAGGCCTGCGGCCTCGAACTGGTCGCGCCCGATTATTTTTCGACGGCTGTGCGGCGTGCGCAGCTCGAGCGCGTGCTGGCCACCGACGCCACGCTGCTCGACCATGACGGCGCGGCGCTGACGTTTGCAACGCCGCCGCTCGACGAGACGCGCAAGTTCGGCACCGTGGGCGCCGTGGCGCTCGATGCGCAGGGCAATCTGGCCGCGGCCACCTCGACCGGCGGCATGACCAACAAGCGCGTAGGGCGCGTCGGCGACTCGCCGCTGATCGGCGCCGGCACCTATGCCGACAACCGCACGGCGGCCATTTCCTGCACCGGCACCGGCGAGATGTTCATCCGCGTCGTTGCCGCCTACGACATCTGCGCTCGCATGGCCTACGCCGGGCAGTCGCTCGATGCGGCGGCGCAGGAGGTCGTGATGAAGGTGCTGCCCGCCATCGGCGGTCGCGGTGGCCTGATTGCGGTCGATGCGCGCGGCAATCTGAGCCTGCCCTTCAACACCGAAGGCATGTACCGCGGTCACGCCCGGGTTGGCCAGATGCCTGTGACGGCGATCTTTGCATGAGCGTTGCGACCGTCAAGGCGGGCGAAGCGAAGCAGTCCGTACCAGGACTGCCGCGCCACGAGCCGGGCAGCGACGCGAAGGTGCTGACGGTTAGCGATCTGTCGGTCTCTTTCAGCACCTCCGAACGCACGGTGGACGCGGTGCGGCAATTGAGCTTTGATGTCGCGCGCGGCGAGACCCTGGCCATCGTCGGTGAATCGGGCTCGGGCAAATCGGTCACGGCGCTGGCCATGATGCGCCTGGTCGAGCATGGCGGCGGTCACATCACCAGCGGGCGCATGCTGTTTCGCCGGCGCAGCGGCGACATCCTCGACCTGACGCAGGCGCGCGAGCCGGTGATGCGCAGCATCCGCGGCGCCGACATTGCCATGATCTTCCAGGAGCCGATGACCTCGCTGAATCCGGCCTTCACGGCCGGCGACCAGATCGCCGAATCGATCCGCGTGCACCAGGGCAAGAGCGCGGCCTCGGCGCGCGCCGAGGCCCTGCGCATGCTGGAACTGGTGCGCATTCCCGAGGCGCGCAACGTGCTCGACCGCTATCCGCACCAGCTCTCGGGCGGCATGCGCCAGCGCGTGATGATCGCGATGGCGCTGTCGTGCAAGCCGTCGCTGCTGATTGCCGACGAACCCACCACCGCGCTCGACGTCACGATCCAGGCGCAGATCCTGCAACTGATCCGCGCCCTGCAGGACGAGATGCAGATGGGCGTGATCTTCATCACGCACGACATGGGCGTGGTGGCCGAGGTGGCCGATCGCGTGCTCGTCATGTACCGCGGCGACAAGGTCGAGGAGGGCGCCTCCGAGGCCATCTTCGCCGCGCCGCGTCACGTCTACACGCGCGCGTTGCTGGCGGCCGTGCCGCGCCTGGGCGCGATGCAGGGCAGCGACCTGCCGTGCAAGTTCGACCTGCTGCGCGTGGATGACGGCGACCAGGCCAAGGCCGAGCCGTTCCAGCCCCAGGACACGGTGCAGCGTGCGGCGACGCCGATCCTGCGCGTGCAGGACCTGGTGACGCGCTTTGACGTGCGCAGCGGCCTGTTCGGCGGCGTCAGGCGCCGCGTTCATGCGGTCGAGCACATCAGTTTTGACCTGCGTGCCGGCGAAACGCTGGCGCTCGTGGGTGAGTCCGGCTGTGGCAAGTCCACCACCGGGCGCTCGCTCTTGCGCCTGGTCGAGAGCCAGAGCGGCGTCATCGAGTTTGGCGGGCAGAACATCCGTGACCTGCCCACCAGCACCCTGCAGGGCCTGCGGCGCAACATCCAGTTCATTTTTCAGGATCCGTTCGCATCGCTCGATCCGCGCCTGACGGTGGGCTTTTCTATCATGGAGCCGCTGCTGGTGCACAAGATTGCGCACGGCCGCGCCGCGCAGGAGCGGGTCGACTGGCTGCTGGAGAAGGTCGGCCTGCCGCCCGAACACGCGCAGCGCTATCCGCACGAGTTCTCGGGCGGCCAGCGTCAGCGCATCGCGATCGCGCGCGCCCTGGCGCTCAATCCCAAGGTGGTGGTGGCCGACGAGTCGGTGTCGGCGCTCGATGTCTCGATCCAGGCCCAGATCATCAACCTGATGCTCGACCTGCAGCGCGAGCTCGGCATCGCTTTCCTGTTCATCTCGCACGACATGGCGGTGGTCGAGCGTGTCAGCCACCGCGTGGCCGTCATGTACCTCGGACAGATCGTCGAGATCGGCCCGCGCCGCGCCATCTTCGAGGACCCTCAGCACGCCTACACGCGCCGCCTCATGGCCGCCGTTCCGGTGGCCGATCCGGCGCGCCGGCACCTGCGCCGCGAACTGCTCGAAGGCGAGATCCCGAGCCCGATCCGCGCCGTCGGCGACGATCCTGAGGTGCAGCCGCTGCAGCAGGTCGGCGCCGACCATTTCGTTGCCCGCCATCGCGTCGGCGGCCTTTATTGAGCGCCGACCGTCATGCCATTTTTTGAGTCAACCTTTTCTTAACCCAGGAGTCCAGCCCATGAAACACACCCTCGCACCGCTTGCCGCCGCCCTTGCGCTGACGGCCACTTTTGCCGCGCCGGCGTTCGCCGCCAAGGACGTGGTCGTCGCCGTTGCCTCGACCTTCACCACGATGGATCCGTACGACGCCAACGACACCTTGTCGCAGGCGGTCGTGAAGTCCTTCTACCAGGGCCTGTATGGCTTCGACCACACGATGAAGATGGTGCCGGTGCTGGCCGAGAGCCACACCGTCAGCAAGGACGGCCTGGTCTACACCATGAAGCTCAAGCACGGCGTCAAGTTCCACGACGGCACCGACTTCAATGCCGAGGCGGTGAAGGCCAACTTCGACCGCGTCACCAATCCCGAGAACAAGCTTAAGCGTTACAACCTGTACAAGAACATCATCAAGACCGAGGTGGTCGATCCCTACACCGTGCGCTTCACGCTCAAGGAATCGTTCTCGCCCTTCATCAATTCGCTGGCCCATCCTTCGGCCGTGATCATCTCGCCGACGGCGCTCAAGCAGCTCGGCAAGGGCATTGCGCAAAGCCCGGTCGGCACCGGCCCGTTCAAGTTCGTCGAATGGAAGCAGAGCGACTACCTCAAGGTGGAGAAGTTCGCCGGCTACTGGCGCAAGGGCTACCCCAAGGTTGACACGATCACCTGGCGCCCGGTGGTTGACAACAACACGCGCAGCGCCATCATGCAGACGGGCGAGGCCAACTTCACGTTCCCCGTGCCCTACGAGCAGGCCGAGATCCTCAAGACCAAGCCCGGCATCGAGCTGACGGCCGCGCCGTCCATCGTGCACCGCTACCTGTCGATGAACGTGCTCCAAAAGCCCTTCGACAACCCGAAGGTGCGCGAAGCCATCAACTACGCGATCAACAAGGAAGCGCTGGTCAAGGTCGCCTTCTCCGGCTACGCGATCCCGGCCGAGGGCGTGCTGCCCAAGGGCGTGGAATATGCGGTGAAGCTCGGTCCCTGGCCCTACGATCCGGCCAAAGCGCGCGAACTGCTGAAGGAAGCGGGCTACCCGAACGGCTTCGAGAGCACGCTGTGGTCGGCCTACAACCACACGACGGCGCAGAAGGTGATTCAGTTCCTGCAGCAGCAGCTGGGCCAGGTCGGCATCAAGGTGCAGGTGCAGGCGCTCGAAGCCGGCCAGCGCGTCGAGAAGGTCGAGAGCGCGCAGGACGCGGCCACGGCGCCGGTGCGCATGTACTACGTCGGCTGGTCGTCCTCGACCGGCGAGGCCGACTGGGCGATGCGTCCGCTGCTGGCGTCGGAATCGTTCCCGCCCAAGCTGTTCAACACGGCCTACTACAAGAACGACGCGGTCGATGCCGACATCGCCAAGGCGCTCAACACCACCAGCGCGGCCGAGAAGACCAAGCTCTACACCGACGCGCAGCAGCGCATCTGGAAGGACGCACCCTGGGCCTTCCTGGTCACCGAGCAGCTGTTGTCGGCGCGCAGCAAGAACCTGAGCGGCATGTACGTGATGCCCGACGCGTCCTTCAACTTCGACGAAATCGAACTCAAGTAAGCGCTTGAGCACGCAGCGCACCGGTTCACCACGATGACCAGCTACTTCATCAAACGTCTGTTCGGATTGCTGCCGACGCTGCTGATCGTCGCGGTGCTGGTGTTCCTGTTTGTCCATATGCTGCCGGGCGATCCGGCACGGCTGGCGGCCGGCCCCGATGCCGACCCGCAGACCGTGGCCATGGTGCGCCAGGACTTGGGGCTGGACCGACCGCTGCCCGAGCAGTTCGTGAGTTTCTTCACGCGCATGCTGCATGGCGACTTCGGCAAGTCGATCCGCACGCGCCGCGCGGTCTCGACAGAAATCGCCGAGCGCTTCATGCCCACGCTGCTGCTGACGCTGGCCAGCATGAGCTGGGCGGTGGTGTTCGGCATGTCGATCGGCGTCATCTCGGCGGTCTTTCGCAAAGAGTGGCCGGACCGCATCGGCATGACGATCGCGGTCTCCGGCATTTCATTTCCGGCCTTTGCGCTGGGCATGCTGCTGATGCAGGTGTTCTCGGTGCAACTGGGCTGGCTGCCGACCGTCGGTGCTGACGGCTGGCGCCACTACATCCTGCCCTCGATCACGCTGGGCGCCGCCGTGGCGGCCGTGATGGCGCGCTTCACGCGCGCCTCGTTTGTCGAGGTGATGCAGGAAGACTTCGTGCGCACGGCGCGCGCCAAAGGCCTGAAGGAGCGCACCGTGATCGCCAAGCATTGCCTGCGCAACGCGCTGATCCCGGTGGTCACGATGATGGGCCTGCAGTTCGGCTTCCTGCTGGGCGGCTCGATCGTGGTCGAGGTCGTCTTCAACTGGCCCGGCGTCGGTCGCCTGCTGGTCGACTCCGTGACTATGCGCGACTACCCGGTGATCCAGATGCTGGTGCTGCTGTTCTCGCTCGAGTTCATTCTGATCAACCTGGTCGTCGATGTGCTCTATGGCTTCATCAATCCGACCATCCGTTACAACTGAAGCGGCCATGCACAAACCACCTGTCACACCCGTGGCCGCCGCCATCGCAGCGGGCAGTGTGCGAACGCCCTGGACCGAGTTCTGGCGCAAGTTCCAGAAGCAGCATGTGGCCGTCGGGGCGCTGGTCTTCGTGCTGCTGCTGGTGCTGCTGGCCGTGTTCGCGCCGCTGATCGCGCCGTTCGATGCGGAGAATTATTTCGATTACGACCAGCTCAATGCCGTGCCGTCATGGCGTCACTGGTTCGGTGTCGACCCGCTGGGCCGCGACATCCTGAGCCGCATCCTGTCGGGTGCGCGCCTCTCCCTGGCTGCCGGTTTCTTCTCGGTTGCGATCGGCGGTTTCGTCGGCACCGTGCTCGGTCTGCTGGCAGGTTACTACGAAGGCTGGTGGGACCGCATCGTGATGCGGATCTCTGATGTGCTGTTCGCCTTCCCCGGCATCCTGCTGGCGCTGGGCGTGGTCGCGATCCTGGGCAGCAGCATGGTCAACGTGGTGGTGGCGGTGTCGGTGTTCAGCGTGCCCGCCTTTGCGCGCCTGGTGCGCGGCAACACGCTGGTGCTCAAGCAGATGACCTACATCGAGGCCGTGCGCAGCATCGGCGCGTCCGACTGGACCATCATCGTGCGCCACATCCTGCCCGGCACCATCTCGACCATCGTCGTTTACTTCACGATGCGCCTGGGCACCTCCATCATCACTGCCGCCAGCCTCTCGTTCCTCGGCATGGGCGCGCAGCCGCCGACGCCCGAGTGGGGCGCCATGCTCAACGAGGCGCGCGCCGACATGGTCAACGCGCCGCATGTGGCGCTGTTCCCCAGTCTGGCGATCTTCCTGACGGTGCTGGCCTTCAACCTGCTGGGCGACGGCCTGCGCGACGCACTGGATCCGAAAATTGACCGCACCTGACTCTGCTCCCCACATCGGCAGCCTGCCAGTCGGTGCGCGCAATGCGATCACCGATGTGGCGGGCGTGACGGTCGGGCATCACACGCTGGCCGATGGCGCGGTGCAGACCGGTGTCACGGTGGTGCGCGCGCACCAGGGCGATCCGTTTCGCGAGCGCGTGCCGGCTGCGGCCGTGGTACTCAACGGCTTCGGCAAGAGCGTCGGGCTGGTGCAAGTTGAGGAGCTTGGCGTGCTGGAGACGCCGATCGCGCTGACCAATACCTTTTCCGTGGGCACGGTCGCCACGGCCCAGATCCGCCAGTGCATTGCCGCCAATCCGGAAACCGGACGCAGCCTGCCGACCGTCAACCCGCTGGTGTTCGAGTGCAATGACGGTTTTCTCAACGACATCCAACGCATGGCGGTGACCGAACAGGACTACCTGCTGGCCTGCGAGCGGGCCGGCGTGGAAGTCGAGCAAGGCTCGGTCGGCGCCGGGCGTGGCATGTCGTGCTTCGAACTCAAGGGCGGCATCGGCACGGCATCGCGCCTGGTGGCGCTGCCGGGGCAGTGTGTCTGCACGGTTGGCGTGCTGGTGCTGGCCAACTTCGGCAAATTGCCGCAGCTGGTGCTGGCGGGCGAGGCGCTGGGGACGCGCCTGGCGCAGGGCCTGCGAGCGGCGCCTGCGAGCGAGCCAGAGAAGGGTTCGATCATCCTGCTGCTTGCGACCGACGCACCGCTCGATGCGCGCCAGTTGCGCCGTCTCGCACTGCGCGCCGGCGCCGGTCTGGCGCGCACCGGCTCGGTGTTCGGCCACGGCAGCGGCGATATCGCGCTGGCGTTTTCCACCGCCTACACGGTGCCGCTGCAGGCCACGCAGCCGATGCCGGCGCTGGCCATGCTGCACGACGGACTGCTCGACGGCCTGTTCCAGGCCGTTGCCGACGGCACCGAGCAGGCCATCCTGAACGCTTTGTTTCGCGCGCGCGCCGTCACCGGGCGCGACGGCCACCAGCGCCGCGCACTGGCCGATCTGCTGGTGGGCTGATTCCATTCCTTTCACTTGTTCGGGAGCACCATGAAAGTCCTGATCTCCGTTGATATCGAAGGCGTGGCCGGTGTCTTTCAGCCCGAGCAGACCCGTTCCGGCAACGCGGAGTACGAGCGCGCCCGTGTGCTCATGACGCACGAGGCCAACGCCGCCATTGCTGGTGCCTTCGACGGCGGCGCCAGCGCGGTGCTGGTCAACGATTCGCATGGCGGCTACCGCAACCTGCTGCCCGACCTGCTGGACGAACGCGCCCTGGCCGTGATGGGCAAGCCGCGTTATCTTGGCATGATGGCCGGCGTCGATGACGGCGTGAATGCGGTCTGCCTGATCGGCTACCACGCGCGCTCGAAAGCGCGCGGCATCCTGTCCCACACCATCAACAGTTTTGCCTTTGCCCGGGTCTTCTTCAACGCGCAGGAACTGGGTGAAGCCGGTCTCTACGGCGCGCTGGCCGGCGAGTTCGGCGTGCCGGTGCGCATGGCCAGCGGCGACGATGCCTTCATCGAAGAAACCAGGCCGCTGTTTCCGAGCGCGGTCTTTGTCCAGACCAAGCGCGCCACGGGACAGGCCAGCGGCATCAGCCTGTCGCCGGCGCAGTCCTGCAGTGCCATTCGCGCCGGCGTCGCAACTGCGCTGACGCAGCGCGAGCCGGTGAGTCCTTTTGTGCTGCAAGGCGTGATTGCGGTGCGCGTGCAGACGCAGACACCGGCGCTGGCCGGCCTGTTCTGCCAGTGGCCCACGCTGCAGCGTCTGGCGGGCGACGAGATTGCGTTCGAGGCTGCGACCGTGCAGGCGGCCGTGCGCATGCTCAACTGCCTGTCGGCAATGTCCTCGATGCTGCGCTAAGGGTTGGCGTAGACCGCCGCAGGGCGCTGCCCGGCCAGGGCCTGCAGCAGGTTGGTGGTCGCCAGCACGGCCATTGCGTGGCGCGTCTCGATGGTGGCGGATCCGATATGCGGCAGGGCCGTGACCTTGGGGTGATTGCGCAGACGTGAGTCGAGCGGCAACGGTTCGGTGGCGAAGACGTCGAGCCCGGCGGCCCGCAGGTGGCCGCTGTCGAGCGCCTGCAGCAGCGCCGGCTCTTGCACGATGGCGCCGCGCGCGCCGTTCACAAAGATCGCGCCCGGCTTCATCAGGCCGAACTCTCGCGCGCCGATCAGACCGCGCGTCTCGCTCGAAAGGGGCAGCACGACCGCGATGATGTCGGCGCGCTGCAGCAGTTCATCGAAGGGCGTGTGCTCGGCTTTGCCGAGCAGTTCCGGCAGCTCGGTGGCGAGATCGACGGCACGCAGGTTGTGGTACAGCACCGGCATGCCGAAGCCGAGCGCGGCACGCCGCGCCAGCGCCTGACCGATGCGGCCAAAGCCCAGGATGCCCAGCGTCTTGCCGTGCACATCCCAGCCGAAGAGATCTTCGCCGATGTTGCGCTGCCAGCGGCCTTCGCGCACGAGGTTGGCGAGCTCGACCAGGCGCCGGCTGCTGGCCATGATCAGCGAAAAAATGGTGTCGGCCGTGGTCTCGGTCAGCACACCCGGCGTGTGGCACAACATGATGCCGCGCGCCGCAAGTGCCGGCAGATCGTAGTTGTCGACGCCGACCGAAATGCTCGAGATCACCTTGAGCCGCGGCGCACTGGCCAGCAGGGCGGCGTTGATGGCGTAGCTGGAGCCGATCATGCCCTCGGCCTCCGGCAGCGCGGCGCGAAACGCCGCTGCCTGCTCCGGCAGGCGCGGATTGGCGACGGTCACCTCATGCACGGCGGTCAGGCGCGCCAGTTGGTCCGCCGGCAGTTCGCGAAAGACCAGAACCTTCCGTTTCATAAGCCCGCCGCGTCCAGTTCGGCGCGCGTCGGCAGGCCTTCGCTGTCGCCGAGCACCTGTACGGCGCGCGCGCCGATCCAGGCACCGCGCCGCACCGCTTGCTGCACATTCAGGCCTTCGAGCAGCGCGCTGATGACGCCCACGGCAAAGCCGTCACCGGCGCCCACGGTGTCCACGACTTTGGCTACCGGAAAGCCCGGCACATGGCCGCTGCCCTCGGCGTGGTCGTAGTAAGCGCCCTCGCTGCCGAGCTTGACCACCACGAGTTTGGCGCCGCGCTCGCGGTAGAAGCGTGCAATGTCTTCGGGGCTCTTCTCACCCGTCAGGAAGCGGCCTTCCTCGAGACCCGGCAAGACCCAGTCGGCGCGCGTTGCCAGGTCGTTGATGGCACTGCGCATCAGCTCCGGCGTGGCCCACAGGCTCGGGCGCAGGTTCGGGTCGAAGGACACGCGGCGCCCGGCCGCGCGCATCAGGTCCATGGTCCTGGCGGCGGCTGGCAGGGTCGTGGCCGACACGGCGGCAAAGACGCCGGTGGCGTGCAGATGGCGCGCGCTCACCAGCCAGGCTTCGTCGATATCGGCCACGCCCATGTGGCTGGCGGCCGAGCCCTTGCGGTGGTACTCCACCGGCGGGTCGCTGCCATCGGTGACGCGCCCCTTGAACTGAAAACCGGTACTTTGACTGGCATCGCACACCACGTGGGAGCAGTCGATGCCTTCGCCGGTCATGGCCGCCAGCAGGTAGCGGCCGATCGAGTCCGTGCCGAGACGGCTGGCCCAGGCCACTTTCAAGCCTAGGCGCGCTAGGCCGATGGCGACGTTGGTTTCGGCGCCGGCGGTGCGCTTGTAGAAGGCCTGTGCCTGCTCCAGCGGACCGGGGCGGTCCGCCACGAGCAGCATCATGGCTTCGCCAAAGGTGATCACGTCGAGCGTGTGCGTCATCAGCAAAATTCCTTGGTGTCAGGCCGCCAGCGCGAGCGGGCGTGAGAGGCTCTCGGCCACTCTGCGCAAGCTGTCGATCTCGTGGCGTGTGGTGGTCAGCAGGTCGTCGCCGATCAGCGGGTATTCGATGGCCCAGGGCACGGCCGTTGGCATCGCGCGCAGGATGGCGCGCCAGGGCGCGCCCGACTCGGCCAGCGGCACGGCGACCCAGCGCTGCGCCAGCCGCTGGACGCCCTTGCAATGCACGTAGCGCACTTGCGCGGCCAGGGCATGGGCCGCTTGCTGCGGGCATTCACCCGTCCAGTGCCAGTTGCCCATGTCGAAGGTCAGGCCCAGGTCGAGCCCGTGCGCCGCGGCCGCGCGGAAGAAATACTGCAGCCGGGCCAGCGTGCCGGCGGCGGTGGTCTGGTCGTTCTCGATCACGAGTTCGACAACGCCGGCCTGCAGCCACTCGCGCAGTGTGCGCAGCGACGGGTGCGAAGCGTCGCCGAAGCCGCCGATGGCCATCTTGATGCGCGGCGCACCCAGGGTTTGCGCCGCGGCCTGTGCGCGTTCCAGTGCGCCGAGGTCGAGGCTGCCGTCGGCGCGCCAGAGGTAGTCGGCGCTTGAATAGACCAGGCTTTTTCCCTCAGCGCGCACGTGCTTGGCAATGGCCGGCAGTTCGCGCTCGGGGTCAATCAGCAGTTCGCTGCGCACTTCGACGCCGTCGGCACCGGCCTGCAGTGCAAGCTCGGCGAAGTACAGCTGTCCGTGACGCCGCACCTCGGCCGCGCCGAAGGCCGACAGGGAAATCAGCAGCGGCGTGCGCGCGTCAGTGCGCATGCTGCGAATTGAGGATCTGGCCGAGGAAGTTGCGCGTGGTCTCGTGCTTGGGGTTGCTGAAGAACTCCTGCGGCGGCGCTTCCTCGACGATGCGGCCGTCGGCCATGAAGATCACACGGTCGGCCACGCTGCGGGCAAAGCCCATCTCGTGCGTGACGCACAGCATGGTCATGCCGTCTTCGGCCAGGCTGATCATGGTGTCGAGCACCTCCTTGACCATCTCGGGGTCGAGCGCCGAGGTCGGCTCGTCGAACAGCATGATCTTCGGTGTCATGCACAGCGCGCGCGCAATCGCGACGCGCTGCTGCTGGCCACCGGAGAGCTGGCTCGGGTACTTGTGCGCCTGCTCGGGAATGCGCACGCGCGTGAGGTATTTCATCGCGATCGCCTCGGCCTCTTCCTGCTTGAGGCCGCGCGAGTGGATCGGCGCGAGCGTGCAGTTCTGCAGGATGGTCAGGTGCGGAAACAGGTTGAACTGCTGGAACACCATGCCCACTTCCTCGCGCACCGAGCCGACATTGCGCCCACCGGCGCTGAGGTCGATGCCGTTGACCACGATGCGGCCCTTTTGCACGGTCTCGAGGTGGTTGATGCAGCGGATCAGCGTCGATTTGCCCGAGCCCGAAGGCCCGCAGACGACGATGCGCTCCCCGGCGCGCACGTTCAGGTTGATGTCCGTCAGCACCTGGAACTTGCCGAACCATTTGTCCACACCTTCGATGCGGATGATGGGCTCGATCCCGGCGGCTGACGGGGCGGGGGAGGGCATTACGTCTGTCATGAATACACCGTAGGAAGCAACAGAATCGGGTTTACTGCATCTTCGGCAGGTCGGTTTCCAGCCATTTGCGGTACAGCTTGTTGAGCTCGCCGTTGGCGGTGTTGTGGTCGACGAAGCTGTCGATGGTCTTGAGCAGCTCGGCCTGGCCCGGGCGCATCACGATGCCCATGACCTGTTGGCGCAGCAGGAACTTGTTCTCATAAGTGTTGGCCGGGGCGCGCTTCTCGATCTGCGCTGCCACCGTAGTCGAGCAGCCGATGGCGTCGACCTGGCCCGACATCAGGGCTTGCATGGCCGAGGCGTCGTCGTCGAAGCGGCGGATCTCGGTGCCTTCGGGTGCGGCGGCGGTTAGCGCGACGTCCTGCGTGCTGGCACGGGCCACGCCGACACGCTTGCCCTTGAGGTCGGCTGCCGTTTTGATGGTGGCCTTCTTGTCACCGTAGAGCACGATGCTGGCGGCCGCGTAGGGCTTGGAGAACTGGACCTGCTTGGCGCGCTCGGGCGTGATCGCCAGCGAAGCCACCAGCACGTCGACCTTGTTGGTCAACAGGAAGGGGATGCGGTTCGGGCCGGTCACGGGCAGCAGGTTGAGCTTGACGCCAAGGTCCTTGGCCAGCAGGCGCGCCACGTCGGCGTCGTAACCGTCAGGCTGGTTGCTCGCGTTCATGGTGCCGTAGGGCGGAAAGTCGACCAGCATGCCGATCGTGATCTCACCTTTCTTCTTGATCTCGGCCACGGTTTGGGCCGAGGCGGAAGGCGCCCAGGCCGACAGGGTGGCGGCCAGGCCCAGTGCCAGCACGGTGCTGGTGAATACGCGGCGTTGCAGAGGTTTGAACATGTGAAGTCTCCGGGGTTGAGGAAGAACAGGGTGAGAAAATTCGATGAGATCAGCGCGCCTGCGCCGTCGCTTGTTTGCGTTCCATGCGCGCGGCCAGAAGGGACAGCGGCCAGCACAGCACGAAGTAGATGGCGGCCACGACGCTGAAGACGATCAACGGCTGGAAGGTGGCGTTGTTGATGATCTGGCCGGAGCGCGTGACCTCGGCAAAGCCGATGATGGCCGCTAGCGACGTGCCCTTGATGATCTGCACCAGGTAGCCCACCGTCGGCGCCAGCGCGATGCGCCCGGCCTGCGGCAGGATCACGTAGCGCATGCGCGCCGCGTAGGGCAGGTTGAGCGCCTGCGCCGCCTCCCATTGCCCGACCGGAATGGCCTGGATGCAGCCGCGCCAGATCTCGCCGAGGAAGGCGCTGCTGTTGAGGATCAGCGCAATGCCGGCGGCCAGCCAGGGGTTGACCTCCATGCCCAGCACCGGCGCGCCGAAGAACACCAGGAAGAGTTGCAGCAGCAGCGGCGTGCCCTGAAAGATCTGGATGAAGCCGCTGCTGAGCGCGCGCAGCAGCGGCTTGTCGGAGGTGCGGCACAGCGCGATGATCAGGCCGCCGATGGCGCCGCCGATGAAGGCGATCAGGGACAGCGC
Organism: uncultured beta proteobacterium; assembly: GCA_903828665.1. Lineage (GTDB taxonomy): Bacteria > Pseudomonadota > Gammaproteobacteria > Burkholderiales > Burkholderiaceae_C > Rhodoferax. The sequence goes on from CAIKMZ010000007.1 coordinate 95,310, forward strand.
CACGGTCCACTTGGCTGCATCCAGGATGAACATGAATTCGGAAAAGCCAAAGGTACGCATCAGCGACGGTCCGGGTAGTCGATCGCCACGCGGTAGATCAGGCGAAACAGCGCCGAAAACGACAGCGCCAGCGCCAGGTAGATCACCGCCACGACGATGTAGATCTCGAAACTGCGAAAGGTCTGCGACTGCAGGTTCGCCGCCACCGAGGTCAGGTCGTCGGCCGAAATCGCCGACACCACGGCCGAGCTCAGCATCAGCAGGATGAACTGGCTGGTCAGCGCCGGGTAGACAGTGCGCAGCGCCGGCTTGATGATCACGTACTGGAAGATCTTGTGGCGCTTGAGGTTGAGCGCCAGGGCCGCTTCGATCTGGCCCTTAGGGATGGACTCTATGCCGGCGCGGATGATCTCGGTGGCGTAGGCGCCTAGGTTCACCACCATCGCGGTCAGCGCCGCGGTGTGGGCTGACCAGCGCAGGCCCAGGGCCGGCAGCGCAAAAAAGAAGAAGAACAACTGCACCAGAAAGGGCGTGTTGCGGATCAGCTCGATGTAGGCGTTGATGACCCAGCGCAGCGGGCGCGGCCCGGCGGTCTTGCCCCAGGCGCACAGGATGGCCACCAGCAGCCCGATCAGCATGGCCAGCATCGAGAGTTCAATGGTGCTGAGCGTGCCCTTGACCAGCAGCGGCCAGGCAGCAAAGACATCACCGAATTGGAACGTGTAGTTCATGAAGCGCTGAAATTCAGGTCAAAAGTAGGTGTTTCTGAAACCGGTTTCAGTGAATTATAGGAGTATCAACCCCGCCCTTGTCATCATGGAAAACCCTAATAGGCATCAGATCCTTGCCGGTTGCGAGGAGCCGCGCGCCATCAGGGTGCCGGCCAGCAGGATCTGGCGCGGCGGCAGTTGCAGGCCCTTGAGGCGCTCGATCAGGCAGCCGGCCGCGATGCGGCCGAGCTCATCCGTGGGCTGCGCAATCGTGCTCAGGCCGGGTCCGACGAAGGGCGCCCATTCGGTGTCGTCGAAGCCCACCAGACCGACGTCGGCGCCAAGGCGCCAGCCCAGGCGCGCAAGCGAAGCCACGACGCGCAGCGTGACGACGGCGTTGCTGGTCAGCACGCCGGGCAGGCCGTCCGCCGCGCGCGCTCGCAGCGCCTGTAGCGCCCGATCCAGCCCGGCCTCGTCGTCGGGCGCGCTCTCGAAGGTGCTGCCGTGCAGGCCGGCTGCGGGTTCACTGACAAAGGCGCGAAAGGCCGCTGCGCGCTCCTCGCGCGAGCTCACATCCTTCATTGGCTCGGAGACGAACAGCAACTCGCGGTAGCCCGCTTTCTGCAGGTGGCGCGCGCCCAGGCGCACGGCGCCGGCGTTGTCGAGCGAGACGAAGTCGGCCTGCATGTCGTGATGGCGTCGGTCCACCAGCACCACCGGCTTGCCGTGGCGCGCGGCGTTGGCCAGGGCGCCGGCGTCACGGCCCAGGGTGTTGAGGATGAAGCCCTCGACCTGGTAGGCGGTCAGGGCTTCGATCGCTTCGCGCTCGCGCGCTCCGTCATTGCCGAGGTTGAAAAGCATGAGCAGATAACCGGCTTCCTGGCAGGCTTTTTCGGCACCGCGCAGCACGGCCACCGAGAAGGGATTGGTCACGTCGGCCACCACGAGCCCGATCAGGCGTGAGCGCCCGCGCTTGAGGGCCTGCGCCATCGGGCTCGGGCTGTAGGCCAGCGCGGCGACGGCCACTTCAACGCGGGTGGCGATGTCCTTGGACAGCAGCTTGTCGCGGTGGTTGAGGAAGCGCGATACCGTGGCCTTCGAGACGCCCGCTTCGCGCGCAACGTCGGCAATGGTGGCGCGCCCGACGGTTGCGTGGGTCGCAGTGGCGCTCTTGAGTTTCTTGCTTGGCATCTGAAATGGGGCTACGACCGGACCTCCGGCTGAAACCAGTTTCAGGCTATGATAGCTTAAGTTCGGGCTCGAAGATAGGGGAAGAACTCGTGGTCGACGATCAGCATGTGGCGGGCCACCACATCGTGCGCCAGGTATTCGAACATTTCGCCGATCGACAGGTTGCCGGCGCGAAAGTGGCTCGCCAGGGTGCTGGCTTTCTCGATCAGGGCCTGGTGCAGGCTCGCGTGTCCCGCGGCACCCGGGAAGCCGGCCCTGGTGATGATGGCTTCTTCCTCCCGGAAATGCTGCACCACGTCCGCGATAAAAGCCTCGACCAGCGCCGCCACGACGTCCTTCTGCTGGTCCTCGAGCATCGCGCCCAGGAGCTTGTTGGCATCAGCGAACAGCGCGCGGTGCTGGGTATCGATGACCGGGTTGCCGCTCTCGAACGCCGTGCGCCAGACCAGTTGCACCAGCTTGGTCGAAACGGGCGCGCTTTCCGCCGCTGCCCCGGAAGCGTCAGGCGCCACCTGCACCTGGTTTCGGCCCTCGTTCTTGGCTCGGTACAGCGCCGTGTCGGCTGCGTGCAACAGGCTCTCGGGGTCGGTCGGGCCGCCGCTGGCCAGTGCGGCCACGCCAATGCTGATGGTGACCCGACCCGACGGCGATCGCACATGGTGCAGCGCCAGCGCCTCGATCGACTGGCGCAAGCCCTCGGCCACGCGTCGCGCGGCGTTCGCGTCGGCGTCCGGCAGGATCAGCACGAACTCTTCGCCACCGTAGCGTGCCGCCAGATCGCCGGCGCGCTGCGCCGCGCCCGCAATCGCCAGCGCCACCTGCTTCAGGCAGTCGTCGCCAGCCTGATGGCCGTAGTGGTCGTTGTAGTCCTTGAACTGGTCGATGTCGATCATGGCCAGTCCCAGTGCGTGTCCGGAGCGCTGTGCGCGCGCGGTCTCGACGACCAGCACTTCATTCAAGCGGCGTCGGTTGGCCAGGCCCGTCAACTCATCGCTGGTTGCCAGGACCTGGTTCAATTGGTCCGATCGCTCCTTGGACATCAGCACAAAGCCAAAGGACAGTAGCAGTAGCGCCACCAGGGCGCCCAGAAAGGTCAAGGTCTGGATCAAGTTGGAATCTTTGAGCGACAACATGGACGAGGTGGCGCCGCTGGCAGCACCGAAGACCCGCACCATCAGCATGGCAGTCATGACGATGACGCCGCCGGCCAGGAAGTACTTGCCGCGCCCGGCGGTTTGAAGCCGCTTGCCCCACATGAAATGCAGGATCAACAGGCACTGCGCGACGAAGACTGTGCTGCCGACGATGATGCGCAGGCCCAATTGGTCTAGCAGTGCCATGAAGCTGAAAAAGACAAGGCCGATTGGCAGCCAGATCAGCCAGCGCGATGGCTTGCAGCGGTAGAACACATACAGGCCTTCCGTGAAGGTGGCCAAGGCGCATGCGATCAGCGAATTGGCGACCACGATGGAGGCAAAATCAGCGGTCTGCCCGCGCTGACTGAACAGGATATAGGCCACCGAATGCAGCATCAATCCGACGGCCCAATAAGGCATGCCGTCGCGCTGGCTTCGATCGGCAACCACGCCGACCGACAGCGACAGCACGCCGCCCACCAGGATAATCGCCAGAAACATGGTGGGGACGTGCGCGGTCATGCAAATATTTTGTCACATCCATGCGACAAGCAGGCAAGGGATTTGAAAACGATCCTCACATCGACTACTATGCGGTTTGTGTGGGAATTTCCATTCTTTCCGCCGCACTGTTAAACTGGCGCTGCCCTCGGGTCGTCGTCTACTGTCACATTAAGGAGTACCACTATGAAGAAAATCGTTACCCTCGCCGCTCTGGCCCTTTGCGCCGCTGCCTCGTTTGCCCAGACCGCACCGGCACCCGCCGGCGCTGCGCCTGCTGCTGCTGGTGCCACCATCGGCGGTGTTGCCGTCGCTCCGCTGGCCATCGGCCTTGTCGTCGCTGTGGCTGCTGTTTCGGTTGCCAATACCAGCAACACTGGCACCACGGGTACCCATTAATTTCGGTCCCACCCCTTGATGAGCGCCTTCGGGCGCTTTTCTTTTGCACAAACTCAAATACCGTCTGATCTGCCGTATCGGGCTGCCCTTGTGGGTCAGCGCCCTGCTGCTGGGTTGCGCATCTGGCACCAACCCCATGTCTGACGCCTTGTCCGCTCTGGCGGCACAAGCCTTTGCCTCCGGCGACACCGCCGTCCTGGGCGTCAAGCTCAACCCGCAATACCGCTACCTTCGGGTCGAAGTCGTTGGGCACGCCGCTGCCCTGATGGTGCTCGGCTATATCGACCCGCACCCGCTTGGCGACATCGAGGTCTGGTATTCAGGCAATGGCGAGGTCATCAGGACTCAGAACGGGCGCATCGTCGCCACCAGCGGCCTTCCAATTGACTGGCGTGCCGTGCGTTTCGCCAGCAACCCGCCGCCCTGGTCCGCCGTCCCGGCTGAGGGAGCTTTCTATCAGCGTTCCCGCGACGAGATGCCGCTGCACCGCTACGCCATCAGCGAGCGCCTCAAGCTGGCCCGCTTGGCCGACCAGCCAACCGCGGTCCAGGTGGCCCCGTTGCCGCTGGCGCAGGCGCGCGCCGCCACCTGGTTTCGCGAAGACACGCTCTCCAGCACGGCTGAGCCGGTGCCGAGTGCTTTGTTTGCCTGGGGCAACTATGCTGGTCAGGGCGCGGTTGTCTATTCGTATCAGTGTCTCTCAGCTACCTTCTGCCTCAAGTTAATGCCCTGGCCGGTTCAGGAAGTTGCCCCGTGAACTTGCGCCCAACCCGCCTCAATCAGGTCACCGCCTTGTGCCTGCTGTGCATGATGGGCTTCCCCCTGGTTGCCAATGCCCAACAGTTCCCGATTCAGGGGGCAATCGTTCCCGGTGAACGCCTGAGCGACTGGCTCTTGCGCAACGCCGGTCCGAATGCCGATACCACCGCGCTGCAGTGGCAGGTGCAGGCCGAGCAGACGCCCCAAGCCCAGCTGCGCCAGGCTGTGCTTGTGGCGCTGGAGAACAACACCAGCATTCGCCTCAACTCGGATACTCGCAATCGCCTGGCTGACTGGCTGCGCACGTTGCCGCTCACGGGCCGCCTCACGGTGGCGATTGGCGATCCGCGCTGGTTGCAGGCCGCACCCCGGCAGGACCCAATCCTGCAGGACGGCCAAAGTGTGGTGCTGCCGGCGCGCCCCACAGCCGTCACGGTGGTCACCGAATCGGGCCAGCCCTGCAGCGCAGTCCATCGCTCCGGTGCGCTGGTTCAGGA
>CAIKMZ010000008.1 GCA_903828665.1 uncultured beta proteobacterium
ATTTCCGGATCGGTAAAGCGCTCGCGGCCCTCGAATTCTTTTTGGTCGTACAAACGTATGCAAATGCCGTTGGCGACACGGCCGCAGCGACCGGCGCGCTGATTGGCTGCGGCCTGGCTGATGGGCTCCACCAGCAGTTGCTCCACCTTGCTTCTGAAGCTGTAACGCTTGACGCGCGCCGTGCCGGCATCGATCACGTAACGGATGCCCGGAACGGTGAGCGAGGTTTCCGCCACATTGGTGGCCAGCACAATGCGCCGCCCGGTGTGGCCGTCAAAAATGCGGTCCTGCTCGGCCGGCGACAGGCGGGCAAACAGCGGCAGCACCTCGGCATTGCGCATCAGGGGCTGGTGGCTTAAATGTCGGCGCAGGTGGTCGGCGGCCTCGCGGATTTCGCGCTCGCCGGGCAGGAAGACCAGGATGTCACCGGCGTTGTGGGCATCTCGCCAGAGTTCATCGACGCCATCGGCAATCGCCGAGTTCAGGTCGTACTCGCGCGATTCCTCAAAGGGCCGGTAGCGCTGCTCCACCGGGAACATGCGCCCCGACACCATGATGACGGGGGCAGGTCCGGCCTTTGACGCGAAATGCCGCGCAAAACGGTCCGCGTCAATCGTGGCCGAGGTCACCACAATCTTTAGATCGGGGCGGCGCGGCAGCAGCTGGCGCAGATAGCCAAGCAGGAAGTCGATGTTCAGGCTGCGCTCATGCGCCTCGTCGATGATGATGGTGTCGTAGGCGCTCAAGAGCGGGTCGGTCTGCGTCTCGGCCAGCAAAATGCCGTCGGTCATCAGCTTGACGGAAGCGTCCTTGCTGAGTCGGTCTTGGAAGCGCACCTTGAAGCCCACCACATCACCCAGCGGGGTTTTGAGCTCTTCGGCAATGCGCTTGGCCACCGAACTGGCGGCAATGCGACGCGGCTGCGTGTGGCCGATCATCTTGGCGCGCGGCGCTGGGCGTCCGTCGGGCAGGGTCAGCGGGTAATTCAGCTTGCCGCGCCCCATGGCCAGGGCGATCTTGGGCAACTGCGTGGTCTTGCCGGAGCCGGTTTCGCCGCAGACGATGATGACCTGGTGCTGGCGCATGGCCTCCATGATCTCGTCGCGCTTGCCCGACACCGGCAGGGACTCGGGGAACTCGATGTGCAGGGGCACAGTGGGGGATGGGGAAAGGGGTTCGTTCACCCGGTGATTATCCCCGCGTCACCTCAATCTTCAATTTACCCGTTCACGCCACTTTATGCACAGGCATTGCCCAGGCGGCAGGCGCTAACACGGCACAATCCCCGCATGCTATCTATTCATCAAAAACCGTGGCTCGCCTGCCTGGTCACGCTCTTCGCCATTCCCGCGCTGAAGGCCGCCCCCCTGTTGCTGTGTGAAATGACCTATGGCGGCAGCACCCAGACGCTGCATACCACGCCGGTAGCGAACCCTTACCCAGTGAAGTCGGTAGACGTGGGCGGGCGCTTTCGCTTCAAGGCGGTCATGGTGGGCAATGCGACGCAGGTGGACAGCATCAAGGTCTATGCCTATGTAGAAACAAGGCGCCAGGCGGTGCTGGTGCAGGAAGCCACTTACCTGCCACCCTTTCCAATCGGCACCACACTGACCGGACGGCAGTTTATCTACGCAGGCCCGGCCGAACGCGAGCTGCAATACCAATGCAGCCTAAAGGACGCCGCAACATGAAGCGCACCATCCGCCAACTCGGACTGACACTCGCGTCCACACTCTGCCTCCTGGCAACGGCAATCGCCCAACAAGCACCGGTGAGCCTGGTATTTGCCGGTGACATCGTGCTCGACGACACGGCAGGTGCCATGATTGAAAAAGGCCAAGATCCGTTCGCGGCCTTTGCCAAGCTGTTCAACAAGGCCGACATCCGCCTGGGCAACCTCGAATGCGTGGTGGCCACCACGGGCGCGGCCGGCGAGAAGAATTTCACCTTCCGCGCCCATCCTCGCACCCTGCCCGTTCTCAAGCGCCACTTTGACGCGATGGCACTGGCCAACAACCACTCGGGCGATTACGGACGCGCAGCCTTTGCCGAGATGCTGGGACTGCTGAAAAACGCCGGCCTGGGCTACTTCGGTGGCGGCAACAATCTGCAAGAGGCGCACAGCCCGCTTCTCATCGAACGCAAAGGCCTGCGCATCGCCCTCTTGGGCTACAACGAATTCATGCCGCGCAGCTTTGAGGCCGATGCCGATGCGCCGGGCAGTGCCTGGAGCGAG
>CAIKMZ010000009.1 GCA_903828665.1 uncultured beta proteobacterium
CACCGAGCGACGTGCTTGTTCAATTACGCGGCTGTTCTCGCATCCTTGCGGAGTCACTGCATGGCGCCATCTGCGCCGACGCCATGGGTATCCCTTGGGCAACCTGCATTCTGGCTCACCGCTTCAACGAGTTCAAGTGGAGAGATTGGCTGGCGACCATTGAGCGGCCATACGCACCACTCATCGTCGATCGACCCTTGGTCAGACAAATTGAGCTAGGCAAAGCTTTAGCCAACAAGGTGGCGCGCATGATCAACTTCAAGCGTTGCACCAGCTATCCGGCGCTCAGGCCTGTCGCGGCTTCGATGCCAGTAGATGTCAAAGCAGTATCCCGATCACTTCGACAGTTCGGGATAAGCAGCGCTAATTTTGGCTGCAGTGCCCCGGAGAAGATTTTGAAACAGAGGCAATTGATGCGCAAGCGTTGTGCAGATTTCGCCGATGAATATCGATTGCATTTTGACTTTTCATGAAGGGCCCTAATCTTGTTCCCGTGAGGAAACTGGCTGAGAAGTCTTGGCAGTGCCACCTCTCTTCTTTGCACTACTTTACCCCTGCCGCAACATTGGATCCTATGTCCCAATCTACATTGTCTCCACTCATTTACGCTGGTCATCGACCAGATTGCGCATTTTGCAATCGTCTTTCAAAGTCATCAACGTTTTAGAAATAGAAAGAGTAATCATGAGACAAACAAAAGCGACAGTTTTGATAATTTCCTTGGTGGCAATGGTGGCTCTGGTTGCCTGCGGTGGTGGCGGCGATTCAAGCATCGGAGGAACAATATCTGGCCTGGGTTCAGGCTTGAGTTTGACCTTGCAGAACAACAACGCTGACTATCTCACCATCGGTAGCAATCAGTCGTTTACGTTTGCCAAGTCTGTTGCCAGCAACAGTGCCTACGACGTTACTGTCCTCACGCAGCCCATAGGGCAAACCTGCAGTGTGGCCAACGGCAACGGAACGGTCGACAGCATCGGTGACGCCGTCAGCAATGTCGCGGTTTCCTGTGTCTACAGTTCCTCCGTGGGCGGCGTCGTTACCGGGTTAAACGCCGGCACGAGCGTGACGCTTAGCACCAACGGTGCTTTCTTGCCCATTGCCACAAATGGGCTCTTTGCGTTCCCTGGCACGCTTCCAAGTGGTTCGACCTATGACGTGACGGTGAGCACCCAACCTTCGGGTCAATCCTGTGCCGTATCAAACCCAACCGGTGTGGTCGTCGAAAACGTGATGTCCACGGTGACGGTCAACTGCACCTGATCGATCGTGTTTCCTCCGCTGGCATGGTGCGGACCGGTGGCGCAGAATTCTTACGCTTCATTGCGCGGTCTTTCGGTCGCATTGAAGGTCTGCAGTCGATTGCGCGGTGACATTGCGCTTTCATTCCTGCTGTTGCTGCCCGCCTGCGCATCGACCCCCCCATCGATTCGGACCGCTGGTTGCAATGAAACCATCGACCAAACCTGCTACCCGGTCTGGTTCGCAAGCAATCGGAAGCCTTTGTCCGACACCGACCTTGATAGCGGTCTTGGTGATGCGACAGATGAATCGATCCACTATGGACGACGCATTGTTGCCGTGCCGAACGTCCCACTGAACAATTCGGTCAAACGAGCGCAACCCGCAATCCTTGATGACTCGCCAACGATCGCGCTTGATCGTGACAGTGACCTGAGCGAGTTGGTGGCCTGGGAGGGTGACATGCAAAGTGTCCTTGCGGCTCTCAACCCGCAAGATCGGGATGTTGTGGTTTACATACACGGATTCGGAACTTCCTTTGATCAGGCCGTACAACAGGCCGCCACTCTGGGTGCAGCACTGCGTGTGCCAGGAATCATGGCCATGTTCAGTTGGCCGTCGCAAGGAAAACACAGTCCTCTGAGTTATCTGGCTGACATTACTTCTGTGGAAAACAGCGAGGAAGAGTTGGCCGGATTTCTCGCCCATCTCGGTCGATTGGCGGGACCAGGTCATGTTCATGTCATTGCGCATAGCTTGGGGGTTTATGGCTTCTTGCGTTCGATGCAGTCAGCGACGGCGCGCGCTCAGATTCTTGAGCCGCAGATGCACTTCGGACAAATCATTTTTGCTGCGCCGGACATTGATGAGCGTTTGTTTCGCAGACTCAGCGCGGTGGTTACGCCGCTGTCAAAACGAACCACGCTTTACGTTGCCGATGAAGACTTCGCCGTCAAGGCATCCGAGCTTCTGCATGGAGATCGCCGAATGGGTCTCTTGCCAATCGGTTCACCGATCGATGCCATTGACACGATCGAAGTCCTAGGCCGTCCGAGCAAAGTTGAAGTGGGTCACAGTTATTTTCGGGATGCTCCGACCGTTCTTAGAGACATCCAAACCCTGCTCTATTTTGGTGAATCTCCAGAAGAGCGTCACGCGCGCAACGGGTTCCCGGTCGCGGACGATAGGCAGCGAATGCAGGCATGGATCATCCATAACCAGAATTGACTCGCAGAGGCATGCTCGCCTTCATGGGAAGTCATCATCTCATTGTTTCATTTGTCATCGCCATAATCGGTCATTGAAATATGACAGCAATGCCTCTGGAGCAATATTTACCTGCATCTCTGCCAGAAGCGACTTCAACAAAGCGATTATGAAATACCAACACATGTCAGCCGGCAGAAACTCAGCGCGACCGAGTCTGTCGATAGGGTCTGGGCAACTCGGTCGAGTCATGCCGTGGGTGCTCGGCGCGTTGTTGCTCGCGGGTGCCGCAGCATTCTGGTGGTGGAATGGCCGAACGGCTGAGGCAACAGGCGGATCAATGGCTCAAACCGGCGCGGCCCGGCCCACTGCCAGCGGCACGCGGCGCTTCGGTGGCGCCAATGGGCCGCAGCCGGTATCGGTCCAAGCGGCGCGCCAGCAGGACATCCGGGTCAGCGTCAACGCCATCGGCAGCATCCTGGCCTCGAACACGGCGGTTGTCCATGCCCAGGTCAGCGGGCCGCTGCTCAGCCTGCATTTCCAGGAAGGACAACAGGTTCGGGCCGGGCAATTGATCGCCGAGATCGACCCGCGCCCATTTCAGGCGAGCCTGAGCCAGGCAGAAGGCGGCCTGGCGCGCGACAAGGCGCAGTTGGACAACGCGCGCATCGACCTGGCGCGTTACCGTGACCTGCTGGCGAAAGACGCCATTGCCAAACAACAAATCGACACCCAGGAAGCGCTGGTGCGCCAGCTTGAAGGTACCATGAAGGCCGACCAGGGCACAGTGGACAGCGCCCGCTTGCAGTTGTCCTACACCCGCGTCAGCGCGCCGATCAGCGGTCGCGTCGGGCTCAAACAAGTTGACCTTGGCAACATCGTTCAGACCGGCGATGTCAACGGCCTTGTCTCCATCACTCAAACGCGGCCGATTGCGCTGGTGTTCGCCGTGCCGGCCGCCCATGTCCCCTTGATCAGTACCCGGCTGCGCAGCAAGCAGGCGTTGCGCGTCGAGGCATGGAGCCGCGACGGAACGCGACAACTGGCCATCGGCCGCGTTGCCAGCATTGACAACGCGATCGACAGCAGTACCGACACGATCAAGGTCAAGGCCTTGTTCGGCAACATCGACGACGCCTTGTTTCCGAATCAATCGGTCAGCGTGCGCCTGCAACTCGACACGCTGAGTCAGGTGCTCGCCGTGCCCTCGGCTGCGGTGTTGCGCGGCGCCCAGGGCTTCTACCTGTATGCCGTCAATGCGGACAACTCGGTTAGCACACGTGTGGTCAAGCCGGGCGCGGTCGATGGTGACTGGATGGTCGTCGAGGGCGCATTGAAAGCCGGCGAGAAAGTCGTGATCGATGGTGTCGACCGGCTGCGCGACGGCGCCAAGGTGGAAGTGATCGCGGCCGATCCGCGCCAACGCGCCGGCGCGAGCGCGGTTGCTGGACGGCGCGGCGAGCGCAAGGGCGAGGGCAGCGGGCCTTCACCTGCCAGCGCCGCGAGCGCCGCCCGCGCTGCATCCATGCCAGGGGCGCCGGCTGCGAGCGCTGCGAATGCCGCGCCGAGCGAGCGGTCGAACTGGATGGACCGCGTGCCGCCGGAAGTGGCCGAAAAACTCAAGGCCATGAGCCCGGAGGATCGGCGCGCTTGGCTGCAAAAGCGGCGCGCGGAAAAGGAGAAAGCAGAGCAGGGCGGCGCACCCGGCAAGCCATCGAACTGAGCGAGGCGCGATGAATCCGTCCCGAATTTTTATCGAGCGACCGGTCGCCACTTCGCTGCTGATGCTGGCCATTCTGCTGGCCGGTTTGCTCGCGTATCGGCTGCTGCCGCTGTCGGCTTTGCCCGAGGTGGATTACCCGACGATTGAGGTCACCACGCTATACCCTGGCGCAAGCCCCGATGTCATTTCGACCACGGTGACTGCGCCGCTGGAACGCCAGTTTGGCCAGATGCCGGGCCTCAATCAGATGACGTCGACCAGTTCCGGCGGCGCCTCGGTCATCACCCTGCGTTTCTCGCTGGGCTTGTCGCTCGATGTGGCGGAACAGGAAGTCCAGGCTGCCATCAACGCTGGCAGCAACCTGCTGCCCAGCGACCTGCCGATGCCGCCGATTTACAGCAAGGTCAATCCGGCCGATGCACCGGTCCTGACCATCGCTGTCACATCGCCGTCGCTGCCTGTCATCAAGCTGCACGACCTGGCGGAAAACCGGCTCGCGCCCAAGCTGTCGCAGGTTGATGGCGTCGGCCTGGTCAGTATCGCTGGTGGGCGCCGTCCCGCGGTTCGCATCCAGGGCAACCCGCAGGCGCTGGCGTCGCTCGGCCTGTCGCTCGACGATGTGCGCGGCGCCATCGTGGCGGCCAATGTGAACCAGGCCAAAGGCAGCTTCGACGGTGCGCAGCGCGCCTCGACCATCGATGCCAACGACCAGCTCAAGTCAGCCGCCGAGTACAAGAACCTGATCATCGCCTGGAAGAACGGCAAGCCGCTGCGGCTGCAGGACGTCGCCGTCATCGTTGATGATGCCGAGAACCTGCGCCTGGCGGCGTGGGCCGACCGCACGCCGGGTGTCATCCTGAATGTGCAGCGCCAGCCCGGCGCCAATGTGATTCAGACCGTGGACCGGGTCAAAGCATTGTTGCCCAAACTTCAGGCCACGCTGCCGGCATCGGTGGACGTGCAGATCATTGCCGACCGCACGACCACCATTCGCGCTTCGGTGGACGACACCGAGTTCGAACTGCTGCTCTCGGTGGCCCTGGTCGTGTTGGTGATCTTCATGTTCCTGCGCAGCGCCAGCGCCACGCTGATTCCGAGTGTGGCCGTGCCACTAAGCCTGGTCGGTACCTTCGGCGTGATCTACCTGGCCGGCTTTTCGATCAACAACCTGACGTTGATGGCGCTGACGATCTCGACCGGTTTCGTGGTGGACGATGCGATCGTCATGATCGAGAACATTGCGCGTTTCGTCGAGCTGGGCGACACCCCGATGCAGGCCGCGCTCAAGGGCAGCAAGCAGATCGGGTTCACCATCATTTCGCTGACCGTCTCCCTCATTGCGGTACTGATCCCGCTGCTCTTCATGGGCGATGTGGTCGGTCGCCTGTTCCATGAATTCGCGATCACGCTGGCGGTGGCGATCCTGATATCGGCGGTGGTCTCTCTGACGCTGACGCCGATGATGAGCGCGCGCCTGCTGCGGCCCGAGAGCGATCGCAAACACAGCCGCGCCGGCGCCTGGTTCGGCGTCGCTTTTGAGCGCACCGTTGCACGCTACGGGCAGATGCTCGACTGGGTGCTCGATCGGCCGCGCGCCACGATGCTGGTGTTCGCGCTGACGCTGGCCGTGACCGGCGCCTTGTACGTGCTGGTGCCCAAAGGTTTTTTCCCGGTGCAGGATACCGGGCTGATCCAGGTCATCACGGAGGCGACCCAGACCACGTCTTTTGAAGCCATGTCGCTGCGCCAGCAGGCCCTGGCCGATGTGATTCTGAAAGACCCCGAGGTTGACCACCTGGCATCTTTCATCGGGGTCGATGGCGCCAATCCCACGCTCAACACCGGGCGTATGCAGATCACGCTCAAGCCTTTTTCACAGCGCCTGGCCTCCGCGTCTGAGATCATCGCGCGCTTGACCGATGCAACTTCCCATCTGCCCGGAATCACCGCTTACATGCAGCCGGTGCAGGACCTCACCATTGAAGACCGCGTCTCCAAGACGCAGTACCAGTTCCTGCTGAGTTCGCCCGATGCCGATGCCCTGGCCGCTTCCACCGCCAAGCTGCTGGAGCGGCTCAAGGGCTTGCCGCAACTGGTCGATGTCGCCAGTGACCTGCAGAACCAGGGCCTTCAGGCCTATGTGCAGATCGACCGCGAGGCGGCGGGCCAACTCGGCGTCACTGTGGCCGAGATCGACACCGCGCTCTACAACGCTTTTGGCCAGCGACTGATCTCCACCATCTACACGCAGTCGAGCCAGTACCGCGTCGTGCTGGAAGCTGCCGACGCGTTCCGCCGCGGCCCGCGCGCGCTGGAGAATCTCTACCTGCCGGGCATCACGACCACCGCCGCGAACGGCAGCACGACGACCGTTCAAGTGCCCTTGTCATCGGTCGCAAAAGTGGTCGAGCGACCGGCCGCGCTGGCTATCAACCATGTCGCCCAGTTCCCCTCGGCCACTGTTTCCTTCAACCTGGCGCCGGGGGCGTCGCTGGGCAGCGCGGTCGATGCGATCAAGGCCGAAGAGGCCAAGCTCGATTTGCCGCCGAGCGTTGAAACCAGTTTCCAGGGCGCTGCCGAAGCCTTCCGTGCCTCGCTCACCAGCACGCTGCTGCTGATCCTGGCGGCGGTGGTCACCATGTACATCGTTCTCGGCGTGCTGTACGAGAGCTACATCCACCCGGTGACCATCCTGTCGACGCTGCCATCGGCGGGTCTCGGCGCGCTGCTGGCATTGCTGCTGGCACGCCAGGACCTGGGCGTGGTTGGCATCATCGGGATCGTGCTCCTGATCGGTATCGTCAAGAAGAACGCCATCATGATGATCGACTTCGCACTTTATGCCGAGCGTGAGGAAGGCAAGTCGCCGCGCGAGGCCATACACCAGGCCTGCCTGCTGCGCTTTCGCCCGATCCTGATGACCACCATGGCGGCGTTGCTCGGCGCCCTGCCGCTGATGCTCGGGACCGGCGCCGGACACGAGCTGCGCCATCCGCTCGGCGTCACCATGGTTGGTGGCCTGATCGTCAGCCAGTTGCTGACCTTGTTCACCACGCCCGTAATCTACCTAGGCTTTGCCAATCAGGCGCAACGCCTGCAAGCCTGGCGCGCACGGCGCGCCGCAGCGCGATCACTCGACAAAGGCCCGGCATGAACATCTCCGCGCCGTTCATCGCGCGTCCCGTTGCGACCACGCTGATCACGCTCGGTGTAGCGCTGGCCGGCGTGATCGGCTTTGAGTTGTTGCCGATTGCACCGCTGCCGCAGGTTGACATCCCGACCATCTCGGTGAGCGCCGCGCTGCCCGGTGCCAGCCCGGATACGATGGCCGCCACCGTGGCCACGCCGCTCGAGCGCGCGCTGGGCAGCATTGCCGGCGTGACCGAAATCACCTCGCGCTCGTCGCTCGGTTCGACCAGCGTCACTATGCAGTTCGACCTGAACCGCGATATCGACGGCGCCGCGCGCGACGTGCAGGCTGCCATCAACGCCGCGCGCACGCTGCTGCCCACGGGCATGCCCAGCAATCCGACTTACCGCAAGGTCAATCCGGCAGCTGCACCGATCATGATCCTGACTCTGACCTCTGCCACACTGACGCGCGGCCAGATGTACGACGCCGCTTCGACCGTGCTGGCGCAGCGCCTGTCGCAGGTCGAAGGTGTTGGCCAGGTGACCATTGGCGGCGGCGCGCTGCCTGCCGTGCGTGTTGAACTGAATCCGGACAAACTCGCAACCATGGGCATTGCGCTGGACAGTGTGCGCCAGGCGATCACCGCCACCACCGGCAACCGGCCCAAGGGCGCGCTCGAGTTGGACGGCCGCTACTGGCAGATCGGCGCCAATGACCAGGCGTACAACGCAGCCGAATATGCGCCCGTCATCCTGGGCTACCGCCATGGCGCTGCGGTGCGACTGCGCGATGTGGCCGAGGTCAGCGATTCGGTGCAGGACGTGCGCAACTACGGCCTGGCCAATGGCAAGCCCGCGATCGCGCTGTTCCTGCTCAAGGAACCGGGCGCCAACATCATCGAAACCGTGCAGCGCGTGCGCGACATCCTGCCCCGTCTCCAGGCCTCGATCCCGCCGGCTATCGACCTCAATGTCCTGAGCGACCGCACGCCAACCATCCGCGCTTCGCTGCTGGCGGTCGAGCACGCGATGGCCATCGCGGTCGGCCTGGTGATCCTGGTGGTGCTGCTGTTCCTGCGCAATTGGCGTGCCACGCTGCTGCCGGCTGTTGCCGTGCCGGTGTCACTGGCCGGCACGCTGGGCGTCATGTACCTGTGCGGCTACAGCCTGGACAATCTCTCGGCCATGGCGCTGACCGTGGCCACCGGCTTTGTGGTGGACGACGCCATCGTGGTGCTGGAGAACATCACGCGCTACACCGAGCAGGGCCTGGCGCCGCGCGAAGCGGCGCTCAAGGGCGCGCGTGAGATCGGCTTTACCGTGCTGTCGATCAGCCTGTCGCTGGTGGCCGTGTTCATTCCGCTGCTGGCCATGGGCGGCGTGGTCGGGCGCTTGTTCCGCGAGTTCTCGGTGGTGCTGACGGCCTCGATTCTGATATCGATGGTGGTGTCGCTCACCACCACGCCGATGATGGCGTCTCTGCTGCTGGCGCCGCAACGCGCGCAGCGGCGGCCCGGTCGCCTGGCGCGCGCCATGAGCGCTTTCGGAACGTCCGTGATGCGGGGCTATCGGCGCTCCCTGATCTGGACGCTGCGGCACCAACCGTTGGCCCTGCTTTCGCTGCTGGCGGTGGTGGTGCTCAATGTCTATCTCTACACGGTGATCCCCAAGACCTTCTTCCCCCAGCAGGACACCGGCGTCATCGTCGGCGGCGTGCAGGCGGACCAAGGCAGCTCGTTTCAGATGATGCAAAAGCGGCTGGACACCTTTATGGCCATCGTCGCTGCCGATCCGGCCGTTGCCAACATCAGCGGCTCCACCGGCGGCGGACAGCGCAACTCGGCCAATTTCTACATTACATTGAAGCCGCTGGCCGAACGCGGTTTGTCGGCGGACGCGGTGGTGGCGCGACTGCGCGGCAAACTCTCGCACGAGGCCGGTGCCAACCTGTTCCTGGTTCCGGTGCAGGACATCCGCATTGGTGGCCGGCAATCGAACGCCCAATACCAGTACACGCTTCAGGCCGATGATCTGCAGGCTCTGCGGACCTGGGAGCCGCGCGTGCGCACGGCGCTGTCGCAACTGCCCGAGCTAGCCGATGTCAGCACCGACCAGCAGGATACCGGCTTGCAAACCTCGCTCATCGTTGACCGCGACGCGGCCGCGCGCCTGGGCGTGAGCATGAACACCATCGATACCACGCTCAACGACGCATTCGGTCAGCGCCAGGTGAGCGTGATCTACAACCCGTTGAACCAGTACCGCGTAGTGATGGAGTTCGCGCCCGACTATCTGCAGGGGCCGCAGACGCTCAAGCAGTTGTACGTCAGCAGCGCCTCGGGCGCACAGGTGCCGCTGGCCTCGTTCGCCCGCGTTGAGACCACCAACACGCCGTTGGTGGTCAATCACCAGAGCGGCGCCCCGGCCTCCACCATCAGCTTCAACTTGCCACCAGGCGTGTCGCTGTCGCAGGCGACGCTGGCCATCAACAGCGCCATGGCCGAGCTCGGTGTGCCGGTATCGGTGCGTGGCAGCTTTGCCGGCACGGCCAACGCCTTTCAGAACTCGTTGGCATCGCAGCCGCTGCTGATTGCGGCGGCGGTGGTGACGATCTACCTGGTGCTCGGGATCCTCTATGAGAGCCTGATCCACCCGATCACGATTCTCTCGACCTTGCCCTCAGCCGGTGTCGGCGCGCTGCTGGCGCTGATGCTGTTCAAGAGCGAGTTTTCCATCATCGCACTGATCGGCGTGATCCTGCTGATTGGCATTGTGAAGAAGAACGCCATCATGATGATCGACTTCGCCATTGACCGGCAACGCGTCGGGCACAGCAGCGCTGGCTCAGCCATTCTGCGCGCGGCCTGCCTGAGGCTGCGCCCGATTCTGATGACCACCTTTGCCGCGATCTTCGGCGCCGTGCCGCTGGCCCTGGGCAGCGGCGACGGCGCCGAAATGCGCCAGCCGCTGGGCATTGCCATCGTCGGTGGCCTGATCCTGAGCCAGTTGCTCACGCTCTACACAACGCCGGTCGTGTTTGTCCTGATGGACAGGCTGCGCCGGGTTCGCTTGCCCTGGCGCAAGCGCAAGGCTGCGCCCTTTGCAGCCGTCTCCACCGTATAGGCCTGCCATGATGAACTCTCCGCGCCACCCCTTGTTGCCACTTGCGCTCGGCTTGCTCCTGTCCGGCTGTGCCATAACGCGTGCCGATGCGCCAGCGCCGGTGGTGGCGCCGGCGCAGTTCAAGGAGGCCGGCGCCTGGCAGCGCGCGGCAACTGAGAGCGCCGTGCCCGACCCATGGTGGACGCTGTTCAAGGACCCGGTGCTCGACGATCTGGAGGCCCGCCTCGTCATCGGCAACGAAAACCTCAAAGCAGCCATGGCGCAGCTTGCCAGCGCCCGCGCCACGCTCGAGGCCAGCCGCAGCGCCATGCATCCCACGCTCGCAACGGGTCTGACTGCAACGCGCAGCGGCAGTCCGCCAGCCAGCACTTCGGCCAGCGCGCAGACCCCCAGCAACAATGTGGCGCTGGCCACCAATGCCAGTTGGGAAGTTGACCTGTGGGGTCGGCTCGCGCAAATCAGCAGCGGCGCACAGGCCGCGGTGCAGGCAAGCGCCAACGATCTGGCGGCAGCGCGCTTGTCGGCACAGGCACTGTTGGCGCAAAGCTATTTCTCCATGCGCACGGCCGAGGCGCAACAGGGCTTGCTAGCGCGCAGCGTGCAGGCCTATCGCCGTTCGCTCGACCTGACACAGGTGCGCTACGACAGCGGCGTGGCCGCGCGCAGCGACGTGCTGCAGGCCCAGATCCAACTCAACAGCGCGAAGGCGCAGCTTGCTGAGGTCAAGGTCCAGCGCGCGCAACTGGAGCACGCCATCGCCGTGCTGCTCGGGCTTGCGCCAGCCGCTTTGACGATAATGCCAACCGGCACACTGGCCGCGACGCTGTCGGTCCCGGTGAGCCTGCCTGCAACCCTGCTGGAACGCCGCCCTGATATTGCCGCAGCGCAAAGCCGCGTGGCGGCCGCCTATGCGCAAATCGGCGTCGCGGATGCGGCTTACTTTCCCGCGTTGACCTTGTCGGCCGGCGCTCAATACGGGCAATCGTCGCTCGCCGGTCTGGTCAATGCGCCCAACCTGTTCTGGTCCTTGGGGTCCTCGCTGGCGCAATCCATTTTCGATGGCGGGCAGCGCAAGCAGGCCAGCGCACAGGCCCGCGCCAGTGTCGACCAGGCTTCGGCTGCTTACCGTCAGGTGGTGCTGACCGCCTTGCAGGAAGTGGAAGACAACCTGGTGCTGGCCGACCAACTGCAGCGTGAAGTTCAATCACAACAGGAGGCGCTCCAGTATGCGCAGCGCAATCTCGACATCACGCTTGAGCAGTATCGCGCGGGAACGGTGAGCTACCTCAACGTGGTGAGCGCGCAAACGGCGACCTTGAACAGCGAAAGCAGCCTTCTAAGTGTGCGCAACCGTCAGCTGGCGGCGGTCAACCAGTTGCTGAAGAACATTGCGGGGCGCTGGCAGGACGCCAATGACAAGCAGTCGATCGCATCGGATTCGGGGGAGTAGTCCGGCATGACCAATTCGGCTCTGCAGCTACAGGGCGCTGGCTGATGATCTCGCCCGGGACCTCGCTCCAGTTGACAAAGATCATCTGTCGAGCCGTTGTCGTGGGCAAAAATAGCACGAGGTCAACGAATGAGCCATTTTCGGCAAGCCTAAGATGATCGAACGTTCAAGGATTCTTGCGAGCAAGTGGAGGATTTTGTCCGCTCTGGTCGTCGTCTTGGCGCTGGTCCTGCTTGCCTTCCATTGGTGGCAAGGTCCGCAAGTGCTTACCGCAACTGTCGTTCGACGCGACTTTGTGCAAACGGTAGTGGCAAGCGGACATGTGGAGACGCCGCATCGTGTTGATGTCGGCGCACAGATTACTGGTACCGTTGTTCGCGTGCCAGTGACCGAAGGTCAAGACGTTAAGGCGGGTGATCTTCTCATTGAAATCACTTCGACTGAATCGCGTGCCGCGCAGCGGCAGGCCGAAAAGGCCCTGGAACAGGCCAGGGCCAGAATGCGGCAATTGCGTGAGGTTCAGGCGCCGGTAGCTGAGCAGACACTGCGTCAGGCACAGGCAACCCTCGATAACGCTCGTTCGATGTTGCGCCGCAACGAAGATCTGTTCAAACAGGGTTTCATCGGAGAGGCCGCCCTGGAAGAATCCCGCAAAGCAGCCGAACTGGCTGACGCCCAGACGCGTGCGGCACGCAAACAATTCGACAGTGCCAGTAATGTGGGAAGTGACTATGCTTTGGCCGCTGCTGCGGTGGATGAGGCAGAGGCCAACGAGCAGGCGGCACGCGCCCGCGCTGGCTACACGATGATCAGGGCTCCGTGGGATGGGACCCTGATCGGTCGCAGTGTCGAAGTCGGTGATGTCGTGCAAGCTGGCAAAGTTCTGATGACCCTGTCTCCAACGGGCCGCACGCAACTTGTCGTAGAAATCGATGAGAAGAATATTCATCTGTTGTCCTTGGGACAGAAGGCGCTGGCTTCGGCGGACGCCTATCCACAGCAACGATTGGCCGCCGAACTGACGTATATCAACCCAGGCGTCAATGCACAGACCGGTTCAGTGGAGGTCAAGCTCGATGTATCGAACCCACCGCCTACGCTCAAGCAGGACATGACGGTCTCAGTCGACATCGAGGTTGCCAGGCGCCCCAATGCGGTGCTGGTGACGTCCAACGCCGTACATGATCCGGACGGCGCAGCACCATGGGTGCTCAGACTGGAAGACAGGCGAGCCGTGCGGCGTCCCGTGCGACTGGGATTGCGCAGCGGTGGTTTTGCCGAGGTGCTTGATGGGCTGCACGAAGGCGACACCGTGATTCCAGTCGCAACCTTGGTCGAACCCGGCGCCAGGGTGCGCGCCTTGCCCTCAGTCAAATGAGGAAGGCCCAATGTTGCAAGCTTGGCTGCCCTTCGAATGGATCGTTGCCATCCGCTTCCTGCGCGAGGGTCGTTTGCAGACGCTGTTCATCATCTCCGGAGTGGCCATTGGCGTTGGCGTTATCGTGTTCATGTCGGCCATGCTGAGCGGACTTCAGTCGAACTTCATTCGGCGCGTCCTGTCGGCACAGGCTCACGTTCAACTCTTGCCGCCGCAGGAAGTGGCCAGACCGCAGCGGCTCGCCGAGCCCGGCGAAATTGAAGGTGCGATCATCCAGCCGCCGCTGCAGCGGCTCAAAGGCATCGACCAGTGGCAGGCGGTGGCTTCACAAATCCGGAGCATGCCTGAAGTGGTAGTGACATCACCCGTGGCTGGAGGGTCGGCGCTGGCCGTTCGGGGCGCTGCAAATCGGGCAATCACGATCGCCGGCATTGAACCGGAGCAATATTTCCGCATTGTCGATATCAGCGATAAACTGGTGCGAGGCAGCACGCGCCTGAGCGCCACCGATATTCTCATTGGAACTGAATTGGCGAACGACCTCGGGGTCGATGTGGGCGACAAACTGCGTATATCAACCGCGAACGGGGCTGCCAGTACGCTAACGATTTCCGGGATCTTTGACCTTGGCAGCAAGGGGGCAAACCAGCGCAATACCTTTGTCGCGCTGCACACAGCACAAAGTCTGCTTGGAATTCCTGGTGCCGTAACCAGCCTCGAGGTCACGGTGAATGATGTTTACGCCGCGGAAGCAATAGCGCAGCGGATTACCGCAGCCACCGGTGTCGAGGCGGATAGCTGGATCAAGACCAGCGCACAGTTCTTTGCTGCGGTCAGCGCCCAGACGACGGCCAACACCGCGATCCGGTTCTTTGTCGGGCTTTCGGTGGCCTTTGGCATCGCAAGCGTGCTGGTTGTTGTGGTGGTACAAAAATCGCGCGAGATCGGGATATTGCGCGCCATGGGCATTTCGCAGGGGCAGATCCTGCGCATATTTCTTTTGCAGGGCGGTTTGCTTGGATTCGGCGGCTCCATCGTCGGGTGTGGCATCGGTGCCGTGGCCCTGCTCCTGTGGCAGCGTTATGCACGCAACGCCGATGGCACGCCCCTGTTCCCGCTCGTGTTCGACCCGTTCCTCTTCACGGCGGCCCTGCTGCTGGCCACATTGACTGGCCTGGTAGCCGCTTTTGCGCCCGCCCTGCGTGCAGCGCGCCTCGACCCTGTGGTGGCAATTCGTGGCTGAGAGTTTCAATCAAGCAAGCTCGCCTGTGCCGGACGACGTCGTGCAATTGCGCGCTGTTTACAAGGCGTTCAATGTCGGGACAGCGTTCGAGACCGAAGTCTTGCATGGCATCGATCTCACCCTGCGCCGGGGCGAGTTCTGCGCGGTCATGGGGCCTTCGGGTTCGGGCAAGAGCACGCTGCTGAACATCGTGGGTTTGCTCGATCGCCCAACAAGTGGAAAACTTCAAGTGTGCGGGGAGGAAACCACAGAGCTCGACGACCGGGCTTTGACACGCCTGAGGGGGCACAGCATCGGGTTCGTATTTCAGTATCACTACTTGATCACCGCCTTCACGGCGCTTGAGAATGTCATGATCCCGATGCTCGGTGCCGCCGGCTTTCCGAACAATGCGATGCGTGCACGCGCCGCAGCGTTGATTGACAGCGTCGGACTTTCGGCCTGGAAGAATAACCTGGCGAGCAACATGAGTGGTGGACAACAGCAGCGGGTCGCCGTAGCGCGTGCACTCGCCATGAACCCAGCCCTGTTACTGGCAGATGAGCCCACTGGCAACCTCGATACCAAGAGTGCCGACGCCGTTTTTGATCTGCTGCGCCGTTTCAATCGGGAAAACGGTACAACGGTACTGTTCGTGACCCACAACGCGGCGCTGGCAAGTCGCTGCGACAAGACCATCCAGGTAGTTGACGGGCTGATCATCAGCTAGTGGACTGTAACTATTGAATCGGTAGTAATGCGCCGTGATAGATCGCAGTATTTCCACTTCACGGGTTTTGGTTGCTCGTTGTATCGACGGATGTACTTCATGAGTTTTCTCTTTAGGTCGGGCAGTGATGTGAAAAC
>CAIKMZ010000010.1 GCA_903828665.1 uncultured beta proteobacterium
AGTTTCAATTCACTTCAGCCAAAGTCAGCAAGTCGCAATTTCGATGAGCAAGAAGGCACCAAGAGCGCAGAAGCCGATTCGTCGCTGCTACACCGTGCTGCAAAACGTTGTCAAAGGTTCTATCGTGCGTTTCGATGGATCGTTCAGCGAGAACATCCACATGCGACGGGATCACAGCTTAATTTTGACTTCAGCGTATCTGCGACTAGATGATCTCTAGGCGCGACAGCAGTGTCGCTGCTGCTACACGCTGAAAATCGCTCTGTGGGGCTGTTTGGGGGCTTGCTTTGGATGTTAGAGCGTGGGCATTCGTGCGTGGCGCGAGTGCGCTTGGGATCGGCGCAGAAGTCTCACAATCGCAAGGAAAGCGTGGAAGGAAGGAAGGACGAGGAAGGAAGGAAGGAAGGAAGGAAGGAAGGAAGGAAGGAAGGAAGGAAGGCTTTAGATGTTGCTGCGTGGGCATTCGTGCGTGGCGCGAGTGCGCTTGGACTATGGGTTCGGCGCAGAGGCGTGCGAAGCACGGTTCTGTGGAACGCTGTGGTTCTATAGCGAAAAGAAGTAAAGGTCTTCAAAACGGCAACTATCTTTGACTTTGGACACTCCTCATTGAGCGAAAGCATTGCGTAACGACAAGAAGAAGCGTAATGTGAGCGCAATATATCTAACAACGGGCACAGCGATGAAAACATCATCAAAGCAAACCAGAAAAACAAAAATATGGGTAAATATTGTCAAGTGCAAATCGTTGATTCCACTTCTGTTATTTTGCTTTTCCAGCAACATTTTTGCTGAAAAAGTATATATGGGTATAGCAAAAAATGAAACTGATTACAGCGCACTTGTGACATTAATAGACAGGCAATGCTCTAATCCTGAGGGAAATGCAATGTACGTCAGCGGTAAGAACGGCGGCGTCGGTTGCTGGACTGCGGATGGAGACAAAGTGAAGTTGGAAATATTTGAAAATGGGAAGACACTCTATTTTGATAAAAATATCTTTTCACTAATCAACGATACAAATGACAAATCATCAATAAGCGATGTCAAGCGACAAAATACAAAGGTGATCCTAAACTGCATAGCTGATGCTTGGATTGGTGATGTTGATGTTGAAAGAGATGCCTCTGGTGCGTTAGTGAAAGTTGTCATCAATGGCGAAGTCGTTACGGCGATTGAAAAATCAAACGCAATCAACTTTGCTTATAACAAAATGGATATTAGTCTAAGCACGTTAACTGGAATGTTCAGTTACGAAACTTCGACAATCTTTAAGTTGCTAAGTGCCAACGTAAGGCGTGGAACAGGACGTTGCAATCTTGTTCAAAACGTAAAAAAGTTCTGATGGAATGTAGAGATGAGTAAAGGTATATTTACACTAATCGTGACACTTTCTTTATACGCGAGTGCAGCGTTGGCAGGAGACTTGGAAGATGGTTCGTCGGCTTTGGCAAAAAAAGACTATGTAACAGCACTTAAAAAATATATGAGTGCAGCTACAAATGACGGGAACGCAAACGCACAACTCCAAATAGGAAATATTTATCTATCGGGGCTTGGTGTTAAAGAAAACTACGTCGAAGCAGCGAAGTGGTACAGGATGGCTGCTGAACAGGGAAATGCTTCTGCGCAGGTCAAGATTGGATTGAGATACACAAGCGGAGAAGGCGTCACACAAAATCACGTAGAAGCGGCGCGCTGGTACAAGTTGGCTGCCGAACAGGGAAATCTTTTTGCTCAGTATGCACTCGCAACTGAGTATCAACGAGGACGAGGTTTAGCTCAAGATTACGCCGAAGCGGTTCGATGGTACAAGTTGGCTGCTGCACAGGGAGATATTGATGCGAAGTACAACATAGGAAATATGTACAGCAAAGGACAAGGTGTCGTACAAGATTATTCGGAAGCGATAAGTTGGTACAAGTTGGCTGCCGAAAAGGGAAATGCATTAGCTCAATACGCACTGGGCTTGGCGTACAAGCAAGGACAAGGTGTCGTGCAAGATTACGCCGAAGCAGTTCGATGGTACAAGTTGGCTGCTGCACAGGGAAATAGTATTGCGCAAAACAATCTCGGTTCTATGTATAGTGAAGGACAGGGTGTCGCACAAGACTACACACGAGCACATATGTGGTACAACTTGGCAGCGATAAAAGGTGGTGCGCGTACAACAAAAAACCGCGACACTATCGCAGCGAAAATGACGCCACAACAAATCGCTGAAGCACAAAAACTTGCGCACGAATGTCAGGCAAGAAACTTCAAAAAATGTGATTGAACTTTAACAACGGAGAATGGCAATGGCAACATCATCAAAGTCAAGCAGTAAACCAAAAGCAACAGCGAAGAGCCCACGCAAAAAACTTTCAATCGCAGAGCAACGAGCGAAGATTGAAGCAGCAAGAGCGAAGTTGTCGGCGCAAGAGGCAAAACTTGCCGTAAACGATCTGCGCGAATACATAACCACGCTGAAAGTTCCTACCGTAGGAAATCTGTTTACTTTCGCACTGAACAACAGAAAAGATGTGAAGAAGATTGATGTGCTGCGAACACTTGCTGAAATCGGTGGATTAAAAGTGACGATCACTGAGAAAGTAAAGACACCGCGCAAGGCAAAAACCGCTGCGAAGTAACAACAAGCCATTTGTGATAACAGAGGACGTATGAGAACTTCAAAATATTTGCTTGTTATCACAATGGTCATTATTTCATCATTGGCTCGCGCTGAGTGGCAGGAAGTTGCGACAACGAACGATCAATCACATTTCTTCGTAGACTGGAGCACGTTGAAGGTAAATGGGAGCGTACGTCGTGCTTGGACACTTCGAAGTTTTGTCAATATCAGCCCGAAATCACAACCCAGCTCTATAACGTCAGTAACCGAGTTTGAGTGTGTCAATGATAAGATAAGAGAGATGCAAGTGACTGGATACGAGAAACAGATGGCTAAAGGCAAAAGTGGTGAGTTATCGAGTGACAGCGTCGGAAAGTGGTATTTTCCAGAGCCGCAAGCGCCGATGTTTCAAGTTCTAAAGGCTGTCTGCAACAAACGCTAAATCATCTCAACAGCGTTACGCATCATTGAATGATTGACTTCAATGTATTTCTGCGTCACAGCCATTGACGAATGTCCCGCGAGTTCCATCAACACACGCACAGACACGCCTTTGTTTGCCAAGTTTGTAATGAAGCCGCGACGACCGCTGTGACTTGACGCTCCGTCGATCCCGACACGCGCATAAAGTGTTGTAAAGAACTGAGCAAGTGTGTTCGCAGAAAAACCTCGATGGCAGTTCTTTTGATTTGCGAACAGAGCGCGATTTGTATCAGTCAGCGTCACAGCAAGCAAATCCTTCAACTTGAAGCGCACAGACAGATAGTTGTGGATTTCTTCTTGTATCTTCTTTGACAGCATCACCGTGCGACCCTTGTTGCCCTTCGTTTGTTCTGCTTTCAAATGTATTTCGTCGCGTATCTTCCCGTCTGCCGTTAGCACATCGCAAAGACGCACAGCAGCGACTTCTCCGACGCGCATCCCGCAGTTCGTTGTCATCAAAAAGATTGCGCGATTGCGCGATGCGTGTTTGTTTGCTGCGATGTGAAGCAGAACACGGCGCGTGTCTTTCTCACTTAAAACTTTTGCTTGTGCCATTTGATTTCTCCTGAAAATAAACACTTGATATGTATTTATTGTGAACCCTTTAGTTCAGTCAGAAAAGCCTTTTTTGAGAAAAAAGATTACCTATGGAAATCAACAACTTGCGCGAAAACTACACGCTTCTATAGTTATATGTAGTTTCAAGATTGGTCAAATGTTTTTTGATTTGTAGTTCTTTGCGCGTTCACTTTCCGCAGCAATGTGCTGTTTGTGTCTTTCCTCTTCGTGCTTCACTTCATCACTGACGACTTCGTATCGCTCGTATTTCGTTTCACCCAATCTCCAATACTCAATGCCCGTTGTGTCGCGCATCTTGTATTCAATCTTTTCTCTGTCGTAATCGCTCAACTTGCTGCGAATGACGATTGCGTCGTGGACATTTGCCAGCACTTCGCGTTGAAGTATTCCGAGTTCCTTCCTTACAATATCCATCACAATCGTTTCCGCGTGTTGATACTGATAAGCAACGACCTTGCTCTTGCTTGTTCTTCCACTCTTCGTTTGAAGTTCCTTGTAAGTTAAAAGCAATGGATTTGCTTTGATTCCCGTTTCAGATATGTAAGTGTCAAGTGCTTTCTGTTCATCGCGGAACTTCACAACTAACTTGCTGTCCGCAAAGCGTTTGCGTTCATCGGGATTCTTCAAAATATCAACAATCGCGGGATTCGTCCAGTTTCCGCTGTCGTCCTTCCATCCACGGACCGTCAGTCGCGCTCCAAAACTTAACGCAGTGATCGCTTCCTTAACTAACTTCACTTGATGATCGGGTTTGCTGTTGCTGTTCGCGCGAAATGTCGCAGCGATTACCGTTTTTGTGAAGTCGTCTTTGCGCTCCAGGTATTGAAGCATCGCAGAAAACTCTTGCTTGAATGTTCCCTTCGTCTTCATCTTCGCGTAGCAATCCTTCGCAAATCCCATCTTCCACGAGATTGCGCTTGATTTGATGTCGTATTCATAGCAGTTCCCGAGCATCGCCTTTCGCAATGTCTTATGAACACCTTGAACACTGATCCCTTCGTAGTAAGTGCGACCGAAGAAACTCGGTTTCATCTTCTGCGGGAATATCCCATTAGTGAACTGAGCAACGCGCAGAATGATTTGAGCGTGTCGCAGATTGGTATCAATCTGTTGCTTCGTCATCAATGTTGCTTCATTCAGCAGCCAACGGATATAACTCTTCACGGATTCAATATCAATCTCGGCGATGTGATATTTCTCCAGAACCTGTGCGTCATCAAGTTGCGCTAACTCTGGCAACAGACGATTGACGAACTCTTTATCCGTTTCCGTTTCTACATTGAGAAAGTCTTCAAGTTCCGCTGCCGATTTCATCTTCAAATGACTTGCGCTCGTATCGTCAGTCATCGTTACAAGATCGGTAAGTCTCATAACAGAAACAAGACCACTGATATTTGTTCCGACTTCTACATCTTCAAGGAGGGATAGATTGTTTTGTTCCAACCACGCTTGAACTCGTATCAAGTTTGGTCCGATCTGTCCGCCTTCGGCTCCTAACTTATCTTTCGGTATGCTGAAGAACTTCATCTTGCGCTCGTATTCGGTTTGTCCTTTGTTGAGCGATTCGGTCAGTTTCTGTTCCAGAACTCGTTTGTATTTGGCAAGATGATTTCTCGCGCAGTTTGGTGGTTTCGGGAACGCTTCGCGCATCTTCTCTAAAACTACTGCTTTAATGGTGAGTTGGATCATTTCGGCACTCTTATCTTGCTAAGTTGTGTGTTCGCTATTATGGAGACGATTACAAAAAAAGTCACGGGCTTATAGTAAATACTTAATACAAAGAAATACCACATATCACAGACAAGTGATAGGTATTGGTTGTTAAGTGGTTCATAAGCGCAGCACTCTAACTTGTTCATCTCTTTGTTCACTTTCATTTCGTTTCGCTTTCGGTCCTCTTGTTTCGCACATAACTATTTATCCATAACTACAGGATTTCAATAAAAACCAAATGATTTCGCATCAACGAGGATAGGAATGAAATGGAATCGGTAACAGAATAAGTGCTTTCTACAACTCATTGAAAGCAAGTTATGGCAACAATATTGAGCGCATTTAAGATGGTAAATGCTGTGCGTCAAGTTAAGATGGATTCAACGCAGTTTCGTCGTCAAAAGATGGCAAAGAAGATTGACGAACAAGTCAAGTTGGCAATCGCAATGCGTGATGGACAGACTTGCGTCATCAAGCGTCTGCGCTCAATCACAGACAAAGCGACTGGACTGGTCAGTCAAATGGAAGTGGCAAGGCGTGTCAATGGCTGGTGGTGGACAGAAGGCAATCGGATTCTGCTTCAACTGAAATACGGCACTCGCGTTCTGTTGCTCAACGGAAAGGACAAGAATACGATTGAAGTCGGCAGCGGCGATGAACTTATCAAAGTGCTTGAACTTGTGAAAACAAGCGTCAACAACGGCGAGCTTGACGCTGCTATTGAAGTAGCAAGTGTGAAGGTGCGCGAACGCTTTAAGAAGTAGTTTGCGGAAATCAGTGGAAGGTGGGCAACGATAAATAGTCGTATGCTCATCAACGAAATCACCAGTTCACTTCCACTCTTCATTGCGACGGTTCGCGTGAAAACGGCAAGTTCAACTTGGACACTGAAAACAGCAATACACGCTGAAGGTGTGGCACAAGCGCGGCAGCTGCTCACGGCGATCTACGGCGAGGGAAGTGTGATGTCGCTGTCGCTTAGCGAAAGTTTCGGAACTCAAACAATTGACTCAGGTCAACTACGCATAAAGTCAATGTCCGATCAGAAAGCGTTGCTATCAAAGAATATGGAACGCGAACGCGCAAGGCAGAAGTTGGTGAAAGCGCAGCAAGCGGTTCAGAAGGCAAATGCTGCGAAAACTTCGGTGAACTGATCGCTTATTCTTTCGCTTCTTCTATTTCTGGTGTGTAGAGATATTTCGTATCAACTTTTCCAGGTGCTTCTAACAACTTTCTGCTTTCATCGCCGCGAAGTTGCTTGTGCGCTTTCATAACATCTAAGTGCGAGTAATGCGCTTCAATCATCCCGACACTCGTTCCCATTTGCGTTGCGAGTGTGTGTATTGCGATCTTGTCGTGTTCAAGTGATAGCGTTGCGTAAGTGTGGCGAAGGCTGTAAAGAACGCGCTTTTGTTTGTCGCGCGGATCAATCTGTAGTTTGTGTCTTACGAGGTAGTTATCAAATAGTTTCGGAAAACTTGTTGGTGTTTTCAGTTTCGCTTTCTTGTTCGTTTTAACATCTTCTTCGCTGAGAACTTCGCGGTAAAGAAAAATCTTCTCTTCGCTGCCAAGTTCAACCATTTCAACTAATGACTTTCCGTAGTTGCGTTTGGCAATCGCATCAAACGCTTCATACGATGGAAGTCGTCCCATTGAAATGCGCTTCTTTGTTTTGTTCTGCGGAATCTCAATAAACACGGTGCGATGTGCGTTTATTTGAACAATCTCTTCAACATTTCCTTCGCCATCGTCGGAGAAAACACCAGTTTTTATTGCTTCTGGATACATCTCAAGTGTGATGTGCGTCCATTTCAAACTCAGCAACTCTTTTCCTGGTCTTGCGCCTGTGTCGAGCAAGACAGCAACATAGTCTTTCATCAGTTGTCGGATTGGCAGACTATCGGCACGCGCTTCTGCGATCCATTCATCGAGGTGCGCTATCAACGCTCTTGCTTCGCG
The DNA here is from genome assembly GCA_903828665.1 of uncultured beta proteobacterium. Taxonomy (GTDB): domain Bacteria; phylum Pseudomonadota; class Gammaproteobacteria; order Burkholderiales; family Burkholderiaceae_C; genus Rhodoferax. The sequence continues at coordinate 7,346 of CAIKMZ010000010.1, forward strand.
CAAAGTGAAGTCGGGGCGTCTTACGCTGTCTTTCGCTTTCGCGTCGAGCGTGGGGCGATTGCCTTTGACGATGTAGCCTTTTTCTTCTGCGACTTCTAACACTCGGTTGAGCGCGGCGTTGTGATTGAGCAATGTGCTGTGCTTCGGCGCGGCTCCCATCTTGTTCGTGCGCCATTTGTCGAACTCTTCAAGCACGGTGTAGTCAATGCTATCGACGCGATATTTGCCGAAGAACGGGATCAGATAGTTGTCGATGGTGACTTTGTATTCTTTGAAACTGACCTTGCCTTTGCCTTGCGCTGTGTCGTCGTCCATCTTTCGCACTGCTAAGTGGGCGATGTCGCGGAAGTAGCGAGTGATCGGCGCAGCGTTCATCTTCTTGCGAACATTCGCTTCAATGAGGATTTCGTGCGCTCTCTTCGAGGCATCAGCAAGATTGCGCTCGTTCGTGCTGTTGCGCTGCCACTTTCCGTCGATCTGAAAGCGACACTGCCACACGGTGCTTCGAGGACGCAAAAAGACGACAAGTTGCCTTGGGATCAGTGCGTGTGTAGTGGTCTTTTTTTCGCTCATCGCGTCATTTTTCTGCTTTGTTGTCTCAGCATACAGACGACAAGAGAAAAGGACAAGTGACAGCCTTATCCAACGAGGTATGAGCCTGAAGCGGTGTCCGTGATTCCAACGAGGTATGAGCCTGAACTGCGGGCTTGGGTCGATCATTTCCCACATGGTGATCGACATGGACGAGACCCGTCTGCAAACAATTTCGCAACTTCAGTCGTTTTTGGCTGGTACGGCTGAGGTTCAATTTCGTGTTCCCGACACGGACGAGGCCCGCTACGCTCACATCGTGTCAGTGGCTCAGCGCTTTGGCTATGGCCGCCTGAATCGACCCGACAAGGGCGTGGTGCTGCGCTACTTGATCGCCACCTGCGGCTACGGTCGCGCCCAACTCACACGACTGCTGGCACGCGTCCTGGATGGCCAAAACCTGTACAAGCGCTACCGTGCCCCAGCACATGCGTTTGCGCGTCGCTACACCCCGGCTGATGCCCTGCTGCTGGCCGAGGTGGATCGTGCCCACGGCACGATGTCGGGTCCGGCCACCGTGCATTTGCTCAGACGTGCTTTGCACGTGCATGGGGACACACGCTTTGAGCGTCTGGCCAACCTGTCGGTGTCGCACCTGTACAACCTGCGTCACAGCGTGACTTACCAGAATCAACGCGTGAGTTTTACCAAGACGCGCCCCGTGGTCAATGCGATTGGCATTCGGCGTGCCCCACGTCCTGAAGGCCGTCCAGGGTTCATTCGCATCGACTCGGTTCACCAGGGGGATATGGACGGCACCAAGGGGGTCTATCACATCAACGCAGTCGATATCGTCACCCAGTGGGAGGTGGTGGCCACCTGCGAGCGCATCAGCGAGGCGTATCTGTTGCCGGTGCTCAAAGACCTCATCGATCAGTTTCCCTTCGAGATTCTGGGCTTTCACTCCGACAACGGCAGCGAGTACATCAACAAGACGGTGGCCACGCTTTTGGAGAAGATGCGGGTGGAACAGACCAAGTCGCGCTCACGGCATTCCAATGACAACGCCCTGGCCGAAAGCAAGAACGGCTCGGTGGTCAGAAAGGCCTTCGGCTACAGCCACATCCCGCAACGCTTTGCTGCCCACATCAACGTGTTCTGCCGTGATCATCTCAACCCGTACGTCAACCTGCACCGCCCTTGTCTGTTTGCCATGGAGGTCATCGACGCCAAGGGCAAGATCCGAAAGACCTACCCACTGGACATGGTGCAAACGCCTTTGGACAAGCTGGCAAGTCTGGCCGGTGTGGACGACTTCTTGCGCGAGAGCGTCACCATCGCCCAGCTTCAACTGCAAGCAACCGCTCTGAGCGATCTGGACGCCGCCAACGCCCTGAATGTGGCCAGGCTTAAACTGTTCGACTTGTTCAACCGACGATCCAAACCCGCAGCCTGATTCATCCCGTCAATCCAGCTTCGCCCAGGCTCATACCTGATTTGGAAAATACTCGAATTCCCTCAATTAGCTGAATTTCGGGCGTTGCCAAAAGTTGACGATTTGTACGTGGATGTTACACAGAACAGAGGTCAAGCACACGGCGGGGTCACATGCCGCAACAATATCGGATACTAGCGCCGCGGTGCAACACACCAAGATTTTTATAATACTGACGCGTTTCCATTAAGTCCCCTATGCCCTCCAAACCCTCACCTGGCGACGCAAGTCCGCCGAAAGCTCACCCTGCGCGTCCAACCACGAGGAATTGGCTGGTGCGACTTGCGCTATGGGCAGGAGCCGTCGCCCTGGCCGGTGTCTTGTCCGTAGTAATCATCGTCGGCATCGCCATGGCCGTCGCATTCCCGAACCTGCCCGATATCTCCGCCCTGTCCGATTACCGCCCAAAGCTGCCCTTGCGCGTGTTCTCGGCAGAAGGCGACCTGATCGGCGAATTTGGCGAAGAGCGCCGACATCTCACCCCGATCAAGGAGATACCGAAGATCATGACCGATGCCGTGCTGGCCATTGAGGACTCCCGTTTCTATGAACATGGCGGTGTCGACTACAAGGGCATGCTGCGCGCCGGACTTGCCAATCTCGGACGCTTCAAGAGCCAGGGCGCGTCGACCATCACCATGCAGGTGGCACGCAATGTTTATCTGTCGTCGGAGAAGACCTACACGCGCAAGATCTACGAAATCCTGCTGACTTTCAAACTCGAACACATGTTGACCAAGGACCAGATTCTTGAGATCTACATGAACCAGATCTTCCTGGGAAACCGTGCCTACGGCTTCGCCGCCGCATCCGAAGCGTACTTTGGCAAGCAATTGAAGGACATCACGATTGCCGAGGCTGCCATGCTGGCGGGGCTGCCGAAGGCACCTTCAGCATACAACCCGATCAGCAATCCAAACCGGGCCCGGGCGCGCCAACTCCACATCATTGAACGCATGGAGGAGAACGGCTTCATCACCGCGGCGCAGGCCAGCGCGGCCAAGACGGAAGAACTCAGGGTCAAGTCGAATGCCGACCCGACCAAAGTGCATGCGGAGTATGTGGCAGAAACCGTGCGCCAGCTGATGTTTGCGCAATATGGAGAAGACACCTACACGCGCGGCCTGAACGTCTACACGACCTTGCGCACGGCAGATCAGGATGCAGCCTACCGGTCCTTGCGCCGCGGCATCATGGACTTCGAGCGGCATCAGGTTTACCGTGGCCCGGAAGAATTCGTGAGCCTGCCAACCGATCCGCAGGAACTTGAGGACGCGATCTCCGACGCGCTCGACGACCACCCGGACAACGGTGACGTCATGTCGGCCCTGGTGCTCGAGGCCGATACGCGACATATCAAGGCGGTTCGCCAGACCACAGAGGTCATTGACATCACCGGCGAAGGCCTGAAACCGGCTCAATCGGGTCTGTCGGACAAAGCGCCGCCGCATATCAGGATTCGGCGCGGCGCCATCATCCGGGTCACTAAGACACCCAAGAATACGTGGGAAATCACGCAACTTCCGGAAGTGGAAGGGGCCTTTGTGGCGCTGGACCCGCGCGATGGCTCGATCAAGGCGCTGGTCGGAGGCTTTGACTTCGAGAAGAACAAGTTCAATCACGTCACGCAGGCCTGGCGGCAACCGGGCTCCAGTTTCAAGCCCTTCATCTATTCGTCTGCCCTCGAAAAAGGATTCACCCCGGCCACTGTCATCAACGACGCGCCACTCTTCTTTGATGCGGGAGTGACTGGCGGTCAACCCTGGGAGCCGAAAAACTATGACGGCAAATTCGAAGGGCCGATGACCATGCGCCAGGGCCTGGCCAAATCCAAGAACATGATCTCGATCCGCATCCTGCAGGCCGTGGGCGCCCAGTATGCGCAGGAATGGATCACACGTTTCGGCTTCGATGAAGACAAGCACCCAGCTTATCTGACGATGGCCCTAGGCGCCGGGTCGGTCACGCCCATGCAGATGGTTTCAGCCTACTCGGTCTTTGCCAATGGCGGCTACCGCATCAATCCCTGGTTGATCACCAAGGTTACTGAACAAAAGGGCAAGCTTCTGGTGGAAACCAAACCGCCAGTGCTGGACGAATCGATGCGCGCTATTGATGCACGCAACGCGTTCATGATGGAGAGTCTGCTGCAAACCGTCACACGCTCCGGCACGGCGGCCTCCGCGCAGGCCACCTTGAAGCGTCCAGACCTGTATGGGAAAACGGGGACCACCAACGATTCGATCGACGCCTGGTTTGCCGGGTTTCAGCCGACCCTGGCGGCGGTCACCTGGATCGGCTACGACACCCCACGCAAACTTGGAGACCGTGAAACGGGCGGCGGCCTGAGCCTGCCGGTCTGGATCCGTTTCATGGAGCATGCGCTGAAGAACGTCCCGGTCATGGAACCCGATGCGCCCGAAGGAGTTGTCCACATCGGCGGCGAATGGTTCTATGACGAATACGCCAAGAACGCAGGCATCAGCAGCGTCGGATTGGGCGAAAAGCCCAATGGTCCAGCCGGCGCGCCGGTTCAGGGCTTGCCGGCGGCCGACGAGCGAAAGAACATCCTCGATCTGTTCAAAAACTGAGCGGACATGCGGCCTGCTCGCTGGCCAGACGCGAGAGGCCAGCAAAAAATTCACCTTGGCCTTTGGTGTCCAACCACGAACTGCCGTCGAATTTGTAGTGATAACCGCCTGCCTTGGCAGCCAGCCAGACCTCGTGAAGGGGTTTTTGCAAATTGATGACGATCTGGCTGTCGTTTGAAAAAACCAGTGTCACCATTCCGCCGACCCGCTGACTGTCGATATCGGCTCGGTTCTCGTCGTTGATGCGGTCGCAGCTGACCTCGACTCTGTGCAGCAGCATTTCCGCGCGGTCCATGAATTCTGTGTCAGTCATTACAATTTCACCATGTTGCGTTTTGAGCAAATTCTAGTCAGTGCGCTTGTCCTTGCCGCCAGTGGGGCGAGTCTTTGCGCCTGCGGTCAGCAAGGTGCACTGTACCTGCCCACCCAGCCCGTCCCGGCCAAACAGACCACCACACCGGCGCCAATCAAGCCGGCTGCCGCAACTTCCGCCACAAACTCCGCCTCGCAATGAATTCCCCCGACCTTCCCGGCCAACCCCAACTTGCCTACCGGGGCAATGAACTTTTTCTGGAAGACGTCCGGCTCAGTGACTTGGCAAAGCAGCACGGCACCCCGCTTTTCGTCTACTCCAAGGGCGCCATGCTGGCTGCGCTGGCAGCCTACCAGCGCGGCTTTGCCGGACGAGACGTGCAAATTTGTTATGCCGTCAAAGCCAACTCCAGCTTGAGCGTCATTCAGGTCTTTGCCCTGGCCGGTTGCGGCTTTGACATTGTTTCGGGCGGCGAGATCGAACGCGTGCTGGCTGCCGGTGGCCAAGCCGATCGGATCATCTTCTCGGGCGTCGGCAAGACCCGGGCTGAAATGCGCCGCGCGCTCGACGTCGGCATCGGTTGCTTCAATGTCGAAAGCGAAGCCGAGCTCGATGTCCTGAACGAAGTGGCCTCGGCCATGGGTGTGCGCGCACCGGTGAGCATCCGCGTCAATCCCAACGTCGATCCGAAAACGCACCCCTACATATCAACCGGTCTCAAGAGCAGCAAGTTCGGCATTCCCCACGAACGGGTGCTGCCCACCTACCAACGGGCCGCCGCGCTCAAGGGCCTGCGCGTGATCGGCATCGACTGCCATATCGGCTCCCAGATCACGCAGGAAGAGCCTTATCTGGAAACCGTGGATCGGATGATCGATCTGGTCGAAGCCATCGAGGCGGCTGGCATCCCGATTCAGCACATCGATTTTGGCGGCGGGCTGGGCATCAACTACAACGGCGAAACGCCACCGGGCGCGGAGCAACTCTGGAAAAAACTGCTGGCACGGCTCGACGCACGCGGCTTCGGACGGCGCCAATTGATGATCGAACCCGGCCGCTCGCTGGTCGGCAATGCCGGCGTCTGTCTGACCGAAGTGCTCTACCTCAAGCCCGGTGCGCAGAAGAATTTCTGCATCATCGACGCCGCGATGAACGATCTGCCGCGCCCTGCCATGTACCAGGCTTTCCATCAGATCGTGCCGCTGCACCAACGCGAGGCCGCAGCCGTCACTTGGGATGTGGTGGGCCCGGTCTGCGAAAGCGGTGACTGGATCGGGCACGACCGCGAGTTGGCGGTCCAGGCGGGAGACTTGCTGGCGGTGCTGTCTGCGGGCGCCTTTTGCATGAGCATGGCCAGCAACTACAACGCCCGCGGACGCGCGCCGGAAATCCTGGTGACAGGCGAGCAGGCACACGTCATTCGTCTGCGCGAAACGCTAGCCGACCAGATGCGCCAGGAAAAACTGCTCTGAATTGCAGCGTGACCTGACCTGATTGAGCGACGCCTAGGCGCCGTTCTTCTTCACGAAGCGAACAACACGCCAGCCCAGCAACAGGCCCAGAATGGCGGCATAAACCAGGACCTCGGCAAAATTGTGTTTGCCGGCGCGCATCCAGAAGAAGTGCAGCAGCGCCAGACCGGCAACCAGGTAAACCAGCCGGTGCAGGCGCTGCCAGCGCTTGCCACCGAGCAATCGGATGACGCGGTTCGACGATGTCGCCGCCAGTGCCGTGAGCAGCACGAAGGCCGAAAATCCGACCAGGATGAACGGGCGCTTGGCAATGTCGCGCGCAATATCGGTGAGCTCAAACGCCATGTCGAAGCCGCTGTAGCTCAGCAGATGCACGATGAGATAGAAATAGACGAAGAGGCCCAGCATGCGGCGCAGACGCGCCAGCGCGGGCGTCGCCGTGATGATGCGCAGTGGCGTCACCGCCAGCACCAGGCAAAGGGCGCGCAAAGTCCAGTCACCGCTCGCGCGAATCAGGGCCTCGGCCGGATTGGCGCCCAACTGGTTTGTGAGCGTCGCATAGAGCAACCAACAAAACGGCAGCAACATCAAACCGAAAACGATCGGCTTGGCTGCACGGTGTAGCAGCAAGGCCCGTGCCTTCTCGGCTGGGCGCAACGGCGGCATCAGATGAATTTCTTGAGATCCATGCCGGCGTACAACTGTCCGACCTGTGCCTCGTAACCATTGAACATCAGGGTCTTGCGCTTTTTCGCAAACAGGCCGTCCTCGCCGATGCGCCGCTCCGTCGCCTGGCTCCAGCGCGGATGGTCCACGTTCGGATTGACGTTGGAATAGAAACCGTATTCATTTGCCGCCGCCTTGTTCCATGCGGTGGCCGGTTGCTTGTCGGTGAAGCGGATCTTGACGAGGCTCTTGCCGCTCTTGAATCCGTATTTCCACGGCACAACGAGCCGAACCGGCGCGCCGTTCTGCTTGGGCAGCACCTCGCCGTACATGCCGAAGCTCAGCAGCGTCAGCGGGTGCATCGCCTCATCCATGCGCAGTCCTTCGATATACGGCCAATCCAGCACGCGCGAGCCGACGAAGGGCATGGTCTTCGGATCGGCCTGGGTCACAAACTCGACGTACTTGGCACTGCCCAGCGGCTCCACTTTGCGGATCAATTCGCGCAAGGAATAGCCAACCCACGGAATCACCATCGACCAGCCTTCCACGCAGCGCAGACGGTAGACCCGCTCCTCCATCGCACTGAGCTTGAGCAGATCTTCAAGCGTGTAGCGGGCCGGCTTCTTCACCAGACCCTCGACTTCGACTGTCCACGGACTGGTCACCAGCGTGTGTGCGTTTTGCGCCGGGTCTGTCTTGTCGGTTCCGAATTCGTAGAAATTGTTGTAGCTGGTGGCGTCCTTGTATTCGGTCGGCTTTTCCATCGTGACAGCACCAGCCAAGTCCGACTTTGCACCCGGCAGCGCGGCCAGTTTGCCGGGGCGGGCCGTTGCACCCTGCGCCAGTGCGTCACGCGAGGCCCAGGAGGCGATTGCGGCACCAGCGACGCCACCGGCCAGCAGCTTGATCAGATCACGTCGACCCGCGTACACGCGCTGCGGCGTGATCTCGCTGGCAAGAGCGTGCGAAAGTCCGTCCTGGCTGTTTTTGATGAGCATGCTGTGATCCTCGTTGCAGTGGCAAAGCCGGGGCGGCGATCGCCGCATAACCGGTGGCAAACCGACCCCGCCATCAGGACCTGATTGTCATCAACTCAAATGAAAAGGGCAGGCGCCATCGAAATGGACCTGCCCCTGTCAGGGTTTGTAGAGAGCGATTCAGTGCAGGCCAGCGACGTAATCGGCAACCGCCTTGATTTCCGAATCATTCAACTTGGCCGCCACCTGCGTCATCTGCAGACTGTTCTTGCGCACACCGGCACGAAAGTTGGCCAGCTGAGTCGCCGCGTAGTCCGCATGCTGGCCGCTCAGGCGCGGATACTGGGCCGGGATCCCGGCGCCATTGGGGCTGTGGCAACCGGCACAGGCTGGAATCTGGCGGTCCGCGATACCGCCGCGGAAGATGCGCTCACCGAGGGTCACCAATTCCCGGTCTTTGGCAAAACCGGGCTTGGCCGTCCGGCTACCCAGCCAGTAGGCAATGTTCTTGACATCGGCATCGGAGAGCGTTGCCGCCATGCCCGACATCACGGCGCTGGCGCGCTTGCCCGATTTGAAGTCATACAACTGCTTGACCAGGTAGTCTGGATGCTGTTGCGCCAATTTCGGATTGACCGGAATCGTCGAGTTGCCGTCAGCGCCGTGGCAGGCCGCGCACACCGCGTTGAAACTGGCCTCGCCCTTGGCCAGGTCCGGCTTGATCACTGCCGGCGCAGGCGCAGCCTTGACCTCAGCCGGCTTGGCCTCTTCAGCCAAAGCGGTAACAACAGGCGCTGCCAGGCAGGCGGCAAATAGGAGGGAAGCAAGCAACTTCATAGGGGATTGGCTGGTCAAGTCAGTTGGGCAAAACAGGGGGCATTCTACAATGCAGCCTGGGGTTTTATCCCTGCACCCAATGACTAACCCCTCAAACACAAGTACGCCGGCACCCCGGCCCGCCCCTGCAGCGAGCGACGTTGCCAGTACGAATGCCGTCGCGTCAGGCTGGCTGCACACCGCCAAATTCCTCACGACCGCGCCCCAACTGCACTTTCTGCCGGCGCTCGATGTGCCCGAAATCGCCTTCGTCGGCCGCTCCAACGCGGGAAAGTCCACGTGCATCAACACGTTGACGCAACAAAAGCAACTGGCCTTTGCCTCCAAGAAACCCGGGCGCACCCAGCACATCAACCTGTTTTCCCTTGGCAAACAAGGGGTGACGGACGCCGTGCTGGCCGACCTGCCGGGCTACGGCTACGCGGCCGTGCCGAAGCAGGACAAGATCCGCTGGCAGCAGGTGATGGCCAATTACCTCGTGACACGCGAGAACCTAAAAGGCATCGTGCTGATGTGCGACCCGCGCCATGGCCTGACCGAGCTCGACGAAATCCTGCTCGACATCATCCGGCCACGGGTGGAGGAAGGCCTCAAATTCCTGGTCATCCTCACCAAGGCCGACAAACTGACCCGCGTCGAGCAGAACAAAGCGCTGTCGATCATGAAACTGCAAGCCGGTGGCGGTGAGGTCCGGCTCTTTTCCGCCACCAAACGGCAGGGTATCGACGAGATCTCGACCCTGTTGTGGCAGTGGGCGCATCCGACGCCATGATCGAAACCTGCGAACGCCCCCTGCCACATGGCATCACCCTGAGCTGCCGTGCCGCCGGCGAAGCGGGGCGTCCCGTGTTGCTGTTCCTGCATGGCTTTCCGGAAGGCGCTTTCGTCTGGGATTTCCATCTGGCGTATTTTTCCCGCCCTGAACACGGCGGCTACCGCTGCATCGCGCCCAATCTGCGCGGCTTTGAGCGCTCCAGCGCGCCAACCGAGGTCAGCGCCTATCGGCCCAAGCACTTGGTGCAAGACATCGCCGCTTTGATCGCCATCGAAACACAAGGCCAGGGCGGTCATCTAGCCGCCCTCGTGGCGCACGACTGGGGCGGCGCCGTGGCTTGGAACCTGGCTAACCAGTTGCCTGAGTTGACGCAGAAACTCGTCATCATCAATTCACCGCACCCTGGGACGTTTCTGCGCGAGCTGCAGCACAACCCGGCACAGCAGGCGGCCAGCGCCTACATGAATTTCCTGATCCGGCCGGACGCCGAGGAATTGCTGGCGCAGGACGACTACCGGCGGCTTTGGGAATTCCTGACCCACGGGAAGAATGGATTGGAGGCACCTGCATGGCTGACGCCTGAGGTCAGGGACCAATACCGGGAGGTCTGGCGCGCCGGTCTGCGCGGCGGCTGCAACCTGTACCGCGCTTCGCCCTTGCGCCCCGCGAGCGCGCAGGACCCGGCGGCCGCAGCCGTGAGCATTCCCAAGGAGTTGTTGACCGTGACCTTGCCCACGCTGGTGATCTGGGCACTCGACGACATTGCGCTGCCGCCGGGCCTGATCGAAGGCCTGGACCAGTATGTCAGGCAACTGACCCTGCGCACGGTGCCCGGCGCCTCACACTGGATTGTGCACGAGCAAGCCCAGCACATCGCCGACTTGATCGATTCGTTTCTGCATCAGTAGACGCCGGGGACACCGGGAGGACGGTCCTTGAAGCGTTTGTGGACCCAGAAGTACTGGTCCGGCATGGTATCGATGAACGACTGCAGGCGCTGGTTCATGACGGCGGTGTCGGCAAGCATATCGTCGGACGGGAAGTCCGCCCACGCCGGCATCACCTGCACCTCGTAGCCCTGGCTCGTCATGCGCGTGATCACCGGCACCACCTTGGCACGCGCCAATCGGGCAAAGCGCGACAGAGAGGGCACGGTGGCCGCCGCAACACCGTAGAAAGGCACAAAGACCGACTCCTGCGGACCGTAATTCATGTCGGGCAGCAGGTAAAGCGGCTCACCTGCGCGCAGCGCCGCCACGATCGCCTTGACGCCTTGCACCCGACCGAACAGGCGCACTTTTCCAAAGCGCTGGCGCCCGGCCAGAATCCAGGCATCGACCACCTTATTGGCCTGATTGGTGTAGATCGTGGTGAAGCGGCGCGGCAACTGCTGGGTCAGTGCGGTCCAGCCGGCGTCGAGTCCGACAAAGTGCGGCGCAAAAATCACCACGGGCGCGTCGCCGCGGAGTTCGTCCACGGCGCCGGTCAGCCTCAGTCGCGCGCGCACCAACTCGGGCGAACCATGCCAGAGCCAGGCCCGGTCCAGCCAGGCCTGTGCAAAATGAACAAAGAGCCGGATCACCCGCATGCGGATTTGCGACGCCGACAGCGCCGGAAAACACAGTCGCAGATTGGTTGTCGCAACCCGGCGCCGCGGGACGATCAGCACATAGAGCACACAGCCGAGCAGGAAACCCAAGGCGCGCAGCCACCCCAGCGGCAAGCGCCCCAACACACGCATCATCTGGATGCCGAATCGGCTCAACATCAGAGTTCCTGCCTCGGCTGTTTGTAGCGCGCATAGCCCCACAGGTATTGCCCGGGGCAGACGCGGATCAGCGACTCCATCGCCTTATTGATCAGCGTCGCCGCCTGCGCGCCATCGGCCGGCAGGACCGCCGAAAACGGCAGAAACCGGATGCAATAGCCACGCCCCCAGGACAAACGCTCGCCCCAGCCCAGGACAATGGTCGCCCCGGTCTGTTGCGCCAGACGAGCCGACAGCGTCATCGTGTAGGCATCGCGGCCAAAGAACGGCACCCAGAGCCCCAGGCCTTGCGGCGGAACCTGGTCCGGCAACAGGCCGACCGAATGCCCGTTCTTGAGCGCCTTGATCATCTGCTTGACGCCAGCCATGGTAGTTGGCGCCATCGCCATCCCAGGCCGGTTGCGCGCGTTGGCAACCAGCCCACGCAACCACAACTGGCGCGGCGGGCGAAACAAGGCCGTCAGCGGATGACCGGCGCGGCCATAGCGCTCGGCATAAGCCTGTGCCGTGATCTCGAAGCAGCCCAGATGCGGTGTCAGGAAGACCACGCCGCGGCCCCGTGCCAAGGCCTCTTGCACATGGTGCTCGCCCTCCATGCGCACCGGCACCGGCCGCCCCAGCCACAGGCGCGGCAACTCGGCCACCAGTTTGCCGGCTTCGCCGACCGCCGTTCGCCATTGCGGCCAGCCGATCCCGGCCTGCCGGACATTGGCCAGGAAACGCCGTCGGTAGACACCGGAGAAAGCGAACACCAGCCAGCCGGCGAGCCAGCCCAGGCCGTGCGCCAGCCACAAAGGCAGCAGGGAGAATATTTTGAAAAACCGGATCATCACTCGGATAAAATTGAGAGGTCGCTGAGTTACGGAACTACTTGCAGGGCGACACACAATGGAGGGCTCGCCACGGGTTGCCATTGTGCCTTGTCAAATCTGACACTTCTGCTAAAGCGTTCGCCGAAGCTCCCCAGCCCAAGCAACGCGGTATTGAACTTGTTGCAATCATTGAAACTGGAGCGAAATAACAATGGCGAACGATTTTCTCTTTACTTCCGAGTCTGTCTCCGAAGGCCACCCCGACAAGGTGGCCGACCAGATCTCCGATGCCATTCTGGACGCGATCTTCCGCCAGGACCCCAAATCCCGCGTGGCCGCGGAAACCCTGTGCAATACCGGCCTGGTCGTGCTCGCCGGTGAGATCACCACCAACGCGCATGTGGACTACATCCAGGTGGCGCGCGACGTGCTCAAGCGCATCGGCTACGACAACACCGAATACGGCATCGACTACAAGGGTTGCGCCGTGCTGGTGGCCTACGACAAGCAGAGCAACGACATCGCCCAGGGCGTGGACCACGCCAGCGACGATCACCTCAACACCGGTGCCGGCGACCAGGGCCTGATGTTCGGCTACGCCTGCAATGAAACCCCGGAGCTGATGCCTGCGCCGATCTACTACGCACACCGCCTGGTGGAGCGCCAGGCGCAGCTGCGAAAGGACGGGCGCATGCCGTTCCTGCGCCCCGATGCCAAGAGCCAGGTCACGATGCGCTACGTGGACGGCAAGCCGCATTCGATCGACACCGTGGTGCTGTCGAGCCAGCACAGCCCGGAGATGAGCGACGGCCTGACCATGAAGCCGGCCTTCATCGAAGCGGTGATCGAGGACATCATCAAGCCGGTGCTGCCCAAGGAGTGGATCACGTCGGACACCAAGTACCTGATCAACCCGACCGGGCGCTTCGTCATCGGCGGCCCGCAGGGCGACTGCGGCCTGACCGGGCGCAAGATCATCGTCGACACCTACGGCGGCGCCTGCCCGCACGGCGGTGGCGCGTTCAGCGGCAAGGACCCGACCAAGGTGGACCGCTCGGCCGCCTATGCCGCGCGTTACGTGGCCAAGAACATCGTGGCCGCCGGTCTGGCGCGGCAATGCCAGATCCAGGTTGCCTATGCCATTGGTGTGGCGCACCCGATGAACGTGACGGTCTACACCGAAGGCACGGGCGTGATTCCGGACGACCAGATTGCAGCGCTGGTGAGCGAATATTTCGACCTGCGGCCCAAGGGCATCATCCAGATGCTCGACTTGCTGCGCCCGATCTACGAGAAGACGGCCGCTTACGGTCACTTCGGCCGCGAAGAGCCCGAGTTCACCTGGGAGCGCACCGACAAGGCCCAGGCGCTAAGGGCGGCGGCGGGACTTTAATTCCGCCACAGCACCCGACCGGAACGCATGAAGCTGCAGACGCAACGCTGGATTGATCGCTGGGTCGGCCAGCTTCTTTGCGCGGCGGTATCGGCTTGGGTTCGCCTCAAGGGCCTGTTTGGCAAGCCCGGTGGCTTGGTCGCCAGGCCGCGCCACATTCTGGTCATCCTGCTTTCGGAAATGGGCAGTATTGTGCTGGCCGGGCCGATGTTCGCCGCCCTGCGCCGCAACTACCCCGGCGCGGCGATTCACGTTCTGCAACTCAAGAAAAACCAGGAAGTCTCGCGGCTGCTGGGCCTGACCCAGGCGCAATACCTGCACGCGCTGGACGACAGCTCCGGTCTGACCCTGCTGCGCGACATCCTGCGGGTGAGCCTGTCGATGCGCCGTATCCAACTCGACGCCGTGGTGGACTGTGAACTGTTCTCGCGGATCAGCGCCCTGCTCTCCTTTGCCTGCGGTGCGTCGGTGCGGGTCGGATTTACCGCCCACACTCAGGAAGGGCTGTACCGAGGCAGCTTCATCAACCACGCTATTCCCTACAACCCCTACCAGCACATCAGCAAGCAGTTCCTCTCGCTGGTCGATGCGCTCGAAGACGGTGCCGCAGCGCCGCGCAACAAGACCGCGCCGATTCGCAGTCTGCCCGTGGATACCGAGCTGTCAGTGCCGTTTGATGCCGACGAGTTGCAGGTCTACCGCGCGCAGGTGATGAGCGATCACAGCGCGCTGGCCGGGCGCAAGGTGGTGCTGCTGTACGCCGGTGGCGGCATCCTGCCCGAGCGCGCCTGGCCCGCCGCACATTACGCGCGTGTGGCCCAGGGTCTGTGCGAGGCAGGTCATGCGGTCGGGCTGATTGGCCTGAAAGACGACGCCGCGCTCGCGCGCAGTCTGATCACCGAAGTCGGCCATTCGGCATGCGTCGATCTGACCGGCTACACGCGCAGCATCCGCGAGTTGCTGATGCTGTTTCACGCATGCGATCTGCTCATCACCAACGACGGCGGCCCCGGACATTTCGCCACGCTGACGCCGATCCAGACCATGGTGTTCTTCGGCCCGGAAACCGGCCGCCTGTACGGGCCGCTGGGTCAACGCAACCAGGTGCTGGAGTCAGGCCTTGCCTGTTCGCCATGCCTGTCGGCCTACAACCATCGCCTAACCTTTTGCGATGGCGACAACCAGTGCCTGAAACGCATTGCGCCCGACCCTGTGCTGGTCGACGCACTGGCCTACCTGCGCCGCGACCGGGTGCCCGCCGCAGCATGAGCGCATCGCACCCCATGCAACGCGCGCTGCTGCGGTCGCTGGCCTGGATCGCGCGTTACCGTTACCTCAAGTTCGGCATTGTCGGCGCGAGCGGCACGGTGGTGAACCTGGTGATGCTGCACATCGGGCACGAGTACCTGTTTCATTCGATCGAAGCGGCCTACAAGAAACCGTATGCGTCGCTGGCGCTGGCCATAACGCTGGCAACCCTCAACAACTTCACCTGGAACCGCTTGTGGACCTGGTCTGATCGTGTCCGAGCGTTGGAGAAAGGACTGACCAGCGGCCACGTCAATCTGCGCTTGCTCGGCACCGAGTTTGGTCAATACGTCACGGCGTCGAGCTTTGGCAGTGCCGTGCAGTACTTTCTAACGCTGCTGCTGGCCGGCTATATCGACTACCGCATCGCCAACATCATCGCCATCCTCAGCGCCAGTGTCAGCAATTTTCTGGCCAACGACCGCTGGACTTTTCGCCGGCGCAAGCCGCATTGAGCCATGCCAACTGAGTCGTCAAGGTCCCAACGCGTGCCTGACGCCGCGACCCTGGCCTGGATCGCCTTGCTGGCCATGGCCGTTCTGATCTATGCGCTGGGCCTGGGCGGTCAATACAACCCGAGCAACGGCGACGAGCTCGTCTACACCCATATCGCGCGCCTGACCGCCGCCTCCGACCACTGGCTGCCACTGGTCTCGGAACTCGACCACATGCGCAACACCAAGCCGCCCCTGCTGTTCTGGCAGGCGATGGTGGCGGGTGACTGGGGCCAGCACTGGAACATGACCGCGCTGCGCCTGCCCAGCCTGCTCTACACGCTGCTGATCACAGGTGCCGTGGCCTGGACCACGCGGCGCATGACAGGCTCGACGCGCAGCGCCTGCATCGCCGCGTGTCTGTACCTGGCATTCTTTTGCACCTATCGATTTGGTCGGACTTACCTGACCAGCGCCCCGGAAACATTCTGGTTCGGCCTGCCGATGTTCTGGCTGCTGCGCCAGCGTGAAGGCACCGATGCAAACCGCCCCGCGGTTGCGGCAAGCATTGGCTGGCCGAGCCATATCGCCTTCGGGCTCGCACTGGGTTTGGGATTGGCCTACAAATCCTTCGCCCTGATTGCCCCCGCTGCGGCCACGCTGTGGTGCGCCCAATTGCTCAGCGGACCGACGCTGAAATGGCGTGTCGTGTTGCAGTTCACGCTCAAGGTGGGCTTGAGCGCCGTGCTGGCGCTTGGCATTTTTGCGCTGTGGTTTGTGCTGGACCCGGACCCGACGGCTGTGTGGCGGGAGTTCGTCATCGGTGAAAACGCCGGCAAGCTGTCCAACGCTCAGGGCTACTGGCATACCGCCCTGCTCGGCGGGGGCTTCAGCATCTGGGCACAGTTGCTGGGCTACGTGCAAAACGCCGGGCTGCTGGCCTTTGTTGTTCTGGGCTGGATGGTGCTCGGGTTGCGAACACGCTTTCGCTCGACCGACACCACACAGTCGGTTCAGCGCGTGATCTTGTTGACGTGGCTGGCGGTGTGGCTGATCGTTTTCACACTGCCAAGCCAGCGCTCGGCGCGCTACCTGATCCCGGCCATGCCGGCGCTCGCCATCCTGCTGGCGCTCGAATGGCAGCGCATCGCACGGGCCTGGTTCCTGCTGACCTTGTTGTTGTGCGGCATCCTGATCGCCGGTCTGGGTCGCATTGCCTGGGCCGCGCACGAACTGGGCATTGGCAGCGGCCTTGAGTTGGGGCTGACGCTGCTCACCGTCGCGGCCGGCTTGACGCTGGTCCTGGCGGGCCTGTTCAAACCGGCCTGGACGCGCACCTGCAGCGTGGCCGCGGGCCTGGCCGTGTTCGCCTGCTTCAGCCTGAGCACCGCACCACTGAACGGCGCCGACGGGCTGTACGGCAACGATGTGACAGCCCAACTGCGCCAAGCCCGCATCGCGGTGCCCAACGGGTTCAACGGCCAGTTCGAGCGCTTTGAATTCCTGCTGCCGAGCAATCGCTTCATCCCCTACGACAGCGACGAGCGGGCCAGCGCCAGTGCGGGTGCCGCTGACCTGCAGCGCTTGCTGTCCACTCACGATGCCGTGATCTGGTTGCAGTCGAGTCCGCAGGAACTGGCGCCGCCCTGCGCGCCGAACTGCAGGGTGCTGGGCAGCCGCTGGGAGGTCAAGGGCCGGCACCAGAGCGGCGAGATCAACTGGGGCAACGTCTGGTACCCGCAGTACTGGCTGTTCAGGCGCGAGTGGCTGCTGGCCGCCACTGGCGCGCCGCGCTGAAAAGCCAACCGGCCTGCAGCGCCAGCCAGAGCCAGGGGTCGAGCAGCGCGTCCCACAGATTGCCGCTGGGCAGGCGCGTGAGCACGAACAAGGCCAGCACGCAAAGCGGCAGGGTCGATGCGCGCGTGCCCTGCTGCAACCAGAACAGCGCGGCCACCACCACCGTGACCACAACAGCGGGCGCCGCAAAGCCCGACGCGTAAACCGACACCGGAAACCAGGCCAGCGTATCGAGCAGCAAGACCCAGCCCAGCACGATGCCTGGCAGCAGCAAGAGCCTGACTGACCGCGCATCGGCAACGGCGCACGACACCGCGCTCGCCGGCTTGCGCCCGAACCGCGGCAATAACCATCCCAGACAAAGGATGACCGTCATGGTGCTCGGACTTTGAAAGGCCAGGCCCAGCCAGAACGCGGGCGACAGCGCCCCCGGCAGCAGAGTCCAGAGCAGGACCAGCCAAGCCAAGGCCCACTCGTAGCGCGGCACGAAACGGCGTGCGAGCCCGTGCGCGCCGCTGGCCAGCACGATGGCCCAACCCAGGTGCAGTGCCAGCCAGAGTGAACTGGCGCTCGGCAACAGCGCGCCTTGAGCCGAAGACAGCGTCTTGAAGAATGTGCTGATGTCCATCGCGTGTCGGCCTTCAGTGTGCCGGCGCGGAAAAAGAGAATCGTTGCCAGGCGATCGCCTTGCGCTGATCGGTGTAGCTGACCCACAGGCTGTCGTCAGCCCAGGCCAGGGCCGGGTAGGAATACTCGTCCGCGCCCGTGCCGTGCGCCAGCACCTGCGCCAGCGCCCAGGACCGACCGTCGGCAGACAAACTCAGATCGAGCGCCGTGCGGTCATGCGGCGACGAGTTGTGCGCCAGCAGCATGCTCCCATCCCCGAGAGTCAGTGCGGCCACGGATGCGTCGGGATTGGTCAGCTCAAGGTCCTCGGAATCGGTCCAGCTTAGTCCGCCATCGCGTGTCTGCGCCGCTGCCACCCTGCCCTGCGCCCGCTGATCACGCATCAGCGCCAGCCAGTGCGAGGGACTGGCTGTCAGCAGCGTCGGCTGCAGCAGATGGTGACGATTGGAGATGCGCGTCATCCCGAGGAATTCACCGCTCGCGTCGAAACGCAGGGCGACCGGGTACTTGATGCCGAGCTCGAAATGCACCGGCAGCACCATGCCGCCATCGGTCAAAGGCAGCGGCGCACTGCGCACCAGGAAACTGGTATTCCACAACCACGACAAGGGCAGCACCCGCACGGCATCGAAGGCAAGCGCATCAAAAGCCTGCGCCGGATCGCTTTGCCTCAAATGGACGATGCGCGACGCCGCCCACCCGCCGAGACCGGTCGCCACCACAAACAAGTGAATCCGGTGCTCGCCATCGAGCCAGGCCACCGGGTTGCCGATCCGGCGCACGCCGAACCCCAATTGGCCACCCAGCGTCTGGCGGTTCACGACGAACCGCACCGCGCTCCATTGCTGTGTCCTGCGGTCAAAGCTGGAGGCCGCAATCTGGACGTCGGCGTCGCTCTCGCGGGTGCCGGCGAACCAGAATGCCATCAGCGCCGAGGAATGCACTGCCGGCATGGCCAGCAGCGTGCTCGCATGTGCGGCCGGCGTGCCCAGAGGCATCGGAATCCGGCCGCTGCCCACGGGCGTCAACGCAGCAGCGGGCGCGGCTGCTGTGGCTGCAGGTGACAATGCCCGCGCCATCGACACCGGCGCCGCGCGGCGACCGGTCTCCAGCGCAACCATGGCAGCACCGAGCAACACGGCAAGCAGCAGTCTTTGTTTGAGGGAAAACGTGGCGAGGGCGATCAAGAAATCAGACTCAGCAATGAATACGCGTTACAGGAACCCACGGTGACGACGAGGCGGTCGGCGCTCTGGCAAGTCCGTATCTTAAGTCGCTCCGCGATGAGCCGTTGCGGCGCCGGCGCTACGCGATAATCGGGACTTCATTTGAAGCCTTGGGTGCCTCCTGGTGAGTTGCTTGCGGTCCCGCAAAAGAAGAGCCATGCACCACACCATTTTCGACACCCCCATCATCAACACGCTGTTGCGCGCCTTCTCGGTTGTCTTTCTGAAACTCAGCGGCTGGAAGATCGAAGGCAGCCTGCCACCCGGCGGCAACAAGAGCGTGTTGATCGCCGCACCCCACACCAGCAACTGGGACCTGCCCTACACGCTGATGGTGGCCTTCGTGCTGCGCCTGAATATCTACTGGATGGGCAAGGAGCAGATCTTCAAGCCGCCTTTTCGCGGCCTGATGCGCTGGCTCGGCGGCATCCCAGTGCAGCGCGAGAAAAGCAGCAATCTGGTGGCGGCATCGATCGATGCCATCAGGGCGGCAGCGGGGCCGCTGCAGTTGATCGTGCCGCCCGAAGGCACGCGCAGCAACACGCGCTACTGGAAGACCGGGTTTTACTACATCGCCGTCGGCGCCCAGGTGCCGATCGTGATGGCCTACATGGATTACAAGAGGAAGATCAGCGGACTGGGTCCGGTGTTCCAGCCGACTGGCGACATCGAGGCCGACATGGCTGCGATCAAGTCCTTCTACGCGCCCTTCACCGGCAAGAACGCCGACCAGTTTCACGCCGGGTGAATCGGCCAGGCGCACGACCTGACAGATTCATTTCGCGCGCTCAATGGAACTCCCGGCTTGCCGTGCGCAGGCCGCCCAGCAAAGGCGTCAAGTCCTGCAGGCTCTGGGCGATCAGGTGCCGCACCTCGCCGCCGCTCTCGACATCGCGCTGCCAGACCCCCGATACCACGAGCAGGCGCGCGCGCAGCAAGGCATTGCGTTGCCTGTCCTTGAGTGACTTCCAGACAATCACATTGACGCTGCCGGTTTCGTCTTCCAGCGTGACGAAGGTCACCCCCTTGGCGGTCTGCGGCTGCTGGCGCATGACGACAATGCCGCCGGCCCTGACCAGCCGGCCATCGGGCAGGTCGTGCAATTGCGCGGCGGTGCGCAGCCGCATCCGGGCCAGTTGGGGGCGCAGGAGCAACAAGGGGTGACTGCGCAGGCTCAGACCGAGCGCGGCGTAGTCGAAAAACACTTCTTCGCTCAGCGCTGCCGGCGGCAGATTCAGCACCGGTTCATTGACCGCCACGCTTTTGAGCAGCGCCGGCGCGGGTGTCAGGGCGGCCGCATCCCACACCTGCTGACGCCGGTGGCCTGACAGGCTCAGCAGCGCATCGGCGCTAGCCAGCGCCTTGAGATCGCCTTGGTCGAGTTCGCAGCGCAAAGCCAGATCTTCGGTGCTGACGAAAGGGCACTGCAGACGCGCCGCGACGATGCGCTGTGCGGCGGTTTGCGCCAGGCTGCTGACCATGCGCAGGCCCAGACGCACGGCGGCTTGGCCCTTGCTGTCTGCTTCAGAATACTCCAGCGTGCAATCCCAATCGCTGTGCGCTACATCGACGGCACGCACCGGCACGCCGTGGCGCTGCGCGTCCTGCACTAGTTGCGAGGCGCTGTAAAAACCCAGCGGCTGGCTGTTGAGCATGGCGGCCAGAAAGCAGGCAGGTTCATGCTGCTTGAGCCAGCAGCTCACATACACCAGCAGCGCAAAACTGGCGGCATGGCTCTCGGGAAAACCGTATTCGCCAAAGCCCTCGATCTGTTTGAAGATGCCGTCGGCAAACTCCTGCGTGTAACCGCGCGCCAGCATGCCGCTGACCATGCGCTCGTAGAACTTGTGCACGCCGCCCTTGCGTTTCCAGGCCGCCATGGAGCGGCGCAGGCTGTCGGCCTCACCGGCACTGAAACCCGCCGCCAGCATCGCAATCTGCATCACCTGTTCCTGGAAAATCGGCACACCCAGCGTGCGCTGCAAGGCCTCGCGCAGGACATCGCTCGGGTAGTGGACCGGCTCGACGCCGGAGCGCCGGCGCAGGTAAGGGTGCACCATGCCGCCCTGGATCGGGCCCGGGCGCACGATGGCGACCTCGATCACCAGGTCGTAAAAACAGCGGGGTTTGAGGCGCGGCAGCATGCTCATCTGGGCCCGGCTCTCGATCTGGAACACGCCCACGGTGTCGGCCCGGCAGATCATGTCGTAGGTGGCTGCATCCTCGGCCGGGATGTCCTGCATCAACAGGGGACGGCCACGGCGCGCACCGACCAGATCGAGACAGCGGCGGATGGCGCTGAGCATGCCCAAGGCGAGCACATCGACCTTGAGCAGGCCCATGGCGTCCAGATCGTCCTTGTCCCACTGGATGATGGAGCGCTCCGGCATGGCGGCGTTCTCCACCGGCACCAGACGCGTGAGCTTGCCCTGCGTCAGCACAAAGCCGCCCACATGCTGGCTCAGATGGCGCGGAAAGCGCTGCAGTTGCGTGCTCAGGTTCAGCCAGAGCTGCAGGCGGCTCGCAGGCGGCGGCACAAAGTCCGGCCCGAGTTGCGCCAGCGCCGATTGCAATCGTTCGCTCAGCACCGCACGGCTGTACATGCCGGGATGCTCCTTGGCCAGGGAAGCGATCAGGGCATCGTCGAGCCCGAGCGCGCGCCCGACGTCGCGCAGGGCACTGCGCGGGCGGTAGCTCACGACCACAGCCGTGAGTGCCGCGCGCTCGCGCCCATACTTGGCATAGATGTACTGGATCACTTCCTCGCGCCGCTGGTGCTCGAAGTCGACATCGATGTCGGGCGGCTCGTTGCGCTCGCGGCTGATAAAGCGCTCGAACAGCATGGTCATGCGCGAGGGATCGACCTCCGTGATGCCCAGGCAGTAGCAGACCGCTGAATTGGCCGCCGAACCACGCCCCTGGCACAGGATATGGCGCTCGCGGGCAAAGGCCACGATGTCATGCACGGTCAGAAAATACATCTCGTAGCGCAGTTCGGCAATCAGCGCCAGTTCGTGCTCGATCAGTTCCTGCACCGACGCCGCAATACCTTCGGGATAGCGCCTGGCCGCACCCTCCAGCGCGAATTGGCGCAGGGTTTGCGCCGGCGTGCGACCCGGCAGCACGGTCTCCAGCGGGTACTGGTAGCGCAATTCATCCAGACTGAAACTGCAGCGCTGCGCGATGCGCACGGTGTTGGCCAGCAACTGTGGCGGGTACAGGGCAGCCAATCGCGCACGCGAACGCAGATGCGCCTCGGCATTGGGCTGCAAGGCAAAACCGCATTCGGACACCGCTTGCCCCAGCCGCACCGCGGTGATCGCATCCTGAAGCGGCTTGCGCGAACGCACGTGCATATGCACCTGACCCGTGGCCACCAACGGCACGCCCGTCAGCAGCGAGACCTGCGTCAGCTTGTGCAGCACCAGTGCATCGTCGAGCCCCAGCAACAATTCGACGGTCAACCATAGATACTGGCCAAAAATATGTCGGGCTGTTCTGCTGATGGCGCAGGCCACTTCAACATCCAGACCGGTCGGCAGCGCCAGCAAGATCTCACAGTCTGTCAACCGGGTCCACTGCGCGTCCGGCCAGCTGACACGGTATTGGCCTTTGGGCGCGGCCCGCCGCGCGTGCGTGATGAACTCACACAGATCGCCCCAGCCCTGCAGCGTATGCGGCAGGGCGATGAGCGTGAAACCGGCCCCGCAGCCCGGCAGCGGAACCACAAACTCGGCACCGGGCAGCAGTTGCAAACCCAGCTTTTTCGCCTCGCTGTGGGCCCGCACCACGCCGGCCACCGAGCACTCGTCGGTCAGTGCCAGCGCCGCATAGCCCAGCGCGGCCGCGCGTGCCACCAGCTCTTCCGGATGCGAGGCCCCGCGCTGAAAGCTGAAGTTCGACAGGCAGTGCAGCTCGGCATACGCGGGCAATGCAGATTCAGGCAAACAATCCATGCAAATACCAGGTCGGTTCAGCATCGGCTGTGGCACCCGAAGGCGCCAGGCGCTCCCGAAAAATCCACAGCAAACCGCGCTGCGCACTGCGCGCCACAAAATAGTCGCGCAAGGCGCAGTACCCATCGTCCCACCAGGCAGACTCCAGCCGCTGCGGCCCGGCGAGCAGGGTCAGCGGACCGCCATATTGCGGGCACTGATCGCGCACTGCCAGCTTGAGCGGGGCGGCCAGCAACCAGCTGGGATAAAGCGCTTCAGCCCTGAATTCATGCAAGCCTTTGCCACCCGGTGCGGCGGCGCCCGACGTCACGGACGGCACCTGCGTTTGCCAGGTCTGCATGCGCTCGGGCCGGTACTCGTCGCAACCCTGCGCCTGCAATACCTGCTGCGCGCCCAGACGCGCACTCAGCCGCTCGATCAGTTGCTGCAGGCTGTCGCCAGTGGCTTGCGCATCGGGCAGCAAACTCTGGCTTTGCCCGCGCAGCTTCTGCGTTTCCAGGGTGCGCAGGCGCAAGGCCAGCACCGGGGCCGGCAAGCTGACGTGCGCCAGTTGTTCGGCCAGCAAGCGCTGCAGGTGCGCCGTGTCGATGGCGGGCTCGGCGGTGCGCAAAACCAGTTCGCCCTGCGCAGGTGTGTCGCGCCGGGGGTCCATGGTCCACAGCAAGGCCAGTGCGAGCACACCGCAATGGCGCAGCTGCAGCCAGACCTGCAACTGGTTGAGCAGGCGGCGGGCGCCAAACAGCAGCGCCTGGGCCGTCTCGACCTGGGATGGCAACTCCAGCGTGGCGTCAAACACCTCAGGCAGCGTCAGCCAGGGGTAGAGCTCGGGCCGCAGACCATAAGCGTGGTCCAGGGCATCGAGCAAAGGCGCGCCAAAACGCCGCACCACGCCAGTGCGCGGCAAGGATCGCAATTGTCCCCAGCAGGTGCAACCAATTCTTTCAAGCGTGGCCAGATGGGGGTGGGCTGCCGCCAGCGCCGACAGCGGCAAATCGTCGGGCTTGCTGCGCGCCAAGCCGCTTGCCTGCAGCCGCGCCATGGCCACCAAAGATGTAGCACCGCGTGCCATCTTGACGGCGGTGATCAACTTGCTCGATTCGTGAATCTGGCTCAGCAATTGAATCCGTCCACGCCACAGGCGCTCGCTGGCCGACAACTCCAGCAGCAGCGTGTCGTCCACACGCGCCACTTTGGGCGTGAATTGCAAGGCCCACCATGCCAGAGACGCGGTGCAGTCGGCCAGTCGCATGGATGCATCTTCAGGCAGCGCTTGCAATGCGACCCACAACATCACGCACTCCTTGCAGAAAGTCGGCAACAGGCTCGGATGACACCGCTGACGCGACGACCGCAGGACGCGCCGGACCGCACCAGGTGGCCAGCAGGGCAGACAGCCGCGCCGTGCGTGCCGGCAGCGCCAAGGGCTGCTCCAGTGGCCGACCGCGTCGCTTGAGAATGTGCAGCAACAGTGCATCGCTCTGCTGCTGGCAAGCCAGTAGCAAGCGCAGCACGGCGGGCGACGACTCGACCCTGGCTTGCGCCGGGCGCATCACAAACAGGAGTTTGCTGTTCGCGTGCGCCGCCATTTGCAAGCGCCGCAATTGATCGGCCTGCGCCTGCGGCAACCAGGCCAGGACGGCCCGCACCGCGGCGCAACGCAGGGCTTGCTCGGCCGCCCACAAGCGCTCGCCCGGCGCACTAGCAAGCACTTGCACCAGTCGCCGTGCATCCAGCCCTTGAGCAGCCAACCCCGGACCAAACGGGACATGGGGCGCGCCCACCAGTACCAAAGGAGAAGGCATTGTTGAAGCAAGCACCGCGCGTTTGAGCGCCGGCAACAGTAGACGCCATTCGTTGTACTCGCCATGCGCTTGCAAGATTTCGCACATGGCGCCTTCGGGCCAGCCACCACCGGGCAATTGGGCGTCCAGCACCGTATGGCCGCTGGCGACGGTGACGCCCGCCGCATCGGCCAGGCTATCGGCGCGCCAGACAGCCTCGCTCAAGTGAAGAAAAGAAACCGACAGGGATTCGGACACAATGACAAGGCACCTGGAAATCAAGAATTAACTGTATGTAAGGGGTATCCCCTTAGCTCCAGTAGACTGTTTATACTGGATGAAACAACAGTATATGACTTTTTGTGGCGCGGACCAAAAGAGTTCAATTCTTCGACACGACATCGTCGTAGGTCACCGGTCCGGTGACCACCGCTTGC
>CAIKMZ010000011.1 GCA_903828665.1 uncultured beta proteobacterium
CATTGCGCGCGCCCAGGCGCTGAGCGTCGAACTCGAGACCGACATCGCGCCGGGCTTCGAAGCGCTGGTGTTCAAGGCCTCGCGCGGCATCGAGGACATCTACGAGCTGACCTACATCCGCAAGGACGGCAGCCGCTTCCCAGCCGTGGTCTCGGTCACGGCGCTGCGCGACGACCAGAACTACATCATCGGCTACCTGCTGATCGGCACCGACAACACGGCGCGCAAGCAGGTCGAAGCGGAGCGCGCGCGGCTCGACCAGGTGCTGCGCGACAAGAACGAAGAGCTGGAGAACGCCAAGTTTGTGGCGGAAAAGGCGAACCGCGCTAAGAGCAATTTCCTGGCGAGCATGAGCCACGAGCTGCGCACCCCGCTCAATGCCATCCTGGGCTTCGCACAGGTCATGGAATCGGGCTCGCCCGCGCCGACGACATCCCAGCGCGCCAACCTCGAGCAGATCCTGAAGGCCGGCTGGTATTTGCTCGAACTGATCAACGAAGTCCTCGACCTCGCGCTGATCGAGTCGGGCAAGGCGACGCTGTCGCTGGAGCCGGTCGCGCTGATCGAAGTCATGCGCGAGTGCCAAGCCATGATCGAGCCGCAGTCGCAAAAGCGCGGCATCGGATTGATGTTCCCGCGCTTCGACCTGCCGCTCTACATCAACGCGGACAGGACCCGGGTCCAGCAGGTTCTCATCAACCTGCTGTTCAACGCGATCAAGTACAACAAGCCCCATGGCATGGTCTCGGTGGAGTACGCCCTGTCGCCGCCAAACGCCATCCGCATCAGCGTGCGCGACACCGGCGCCGGACTGGCGCCGGAGCAGATTGCGCAGCTGTTCCAGTCGTTCAATCGGCTGGGCAAGGAATCGAGCAAGGAAGAAGGCTCCGGCATCGGCCTGGTCGTGACCCAGAAGCTGGTGGAACTGATGGGCGGCAAGATCGGTGTCGACAGCCAGGTCGGCGTCGGCAGCGTGTTCTGGTTCGAGCTGAGCCTGGCCAGCGCGCCGCTGCCGGTCGCACCGCAAGCCGAACACGAAACCGAAGCACTGGCGCCGGCACCGCATGGCGCGCCGCTGCGCACCGTGCTGTACGTCGAAGACAACCCGGCCAACCTGGAGCTGGTCGAACAGCTGCTGCAGCGCCGCTCCGACCTGCGACTGCTCAGCGCGGTCAACGGCCACCTCGGCATCGAGTTCGCGCGCCTGTACCATCCGGACGTGATCCTGATGGACATCAACCTGCCGGGCATCAGCGGCACCGAAGCGATGCAGATCCTGATGGCGGACCCCGACACCGCCTCGATACCGATCATCGCCTTGAGCGCCAATGCCGTGCCGCGCGACATCGAGAAGGGTCTTGAGGCCGGCTTCTTCGACTACATCACCAAACCGATCAAGGTCAAACTGTTCATGGACACGCTCGACGCGGCGCTGGAATTTGCGAAAACCCACGCCGCGCACGGACGCGATGCCACAGATCCGGTCCTGACCTGATCGCGTCAACGCAGCCGCGAACTCGCCCACAGCACCGAGCGGACACTATGAACACGTCGATGAAGCGACTGCTGCTGCTCTTGTGCGTGTGCTGGACAAGCGCCTGGGCGCAACAGCGACCGCTTGAGATTCACGACCGGCTCGCCGGCACGGCCGCCCAGGCCAAGCTCGTGGCGCTGACGCTCGACGCCTGCTCCGGGCAGTTCGACGATGACCTGCTTGCGTTTCTGATTCGCAACCGGATTGCGGCCACGATTTTCGCCACGAAGAAATGGCTGGTGCACAACCCGTCGGGCGTTGCCGTCATCAAGGCGCATCTGGACCTGTTTGATGTGGAGGACCACGGCGAGAACCATATTCCCGCCGTGATCGGTGCCGGGCGAAAGGTCTACGGCATCCGGGGCGAATCCGATGTGCTTCACCTGCGCCGCGAGGTCGCCGAAGGCGGCCGCGCCATTACCGAGATGATCGGCGTGCCGCCGCACTGGTACCGGGGCGCGACCGCCGAGTACGACTCACAGGCCGTCACCGAAATCGAAAAGATGGGCTACGGGATCGCCGGGTTCTCGGTCAATGCCGATGCCGGCGCCAAGCTGCGCAAGCCGGCGATCGAAGAGCGGCTCAAGCATGTCAAGCCCGGGGACGTGATCCTCGCGCACATGAACAAGCCCGCATCCGACACCGCAGAAGGCCTGTCCGCCGGGCTGATTCAACTGCTGAAGATGGGCTTCGTGTTTGTGCGGCTTGATCAGGTCGATCTGATCCAGGTGCCATAGCCCGGGCTGCGAAAACCGGTGTCGCAACCATCAACCCGGCACATCGGGCCGGGCCGCTTCGCGCTGCCGCTTGGCCCGCAGCAAGCGAAAGCGCCAGCGCACCAGACCCACGGCGTAGCTGATGTAGTAGCCGGCGAGCAGACCGAAGACCGCCAGCGTGACGGGGCTGCGCGCGAAGTCACCCATGCCATGCGGCATGCCCGGCGCGCTGGTGTAGACCTCGACAAAGCGGTAGACGATGCGGCCCACAAACAGCAGCGACAGGACGATGCCCAGATGCGCGTTGGGCGTGTAGAACAAGCCCTTCTTGGTCGCTTCGAAGCTGGTCTTGCGCAGGCCCCATCCCCCCAGCAGGGCGCCCAGGGCGACGGCAGCGGCAAGCCCCGCCAGACGCTCGACATGCGCACGCGCTGCCAGGGCGAGCAAGAGCAGCAAGGTGGGGAAGATGACCAGCGTGATCCAGGGCCGGATCCGCGACAGCCGTTGCCGCCCGATCATCCGGCGAAAGCGCGCATGGATGCGCCAGGCGAGCAGCGGCAGCAAGAACAACAGCGTCAGTGTCGTGGAATCCGGTGCTTGCATCGTTCGCTAGGCCATGGGGGTGGCTTGGCCAGCGAGCGCCCAGGCCACGTGCTCGCGCACCAGCGCGCTCGGGTGCGTGGCGCGCGCGGCCAGCGCATGGGTCAGCTCCTGGTCCGGCGCCGCGCGCACGGCGTTGCCCAGCGCCACCGCGATGTTGCGCAGCCAGCGTTCATGGCCGATGCGCCGGATCGGGCTGCCTTCGGTATGGCGCAGGAATTCATCCTCGCTCCAGCCGAACAGCGTCGCCAGTTTGCTGCCAACCAGGCCCGCCCGCTCGTCGAAATCAGGCAAGGCGCTGCGCTGCGCAAATTTGTTCCAGGGGCAGATCAGCTGGCAGTCGTCACAGCCGTAGATGCGGTTGCCGATCAGCGGCCGAAGTTCCAGCGGGATCGAGCCCGCGTGCTCGATCGTCAGGTAGGAGATGCAGCGCCGCGCATCGAGCTGCTGCGGCGCCACGATGGCCTGCGTCGGGCAGATGCCGATGCAGGCCGTGCAACTGCCGCAATGACCGGCGACCGGATCGGTGGCGGGCAGCGCGACATCGACATAGATCTCGCCCAGGAAGAACATGGAACCGGCTTCGCGGCTCAGCAGCAGCGTGTGCTTACCGCGCCAGCCCAGGCCGGCGCGCGCGGCGAGTTCGGCTTCGAGCACCGGCGCCGAATCGGTGAAGACACGGTAACCGAGCGCTCCGAATTCGGCGCTGATGCGCGTGCTCAAGTGCTGCAGGCGATTGCGCAGCACCTTGTGGTAATCCCGTCCGCGCGCGTACAGGGAGATGATGGCCTCATCGGGCCGGCGCAGTCGGTCCAATTCGATCGCCTGCCAGTCGGTCGGTGTGGCGGCGCTGAGGTAGTCCATGCGCGTCGTGATCACGCTGACCGTGCCCGGCAGCAGCTCAGCCGGGCGCGCGCGCTTCGTGCCGTGCGCCGCCATGTAGGCCATGTCGCCATGGAAACCCTGCGCCAGCCAGGCCGATAATCCGGGCTCTGATGATGACAAATCGACACCGGCCACGCCAATTTGGGAAAATCCCAGTTCCTTTCCCCATGACTGAATTCTGGAGACCCATTGGCTGGCACTGACATGATCGATGAGATTGGACACACGCCGATTGTAAAAACTCTGCTCTGGCCCGATGAACAGGCAACGCAACGCTTCGCGCAGGCGCTGGCGGCCCAGGCGGCGCTGGGCAACGCCTTCATCGAATTGCGCGGCGACCTCGGCGCCGGCAAGACCACGCTGGTGCGCCATCTGCTGCACGCGCTCGGGGTGACGGGCCGCGTCAAGAGTCCAACCTATGCCGTGGTCGAACCCTACGAACTGCCCGCCCTCAACATCTGGCACTTCGACTTCTACCGCTTCCATGACCCGAGCGAATGGCGCGATGCCGGCTTTCGCGACATCTTTGCCGGACCCGGCCTGAAGCTGGCCGAATGGCCCGACAAGGCTGCGGGCTTTCTGCCGCGCGCCGATCTGGTGATCGCGCTCGACGTCGTGGACGAAAGCGCCAGGCGCGCCACGCTGAGCGCGCACAGCGCCGCCGGGCGCGCGTTGCTACAGGCGACCGGGCCGTCCGTGGACACGCCATGAAGCGGCGCGACCTGCTGCAGTCGGGCACGCTGGTGCTGCTGCTCGGCGTGCGCAACCTGGCCGGCGCTGCCACCATCCTTGCGGTTCGGGTCTGGCCGGCGCCGGACTACTCGCGCGTCACCATCGAGTCCGACGGCGCGCTCAAGTTCAAGCAGCAGTTTGTTCCGAATCCGCCGCGGCTCGCCGTGGACATCGAGGGCATCGAACTCAATCCGGCCCTCAAGGCCCTGGTGGCCAAAGTCGGCGCCGACGACCCGACCATCGCCGGCATCCGCGTCGGGCAAAGCGCGCCCGGTGTCGTGCGGCTGGTGCTCGACCTCAAGCAGGCCGCGCTGCCGCAGGTCTTCACGCTGCCGCCGGTGGCCGCCTACCAGCACCGCCTGGTGTTCGACCTGTACCCGACGCAGCAAGCAGACCCGCTGGAGACGCTGATCGCCGAGCGCCTCAAGGGAAGCGCACCGACGCGGCCCGTGGCCGATCCGCTCGGCGACCTGATCGCGCGCCAGGGGCAGAAGGCGCCGCCACCCGCCGCCGCGGCCAGCGCCGCAGCGCCGGCCGCAAGCGACAACCGGACCTACATGTCGGCACCGGCACCGGCCGCAACCGACCGGCTCATCATCATCGCGCTCGACCCCGGCCACGGCGGCGAAGACCCCGGCGCCATCGGCCCCGGCGGCACGCGCGAGAAGGACGTGGTGCTGCGCCTGGCGCACCGCCTGCGCGAACGCATCAACGACAGCAGCGTCAACGGCAATCCGATGCGCGCCTACCTGACGCGCGACGCCGATTTCTTCGTGCCGCTGCACGTGCGCGTGCAAAAGGCGCGGCAGGTGCAGGCCGACCTGTTCGTCAGCCTGCACGCCGATGCCTTCTACACCCCGCATCCGCAGGGCGCGAGCGTCTTTGCGCTGAGCCAGGGTGGCGCCTCCAGCAGCGCCGCGCGCTGGATGGCGGAGCGCGAGAACAAGGCCGACCAGATCGGCGGCCTCAACGTCAAGACCAAGGACGCGCAGGTCAAGCACGCGCTGTTCGACATGAGCACAACGGCGCAGATCAACGACAGCCTGAAACTCGGCGGCGCCATGCTCGGCGAGATCGGCCGCGTCGGCAAGCTGCACAAGGGGCGCGTCGAGCAGGCCGGCTTTGCCGTGCTCAAGGCGCCCGATATCCCGAGCGTGCTGGTGGAGGCCGCCTTCATCAGCAACCCGGAGGAAGAAGCCAAGCTCAACAGCGACGTCTATCAGGATCAGGTCGCCAACGCGCTGATGCGCGGCATCGAAGGCTACTTCTCGAAGAACCCGCCGCTGGCGCGCAAGCGCAGCACGTGATATCCGCAGGACGGGGCGCCCCCTCAGTTGTGGTTGTCATTGCGGACTTATATGGATGCCTCCCGGATAGCAAGAAGAATTTGTGTTGTTCTGTAAAAGAATCGGCTGCTTACTTATATCCGGCCTTGATTTCGTGGTCTGCCTGGTTGCCCAGACTCGCCCGATGGCCCTGA
>CAIKMZ010000012.1 GCA_903828665.1 uncultured beta proteobacterium
CGATGAGATCGCCCTGTCCTCTTGAGATCCATGATGCATGGCGATTTTCCGGCCCTGACAAATAGAAGACTGACCGGCTCATGGGCAGTCGGTGATAGCCCGGCACTATTCGCTTGTTTGGTATTTTAAATTGAACGCAATTAAATTGCTCGATAGAATTCATCCCATGGCACCCAAGGCTCCACCTCCCAAACCGACAGACCAGCACATCAATCCGGCGCTGCTTCTCGACAACCAGTTGTGCTTTGCCCTGTACTCCACCTCACTGGCGATGACCAAGCTATACAAGCCATTGCTAGAAGCCCTTGGACTGACTTACCCTCAGTACCTGGTGATGCTGGTGGTCTGGCAAAGTGATGGCCTGAGTGTCTCGGCAATGGGTGAACGCCTGTTCCTGGACTCCGGCACCTTGACCCCTTTGCTCAAACGCATGGAACACGCGGGTCTGCTGCGGCGCCAACGCTCTCCTGACGACGAACGCCGGGTCCATGTGTTTATCACCGAACAAGGCACGCAATTGAAAAGCCGTGCGGCCAGCGTTCCCTCCTGCGTCGTCGAGCAATCCGGCTGTTCGATTCCGGAGGTTCGCGCCCTGACCCGACAAATGCAGCAACTGCGCAGCCGTTTGACCCGTTCCTGACCCGCTCCCGACTGGGAGCAACCATTGAAAGAAGACCATGCCTGCAAAATTGGAAAAAGTCGTTTACCAAGCCCATGCCAAGTCCACCGGTGGACGTGACGGTACCACCCGTACTTCAGACGGTCTTCTGGACCTGAAACTGGCGGTTCCCAAGGAAATGGGCGGGCCAGGCGGCGGCGTGAATCCTGAACAACTGTTCGCCGCCGGTTACAGCGCCTGCTTCATCGGGGCCATGAAGTTTGTTGCCGGGAAGCAGAAGATTGCTCTTCCCGCAGACACCAGCATCGAGGCGACGGTTGGCATCGGTCCCATACCTGCAGGCTTCGGGATCGAAGTGCAACTGGTGGTCAGCATCCCTGGAATGGAACATGCAGCCGCTCAGACACTGGTGGAGAAGGCACACCTGGTTTGCCCCTACTCCAATGCCACACGCGGAAACATTGAGGTAACCATCACGGTCGCTGCCTGAGGGCTGGCGTCTTCTGCGTGATGTGCGAACGAGGTCAGTCCTGGCCCCGATGAGGGCCGGGGCATCCGTTTCACATCAGGTGTTGACAGGCCTGACGCGGGCCGCCACCCTCGCCTCGCGGATCGGCAGGTGCAGCAAGGCAGCGCCGATGGCCAGAACGATATCGATGTACCAGACACCGTTGTAATTGCCGGTGGCCTCGAACACGCGCCCGCCAAGCCAGGCACCGAGAAAACCGCCGATCTGGTGTGCCAGCATCACAAGCCCGAACAGCGTGGCCATGTTGGCCGTGCCGAAGAACTTGGCCACCAGCCCGGCCGTCGGCGGTACCGTCGACAAGAAGGTCAATCCCATCACCGCCGCAAACGCCAGCATCACGGCGGCGCTCTTTGGCGCCAGCAGGAACAGCAGCACGGCCAGCGCCCGAGTGGCATAGACCAGCGACAGCAGCGATTTCATGCGCCAGCGACCCACGGCCCAGCCCATGGCAATGCTGCCCACAATGTTGAACAGCCCGAGCATGGCCAGCGACCACGCTCCGTACTGCAGCGGCAGGCCGCAGGCGGCGATGACGCCGGGCAAATGCGTGCCGAGGAAGGCGACGTGAAAGCCGCAGACGAAGAAGCCGCCGCCCAGCATCAGGTAGTCCGGATTGCGCAAGGCCTGACGCAGCGCCGCCAGCGCGCCGACCGGCACGTGCCCAAGCGCCAGCGGATGGCCCGCCAGACCGCGCAGCAGATAGGCTGCAGGCAAGGCCAGCAGCACGATCACGGCCAGCACCTGCATCGCATTGGCCCAACCGAAGGCGAGCATCAGCGCGCCGGCAATCGGCGCCATCAGGAATTGCCCGAACGATCCGCCGGCGTTGACGATGCCGGTGGCCAGACCGCGCATGCTGGTGGGAATCATGCGCGTGGTCGCCGCCATCAAGACGGCCGGCCCGGCCATGCCGGCGCCGCCGGCCGCGAGCACGCCAATCGAAAAGATCAGGCCCGCCGTACTGCTCATCCAGGGCGTGATGAAAGTGCCCAGCGCCACCAGCAAGGCACCGATCAACAGCACGCGCCCGGCACCCGCGCGGTCAGCGATGGCCCCGGCAAAGGGTTGCGTCAGACCCCAGAACAACTGGCCAAAGGCAAAGGCCAGGCTGATGTTGCCGACACCGATGCCGGTGGCCGTGTTCAGCGGGCTCAGGAACAGTCCCATGGTCTGGCGCGTGCCCATGGTCACGGCAAAGGTGCCGGCCGATGCTAGCAGCACCAGCCAGGCCGCGACCGCCGGTTGACCGGGGTTCAGTCTCTCATTCATCGCGATCACCCGTCGTGCCCGGCGTCATCAGGTCCAGCGCCTCATCGATCAGCGTGTGCAGTCTCAGCAGGCGCGGCACGCCGAATAGGCGATTGAGGCTGCCCTGCGCCGCCTTCCAATGCCGCTGCGCCTCTTGGCGCTTGTCGCGGCCACTCTGGGTGATGCTGATCAGGCGGCTGCGTCCGTCAACCCCGCCCGCGTGCTCAACCCAGCCTGCCGCCTGCAGCGGCCGCAGGTTGCGGGTCAGCGTGGAGGCGTCCATCTTCATCGCCTGTGCCAGCGCGCCAGGACGGATCGGTCCGAGCTTGAGGACGTGCGACAGCAGCGAATACTGGGTCGTGCGCAGACCGACCTGCGCCAGTTCGGCGTCGTAATGTTGCGTGACGCGGCGCGTCAACTGGCGCAGCTTGAAGTTGGTACAGCCCTGCAGCTTTGCAGCCGCCGGCTTCGGTGTTGAAAGTTGGGTTGCAGACATGCGCCGCATTGTAGCTACAATGATTGCATATGCAATAATAACCGGAAACCGGACACGACATGAGCAAGACCAATCACCTCGACGCCTGGCTGGCCCAGGAACAGACCATCCGCGCGGCGATGGATGCCGGCCCTGGGCCCGGCGTCGCCACCGCGCAGCAGGCCGCCGGCAAGACCGGCCTCGAATTCATGCAAGCCCTGCTGCGCGGCGAACTGCCCTACGCGCACATCGCCCGCACGCTCGACTTCACCCTGTTCGAGCTCGGTCATGGCCGCGCCGCGTTTCTGGGCACACCGGGCCTGGCGCACCTCAATCCGATGGGCACGGTGCACGGCGGCTGGTTCGCCACGCTGCTCGACTCGGCCCTGGGCTGCGCCGTCCACACCCGCATGGCGAGCGGCCAGGGCTACACCACGGCTGAACTCAGCGTCAACATGGTGCGCGCCCTGACGCCCAAAGTCACCCGTGTGCTGGCGCAAGGCAGGGTGATTCACTGCGGACGTCAAGTCGCCACGGCGGAAGGCCGCCTGATCGGTCCCGACGGCACGCTCTACGCCCACGCCACCACGACCTGCCTGGTGTTCCCGCTTGCGTCACAATCGGCTCCATGAGATTCCTCCACACCATGCTGCGCGTCGGCGATCTGCAACGCTCGATCGATTTCTACACCCAGGTCCTGGGCATGCAACTGCTGCGCAAGACCGAGAACCCGGACTACGAGTACACGCTGGCCTTCGTCGGTTACGGCAAGAACCCGGAGCACGCGGAGATCGAACTCACTTACAACTGGGGCGTCGATTCCTATGAGCAGGGCACGGCTTTCGGCCACCTGGCGCTCGGCGTGCCCGACGTCTACGCGGCTTGCGACAAGATCAGGGCAGCCGGCGGCAAGGTGACACGCGAAGCCGGCCCGGTCAAGGGCGGCAGCACCGTGATCGCTTTCGTGACCGACCCCGATGGCTACAAGATCGAACTGATCGAACGCAAGCTGTAGCAGGCTACTTCTTCAGGGCCTGCGTGGCACGGGCCAACTCGGTGATGCGCGCCCAATCGCCCTGCGCCAGCGCATCGGGCGGCACCAGCCAGGAGCCGCCGACACAGACCACATTGGGCAAGGCCAGAAATTCATGCGCATTCTGGAGGGTGACACCACCAGTCGGGCAAAACCTGACATCAAAGAAAGGTCCGTTCCAGGCCTTGAGCAAGGCCGGCCCGCCAGCCTGCATGGCCGGGAAGAACTTCAGTTCGCTCAGGCCATCCTCCTGCGCCAGCATGATCTCGCTACCGGTTGCCACGCCGGGCAGCAGGGGCAGGCCGACATCGCGGCAGGCCTGCCCGAGGGAACGGGTATAGCCAGGGCTGACGGCGAAGCGCGCGCCGGCCATGGCAGCCGCCTGCGCGTCGGCCTTGCTGCGCACCGTACCGGCACCGACGACCGCCTCCGGCACGGCCCGCGCAATCGCCTCGATGCAGGCCAGCGCCTGCTCCGTGCGCAGTGTCACCTCCAGCATGCGAATGCCGCCGGCCACCAGCGCGCGCGCCAGCGGCACGGCATGGGCCACATCGCCCAGCACGATGACCGGAATCACCGGGGCGTCCTGCATCACCTGCAGAGCGGTCAAATTGTCATTTGCGTTCATCGAATCTCCATCCTACAGCCACGTACAAGCGCCCATCTCGGCCGTCAGCGCGTTGCGCCGCATACTCGCAAACAGTTCACGCCCCATACCCACGCCATTGGCCTGGCGCAGCGCATCGGGCATTATTGCCGGCTGGCGTGCCGCCCACTCGTCGTCACTGAGCAGCACCTGCAATGTACCGGTCGTGGCGTCAAGGCGGATCCGGTCGCCGTCGCGCACACGCGCCAGCGCGCCACCGGCCGCGGCCTCGGGCGAGACATGGATGGCGGCGGGCACCTTGCCCGAAGCGCCGCTCATGCGGCCGTCGGTCACCAGCGCCACCTGGTAGCCCTTGCCCTGCAGCACCGCCAGCGGCGGCGTGAGCTTGTGCAACTCGGGCATGCCGTTGGCCTGCGGTCCCTGCCAGCGCACGACACACACCACATCGCGATCGAGCTCACCCGCATGGAAGGCCTGGTGCAGCGCCTCCTGCGAATCGAAGACACGGCACGGCGCCTCGATCACATGGCGGTCGTCGGGCACGGCCGAAACCTTGATCACGCTGCGCCCCAGATTGCCCCGCAACAGTTTGAGACCGCCACTCGCGCTGAAGGGCGCATTGACGGGCCGCACCACGCTGTCGTCCTGACTGGCGCCGACGACAGTCCACTGCAGGCCGCCTTCGGGATTCGCTGAAGGAATGCCGGCGTACTCGCGCAGGCCACCGGCGCGGTCGGTCAACACGTCGGCGTGCATAAAGCCGCCATCGAGCAACTCGCGGATCACAAAGCCGGGGCCACCCGCCGCCTGAAACTGGTTCACGTCAGCGCTGCCGTTCGGATAGACCCGCGTCAACAGCGGCACGACAGCGGACAGCGCCGCGAAATCATCCCAGTCGATCACAATGCCGGCGGCGTGTGCCACCGCAACCCAGTGGATCAGGTGATTGGTCGAGCCGCCGGTGGCCAGCAACGCTACCATGGCATTGACAATGCAGCGTTCATCGACGACTCGCCCAATGGGCGCGAATCTTCGATCCTTTGTAATGTCAAGCACCGTTCGCACGGCCTCGCGTGTCAGTTCGTCGCGCAGTTCAGCACCGGGGTTGATAAAGGCCGTGCCCGGCACGTGCAGGCCCATCGCTTCGAGCAGCATCTGGTTGCTGTTGGCCGTACCGTAGAAGGTGCAGGTGCCAGCACCGTGGTAGGCCGCCGACTCGGCCGCCAGCAGTTCAGGTCGCCCGACCAGACCCTGTGCCGCCTGCTCGCGCACCTTGCCCTTTTCGTTATTGGACACGCCCGAAGTCATCGGGCCGGCCGGCACGAACACCGTCGGCAGATGACCGAAATGCAGTGCGCCGATCAGCAGGCCCGGCACGATCTTGTCGCACACGCCCAGCATCAGCGCCGCATCGAACACATCGTGGCTCAGCGACACGGCCGTGGCCATCGCGATCACATCGCGCGAGAACAGGCTCAACTCCATGCCGGCCGTGCCCTGCGTCACGCCGTCGCACATGGCCGGCACGCCACCGGCGACCTGCGCCGTGGCGCCAAGCAGGCGCGCTTCCATCTTGATCAGCGCAGGATAAGCCTGGAATGGCGCATGCGCCGAGAGCATGTCGTTGTAGGCCGTGACGATGCCGATGTTGGGCGCGCGCTCGGCCACCACGCGCAGCTTGTCATTGACGGGCAACGCGGCAAAAGCATGCGCCACGTTGGCACAGCCCAGGCGTTCGGCACCCGGCTTGCGTTGCGCCGCCAAGGCCAGACGCTCCAGGTACACGCTGCGCGTTGCCTGACTACGTTGGCGAATGCGCGCCGTGACGGCATCGACCGTGGAGTTGAGTTTCATGATTTCCGGAAATGTTGGTAACAAAATTACAAGCCCGATGGTACTGCGGAACCGAAGGCAACGGAGCGCATCGCGTTACCAAGTGGTTACCAAGTTGCGCTTCCGACTGGCGCAGGCAAGCGTTGCGCAGCGCATCCTTCAGCCGCACCATGGCATAGCGGCGTCCTGTCGACTTCAGGCTGGCGCGAGCAGCAATGCATCCTTGTTCGGGAGTCTGAAAACACCCACCATCTCGGCCAGGCCGCTCGCCTGCTCTTGCAGCGAGGCGGAAGCCCAAGCGGCCTCTTCTACCAAGCTTGCATTTCTCTGCGTCACCTGATCCATCTGCGCGACCGCCTGGTTGATCTGCTCGATGCCTGCGGTCTGTTCCTGCACGGCCGATGTGATCTCCGTCATGATGTCGGTCACCCGTCTGATGCTGTCGACGATTTCCTCCATCGTCCGGCCGGCCTGAGCGACTTGCGCACTTCCCTTTTCGACCTTGTCGACCGAATCACTGATCAGTGTCTTGATTTCCTTTGCCGCTTGTGCCGAGCGTTGCGCCAGGTTTCTGACCTCGGTGGCCACCACGGCGAAACCGCGCCCCTGTTCACCGGCACGAGCCGCCTCGACCGCTGCATTCAAGGCAAGAATATTGGTCTAGAAGGCGATGCCGTCAATCACGCCAATGATGTCGGCGATCTGTCTGGACGATCCATTGATCGAATCCATCGTTTCAACGACCTGCGACACAACACTTCCGCCTTTGGCTGCGACATTCGAGGCTGACATCGCCAGATCACTGGCCTGACGCGCGTTCTCGGAGTTCTGTTTGACCGTGGCTGTCAACTGCTCCATCGAGGCTGCGGTCTGCTCGAGTGAACTGGCTTGCTCCTCGGTGCGGGACGACAGATCGAGATTGTCGGCCGCCATCTGACGCGAAGCCGTGGCGATCGCGCCGGTGCTGCCGCGCATGTTGCCGACGATCTGCGCCAGGCTTTCGTTCATGCTTTTCAATGCCTGCATCAACTTGCCCGATTCGTTATCGGTGTCCACCGGAATATGGCTCATCAAGCCACCACCCGCAATCGTTTCAGCGATGCGCACGGCGTGCGTGATCGGACGCGCGACCGAGCGGGCAATCAGCAAACCAATCCCGAGCAGGATGACGATCAGGACAACGGAACCGATGGCAACATTCGCGGATCGTGCGAGGATCATGGCTTCGACGGTTTCCACGTAAACGCCCGAGCCAATCACCCATTGCCACT
Organism: uncultured beta proteobacterium; assembly: GCA_903828665.1. Lineage (GTDB taxonomy): Bacteria > Pseudomonadota > Gammaproteobacteria > Burkholderiales > Burkholderiaceae_C > Rhodoferax. Next base: position 7,616 of record CAIKMZ010000012.1, read on the forward strand.
GAGCAAAGCCTTTCACATAGGATATTTTGGGAACCGGCTTGTCGCTGCCTGGTTTGGGCCAGGCATAGGCCACCAGGCCGGCGCCCCGGGCCTTGACGAGGTTGACGAATTCAACAAACAGACGAACGCCATTGGGATCCCTGTTCTCCGTGAGGTCCGTGCCATCAAGGGCCGGGCTGTTGGGGTGCATCACCATGCGCGGGTGCATGTCGTTGATCCAGAAATATTCCGACCCGTTGTAATGCAGCGTCTTGACGGCTTGCATCGCCTGCTGCTTTGCCTCCGCTTCGGTTATCAAGCCCTTGCTTGACAGGTCATGGTAGCGATTGACGATGCCGTGCGCGACCTCCACCGTCTGGCGCACGGCGTTCTCGCGCTCGGTCCTGAGAATCTTCTGCTCCGAAATGAGCATCGCCACCGCGATCAGAACCAGCCCAAGAATGACGCTGAACACGAGCATGCCCAATTTCGTGGAAATATTCAAAGACCTGGTACGTGCTGAGTCATGCATGCGAATCTCCCGTTGTCGCTACGATCCCGCCAGACAAAGTCAACTTCGCCAGGCGCAGCCGCGCTCGGCGAATCAACGCGCCCCGGTCCGTGACAGAAGGAGGACTGAGGCTGACGAATTCAAGGGTCCCCTCGTTGCAAACAAACCCACCATTTATGAGGATTGATCCTAAGGAAGTTCATGCAAGCAGAAGCTTCAAGAAAGAAAGGGAATTCAGCTCAAATTGGTGCATGCAAAAACGCTGCGCGCAAAAACGGTGCACACGCTTGCGACCAGCCGCTCTGCCGCTGCCTATACTGCTGCCATGAACTCTCTTGCCGATCTCCGCAAAAGCTACGAACGCGCCGAACTCAGCGAGGACGCGTCGCACAGCGACCCGCTGCTCCAGTTCGAACAATGGTTGCAGGAAGCCATCACGGCCGAAATACCCGAACCCAACGCCATGACGCTGGCCACTGTGGCCAGCAATCTGCGCCCGTCGACGCGCGTGGTGCTGATCAAGGGCTATGACGAGCGCGGCATCAGTTGGTTCACCAACTACGACAGCCGCAAGGGGCAGGAGCTCGCGGGCAACCCTTATGGCGCGCTGCAGTTCCATTGGGTCGAGCTCGAACGCGTGGTGCGCATCGAAGGCCTGGTGGAAAAAGTCAGCTCCGAGGAAAGCGACACCTACTTCCACAGCCGCCCGCTCGATTCACGCATCGGTGCCTGGGCCTCGCCGCAAAGCCAGGTCATCAGCGGACGCGGCGTGCTGGTTGCCAATGCCGCAAAGTACGGCGCGAAATTCCTGCTGCAACCGCCGCGGCCGCCGCACTGGGGCGGTTACCGCCTCAAGCCCGAGCAATGGCAATTCTGGCAAGGCCGCAAGAGCCGCCTGCATGACCGGCTGCGCTACACGCAGGCCCGCACGGGTTCAGACGGCAAGGCGCTGTGGCTGCGCGAGCGGCTGGCGCCATAAACACACTGGTCATTGCGGGCCCTATATGGATGCCTCCCGGATAGCAAGAAGAATTTGTGTTGTTCTATAAAAGAATCGGCTGCTTACTTATATCCGGCCTTGATTTCGTGGTCTGCCTGGTTGCCCAGACTCGCCCGATGGCCCTGATGCATAGTCGCTGACA
>CAIKMZ010000013.1 GCA_903828665.1 uncultured beta proteobacterium
CCCTATGACTTTTACATTCGGAACGATGACAGACTGAGAACAGAACCGGAAGGGTTGCAGCAAAGCATAGGAAACGGCACCGCACACGATAGGCTCTGCGAGAAGTTGGTGACTGGACTTGTGTTGGTGACCGACAACAATGGACACAATCCAGCCATCTGGTTTCCAGAACTGCCTATCCGAGACCCGACATTCAGATTGGCGTTTTGATCGCATTTGGACGCCAAAGTGTCGCTGTTGCCGAAGGCGTTTGAACCAGGCGGATGCGCTTCCAAACTATGTGCCGAACAGTTCCGTCATTTCATCTTCGCTGAAAACCCGTGATCGCGTGTGAAAGGCCTTGCCTTCTGGTCCTTCCAGCGAAAAAGTGCCGCCCTGCCCGTCGATCACATCAATGATCAACTGCGTGTGTTTCCAATATTCGTACTGTGCTCGGCCGATGTAGAACGGACTGCCGCCGATATCGCCCAGGTAGACGTCGCCCGCGCCTACGGTGATTTCACCGGGCAAATAACAATTGGCCGCACTGTTGTCGCAGCAACCGCCAGACTGGTGAAACATCAGGTCTGGGCCGTACTTGGTCTTTAGAAAAGCGACCAACTCCAAGGCCGCAGGCGTGGCAACTACTTTATCAACCATGTCTGGCTCCAGGAAAAAAGGGGCAGTTGCCTGCCCCTTCGATTGCACGCATCCTTCAGGATCAGAAGAAACCAAGCTTGCTTTCGCTGTAGCTTACCAAGAGGTTCTTGGTTTGCTGGTAGTGGTCAAGCATGACCTTGTGCGTCTCACGGCCAATGCCCGATTCCTTGTAGCCGCCAAAGGCAGCGTGCGCCGGGTAGGCGTGGTAGCAGTTGGTCCAGACGCGACCGGCCTTGATGGCGCGGCCCATGCGATAGGCGACGTTGCCGTTGCGGCTCCAGACGCCGGCGCCCAGGCCGTACAGCGTGTCGTTGGCAATCGCCAGCGCGTCGGCCTCATCCTTGAAGGTCGTCACCGCCAACACCGGGCCGAATATTTCTTCCTGGAAAATGCGCATCTTGTTGTGTCCCTTGAACAGCGTCGGCTGCACGTAGTAGCCACCGGCCAGATCACCGCTCTGATGCGATTGCGCGCCGCCGATCAGCACCTGTGCGCCTTCCTGCTTGCCGAGCTCCAGATAGGACAGGATCTTCGTCAACTGCTCTTTGGACGCTTGCGCACCGATCATGGTGTTGCCGTCCAGCGGGTTGCCTTGCACGATGGCGGCGACGCGCTTCAAGACACGTTCCATAAACTTGTCGTAAATCGATTCCTGGATCAGCGCGCGTGACGGGCAGGTGCAGACTTCGCCCTGGTTGAAGGCAAACAGCACCAGACCTTCGATTGCCTTGTCCAGAAAGCCATCGTCCTTGTCCATGATGTCGGCAAAGAAGATGTTGGGCGATTTGCCACCGAGTTCCAGCGTTGCCGGGATCAGGTTGTTGGCCGCGGCTTGCGCAATGACGCGTCCCGTGCTGGTGGAGCCGGTGAACGCGATCTTGGCGATGCGCTTGCTGGTGGCCAGCGGCAGGCCGGCTTCACGACCATAGCCATTGACGATGTTGAGCACACCCGGCGGCAGCAGGTCGGCGATCAGTTCGGCCAGGATCAGGATGCTGATCGGTGTCGATTCGGCCGGCTTCAACACCACGCAGTTGCCTGCGCCGATCGCCGGCGCCAACTTCCAGGCCGCCATCAGAATCGGGAAGTTCCAGGGGATGATCTGCCCGACCACGCCGAGCGGCTCCTGGATGTGATAAGCCACCGTGTTCTCGTCGATGTTGCTCAGCGCGCCTTCCTGCGCTCGCACGCAACCGGAGAAGTAACGGAAGTGGTCCACCGTGAGCGGGATATCGGCCGCCATGGTTTCGCGGATTGGCTTGCCGTTGTCCACCGTTTCAGCGTAGGCCAGCAGTTCCAGATTGGCTTCGATGCGGTCGGCAATTTTCAGCAGCACATTGGCGCGGCTGGCGGCATCGGTTTTGCCCCAGGCATCGGCCGCAGCGTGGGCAGCGTCGAGTGCGAGTTCAACGTCCTCGGCTGTGGAGCGGGCGGCCTGTGTGTAGACCTTACCGCTGATCGGGGTGATGACATCAAAGTACTGGCCTTTCACTGGCGCTACAAACTTGCCGCCGATGAAGTTGTTGTACTGCGCCTTGTAGGCAATCTTGGCGCCAGCGGCGCCGGGTGCTGCATAGAGCATGGTGTCTCCTCGTTATGGTCGAATGATTGAAATAAATCCCTTGCGGGCCCTGTTACCTATCAAGACCCATGCCAAGCAGCAGCACGCCGCGCCAGGCATTGATTTCATTGAGGTTTCTTATTGGCATCGGCGTTCCGTGCCGCTTTGTCGAGCCACGCGGACGATCCAAAGCGCGACAGCTGTCACAAAACGTGACACATCCGATGCCGTTCCTCTATGCATGGCCGTACATATCGTCAGGTATCCATGCCTTTAGTACGATCCATACGGTTTTGATCATTGAGAACGGACTCGAAGTCTGTCCAGGAGACAACTTGCAAACACCCCAGCATGCCGTGGCGATTCGCCAGGCGCGTCAACACCTTCTGAAATTTGGCTCCGTCCCGCGCAGTGGCCTGGACGAACGGCTTGCACGATCCTGGAGTCGCAGTCTGGCTGCCGGTTTGCTGCCGGACGGGCGCCTGCACGGCACCGAACACAGCAGCGGTGCGGAACTTGGCCAGACCCTGATGCGCAACCATGCGCTGCTGGCGCACTCGCGTCCCGTGATGGAATACCTGTTTGAACAAGTGCGCCATGGCCAGAACGTGGTGGTACTGGCCGATGAGCGTGGCACGCTGATGCACACGCTGGGCGACGCGGTCTTCCTGGACAAGGCGCAGCGGGTTGCCTTGTCCTGCGGTGCCTCGTGGCATGAAGCCCATAGAGGAACCAACGCCATTGGCACGGCGCTGGCCGAAGGCAGTAGCGTTGAAATCCATGGTGCCGAACATTTTCTGGAGCGCAACAATTTCCTGACCTGCGCCGCCGCGCCCATCATGTCAGCCAACGGCAGACTGCTGGGCATTCTTGACATCTCCGGGGATCAGCACAACGGACACCCCCACACACTGGGTCTGGTCAATACGGCGGCCCTGATGATCGAAAACCGGCTGATGACAACCGCCTGCGGCCGCGGCATTCGATTGCACCTGCACGCGCAGGCAGAGGGTATC